>JAPCJP010000019.1 GCA_027886885.1 Nitrososphaerota archaeon | reverse complement strand
ATGAGGCACAACCCTTGTGCACTGTTTGATCGACCTAATACCCAACCCTTGGGTATTGTCCCGTTCCGCCGTAATACCCAACCCTTGGGTAATAATCCGGCTTGGTGCTATTCCCACCCTTGGGAATGTCTCTGTGTTACTTGGACGCATTCGTAACCTGTACTGGACCTGAGGTCACAGACCCTTTCCGCATTAACAGAGAGATATACGAAATACGGCATCAAAGGCCTGTTCAGTATTTAACGAAAGCCGCCAGGGTTGCCAAACTACGAACAAGATTGGCAACCTTGACACTTATTTTGGCAACCTTGAGGCCTAAAATGGCAACCCTAGGCGCGCAATTTGGCAACCCTGCGGTGCGAAAATGGCAACCCTGGCACGCTGTCAAAATCCAGGAACTAGCGAAAGGGTTGTCCCATGCATGAGGGTTCATCGTCGCTCGCCGTTAAAGCCGTCGCGTCACATTTCCTTCATGAAATCAAAGAGAGCGCCTCACGCTGGCAATACCGTAGACATGCGGCCCCTCAAGGGAAAGCTCAGGAAGAAGCTGCCCCCTGAAAGCTCAGTGCTGATCGACCAGCTCGCTGAGCCCGATTTGGTGCGGGTCGAGAACGCCGAGGTCCTGATCCGCACTACCTGAGGAGGCTGGAAAGAGAGAGCTTGAGAGATACCAAACGGCGGGGCCGCTCGTCCGGCGCTCCTTAACTAACCCTCCATTAACCCAATCACCGCCTTGCCGTTCGGCAGGTCCCGCTTGTAGTCCCACCCCTGTTCTATCCAGCGCTCGAGCTCCTCGACAGTAACGACCTTCTGTGTCCCCTGCCTCAGGCCGAGCATCAGCTTGGACTTCTCGTGGATCAGCTCCTGCAGCCGCTCCAGCGTGAGCTGCGTCACATCCCCCAACGCGCCGAGCTCCTCGTCGGTGTAGCCGAACATCTTGAGAGACTCGACCCTCGCCGTCTTCACGACCTCGTCCTTGCTGATGCTCCCCCGGACCACGGTCGAGAGGTGCTTCTCTGCCGCCTGGGAATAGGCCTCGCGCATCCTCTCTATCGTGGCCTCGGGGAGCGCCTTGTTCACCGTGTAGGTCGCCTCCATGCTCCCCGCGTGCCCCATCCAGAAGGCACGCCAGTCCGGGATGATCATCCCGTCGGCCTCAGCCTCCATCATGCGCACGTCGAAGTATCGCCGGAGCACGTAGGGGCGCCAGCCGAACCCTGCCCTCACGATCGCCTTTCGGATGCCCTTGCAGACCATCGCGGTCCTCACGTGCTCGGGGTGATGTGGACCATACTGCCAGATAGCGGTGAAGAGCGGAGACTCCTGCGTGAGTGTCTCACCCTCTCCCAGGCGCCACTCCAGGTAGTTCTTCAGGTAGCCGCAGGCCTGCTGGGGTACGAAGACGAAGTACGCGTTGCGCTTCTTGGAGAGCGTCTTTCTCACCTTCAGCAGCGACGGCACCTTGGGGAACTCCACGCGCCCACCTGAGACCACTAGCTCCGGCAGGTCCCCGATGACGAGCCCGTCGTTCCCTCGGAAATCTCCGAGGACCTGCGGCCTGAACCCGCAAAACGCCATAAGAGATACCGACAGCCTCTCCCTCATCGAGCAGACGTCGAGAATCCGCTGCAGTTCTTCCCTCGTCGGGACCCGCTCATTGTCGTACCTCCCGGCCGAGTCCTTCACCCTGACCCTCTTCTTCACGTCCAGGTCGTTGAAGGTCCACCAGCTCTTGATCGCCTTGATGTACGTCCGGATGGAGACGCCGGAGAGGTCCCTCTCCTCGAGCCTGACGACCAGCTGACGCAGGAAGACTACCGCTTCCTTCTCGTCCATTTTCGCGAGCTCCTGGGGCGATGTCGCCATGGTCTCGCAGCAGTTCCCGAGCCGCCTGAACGCCCCCGCCGCGCCGGACTGGCTCCCCCTCTCGACGTCCGTTATCCATGCCTGGACCCTCGCGTCCTCGAGCATGCCTTTGTACGGGGAGCGCTCGACCGTCACCAATTTTCCACCCTCTGCGAGCGCGGGAGCGCTATTAACGGTCGGGATTCGCCACTATATGGTGGCAGTCCCGTCGGAGTTCGTCACCCCAACCTTCCCCAGTCCCGCACATAGGGCGGTCCCCCACGTAGACGGAGCAGCGTAGCCGCGTCACCTTAGGGTTGCTCCCTCCCGGACCTCGCCCGATTCGGCGATCAAGAGTCAAAACCCCTCCTTCGAGGGGCCCGCTCCTCATGACTGCCCGCTCCGGCGTGATATCAACCCGCCCATGTGCGTAGGTAGAAGGAGAGATAGCTTGACCCGACGGTTACTGGCCACTGCGTATAGCCGGTTTCAGCCTATCGGGAGACGGCTGACCTCCCAGCCCTACCCGCCACCAAGCTCCGCGACAATCAGGGACTATATTTAGTGTGTTGTTGGACGAGGTCCTTCATCCGGCACACCCCGCAAACGCCCTGGGAGGAAGGCTTACCGCAGATGGAGCAGGGGACCGAGTTCGCGTGCGTCCCCACGATGGCCAGCTTTGTGGAGACCTGAAGTGCCGAGTTGAGGAGCACGTTCTTGATCCCCGCGTGCTTTGTCTCCAGTTCGTTGAGGTAGTCCCTCACCTCGCTCCTGAGTCCCTCGTGCATGTACGGGCAGCTCGCGCTCTGGAAGGGGAGCCCCTCCAGGTGCGCGTAGAGGGCGATTTCCTCCTCGTAGATCTCCATGAAAGGCTTCACCCTCCTGAATGGAAAGTCAGCGTCGACGACCGAAGGGTCGAACCATCCTAGCCGATCCACGTCCCCGTGCATCAGGTTCATCAGGAAGGTCTGCACATAGTCGTCCAGGTTGTGGGCGGTCGCGACGACCGAGACCCTGGCCCGGGTCGCGGCCTCATCGATTCCCCGCCTCCTGAAGACCCCGCAGATGCTGCAGGACGAGTGGGTTCGTTGGTCCTTCCAGTCCAGGGCCTGGTCGAGGGTGAACCCGTAGAGCTCCTTGTACGAGACGAGGACGTGCTCGACCCCGAGCTTCCTGGCGAGCGCCGAAGCGTGCTCGATGGCCTCGTCCCGATACCCCTCCACGCCCTCATCCACCGTCAGCGCGACGAGCTCGCATCTCTTGTTTTCGTTCAGCTCGTGGAGCACCTGGAGGAGCGAGAGGCTGTCTTTCCC
This sequence comes from Nitrososphaerota archaeon, assembly GCA_027886885.1. Classification (GTDB taxonomy): domain Archaea; phylum Thermoproteota; class Nitrososphaeria; order Nitrososphaerales; family Gagatemarchaeaceae; genus Gagatemarchaeum. The sequence goes on along the minus strand of JAPCJP010000019.1, from coordinate 28,513 downwards.
TCCGGAGAGGGCGATCCCCACTCTCTGGCCGTGACCGAGCATGTCATACTTGGAGATCGTTCTCCTGGTCTTCTCCACGATTGAAGCTTTGAAGCACGAGGTACAGAGGGTCTCCCCAGAGTATCTCCTGGTGTAGAATGCTCCGCCGCCGCATCTCCCGCATTGAGTCAAGGAGTGATTTCGGTTCGATAACGTGGGTGAAGGCTTAAAGCGTTCTCCCTAGGTCGCACCGACGAATTTGGAAGAAGAGGAGCAGAAGCGGGTCACCTCCTACTATGGGGTTGTGACGATGCTGAGGACCCGCAGAGGGCTCCCATTGATGGATAGGCTCGGGAGACTGAGGATCGTCAAGCCACTCGCCTGGTTCATGCTCTTCCTGATGCCGATCTCGGCTGCGATAATCTTCTACGTGCTGATACGGGAACTCCTCCTCTATCTTTCGCCTCAGGGCGCCGCTGTCGCTGTTGCGGTAAGAACGGTAGCTCCACAGGCTAATCTGCTCCTCCCCGGGCTCAACCCGTTCATCCCGGTCGTCTACGGAATAATCGGCATAGTCGTGGCCGTGACCATCCACGAGTTCTCCCACGGAATTGTGGCGAGGAGCCTTGGATTACGGGTAAAGTCGGTAGGCGTGATCTTCCTTGTGGTCATTCCGATAGGAGCTTTTGTCGAGGTGGACGAGAAGGAGCTCAGGGATACGAAGGCGAGGAACTCGCTCAGGGTACTGGGCGCGGGGACGGGGATCAACCTCATCGTCGGCCTGGCGTGCTTGGCCCTCCTCATATTCTCGGTTTCAGCAATGACTCCAGCGGCTGATGGAGCGGTGGTGACCTGCTCGGACAACTGCGCGGCGTCGGGCTTCAACCTGCCGTCTCCGGCGTACGCCCACGGCATAGTCCCGGGGGACGTCATCACCGCGATAAATGGTATCCCCTTCAACGACCTGGATGTTGCTCTCAGGCAGAGCGGGGACTTCCAGCCAGGGCAGGTGGTGAACATCACGATATGGAGGAACGGCCAGACCTTGGTCGTCGATGACGTGACATTGGGTAACGTGACGGTCACCACCACGAACCTGATTACCAACGTGAGCACCACTTCCTTCTATCCGTACCTCGGGGTGGGTTCTATCAGCTACGGGACCCTAAAGTCCAACGTGGAAAGCTATGCGAACGCCTACAGGAATGACCCCGCGCTCTACATCCTGCCTCCTTCCTTCCCAGTGCTAGGAAACTACAACCCCGCAAGTTACATACCGTTCTCTGACTTGCTGATCGGATATTATCACCTACCTCTGGGTACCGCGACCAGCGCGGTGGACAACACACTATTCTGGATCTTTTTCGTCGACTTCAACTTGGCAATATTCAACAGCTTGCCGCTCTCTATCACGGATGGGGGGCAGGCTCTTGACCGATTCCTGGTGGGCGTGGGGAGGGGGCGCATTACGAACGAGAGGGCCTCTCGGATTAGCAATGTAGTGGGCTTCCTGGTATTCGTCCTAATCATCGTGGTCGTAGCCGGACCGTACCTCCGCCTCTTCTAGACAAGACCCTTGCCGGTTAAATATCTGGACCTAGTCTTTAGGCGATGACAGGCCAATTAGTTCCACTCCTCGCGTTGGTGGGGGCTTGGCTTCCGCTCGATTCGTCGCCTCCGGACTTTGGGACCGCCCTGCAGCAGCTGGCCAGCGAGTTCAAGACTGACGCAACCCAGCTAATGATGACCGTCGATGGCGCTGTCATAGACATCAGCAGGATCGCCTAGATCACGGTCCTGCTCGTCGGGGTCTTCCTGAACTCAACCCGGCTCTCCAGAAAGTTGGGCAAGGACCTGATGACGGGCGGTGTGCTCCTGGCCATTCTTTCGGAGTTCGTCTTTCCACTCATTGCCAAGTCCTGAGCGGAAAACGGAGGGTAGCGATGATTCCCCCGAACGCTGAGACCTGCTTCCCCATCTCGAGGGACGAGTCACAGAGATACACTCCTCCCCCTTGTTCCTCGATGGAGTTGAGGACGGAGACGACGAGCTCCTCGTCGGTGTTGTGGGTGAAGACCCCATCGGTGACAACGCACTTCTCGACCGCCCCCATGCCCGCAGCCTCCTTGACGCGGGGGAGAGTGTAAGCGACCCTGGTGTCGCCTCGCGCCATCCTCCTTATGGTCTCGTTGACTATTCCCTGGACCTCGACCAGGACGCTCTCGCGAGCCACCTGTTGAAAGGGCTCGAACTTGATCAACCCTCTGACACCGTCGGCTCCGGCGAGGTCGAAGCCGTCTATCACGACATAGCTCTTGCCAAGGTCGGGGTCCTCGGCTACTCTGCTTGCCAGGGCCAGTTTCGTGTTGCCAGGACCCGCTATGACCACCTTGTCGCCATCCCGCCAGGAATTGCGAAGCGCGTCCACCGTCTTTCTGATGAACGGGGCCGTGTCGGCTTCCTTCGCCCCTTTCCCTCCGACCCCGGACTCAAGACTGAGTACGATGGTCAGGTGGGACCCGCTGAGCAACCCGACCCCTGATTCCCTCCTGTCGACGGTGACTATGAGGAACCGGCCGCCCTTGTCCTTGGCGGAGTTCAGGATCGTGGTGTAGACAGGAGACCATTCCTTCTTCTTCAGGGTGAGCCCGTAGCCTGGGGTGACGGAGACCGAATGGGTTCCTGCGGTGGTCACGCTGTCGTCGCTCGCCTCCACGATCTTCCCGCGAATGCGGAGCCTGCCGATGCTGCTGTCGAGGGAGACGTCACTAACGACCATGGCTATGGTAACTTTGACGCGTTCACCCCTGTCGGGCCTTGAATACTCGCTCTCGTTCTTGACGACCCTTGAGCTCTTGGTCACGACCGTATCCCCGGGGGCCACGAGCCTGCGCAGGGTCCAGAGGTCGTCCGGGGACTCCACTACGAGTGAGCAGATGCCTTGCTTTTGTATTAGCTGCGAAACTATCAAAGAAACAAGGGCCTATTCTAGGCCGAGGTCCCTGAAAGTGCCGACGTTCATCGTCGCAGGCATGTTTCTGATGTCTCCGACCCGGTGCCCGACTATCGCAGTAACCCCGACCTTCGCGGCCGCGTCCACCAGACGCTGTGTCACTATGCCGTCGAAGACGATGGACCTGACGTTCGAATCTCCGTCCACCTTCTGGACGAGCTCGCTTATCGGGAACCTGCCCTTCTCCTGGAGTTTCTCGTCGAGGAGCAGTGCTTCCAGGGTCCCGTTGAGGGCCGGGAAGACCTCCTTGACCTTCTCTATTACCGGGATCAGTTCGGGCGGGGTCTCGGACTGGGGTTGGGGTTGAGGTTGAGGTGGACTGGGTTCCCTTTCGCGGTACTGCTGCCTCTCGCCGCCGTCACCTCTGTCCATGCGCTCGCCTCTATCCGTCCTCTCGCCGCGTTCCACGCGCTCCATCCTCTCAAGACGGGCCTCCCTTGCGGACCTTTCAGCACGGTCGGGACGGCCGCCTCTTTGGGCAACCTCGCCTCTCAGCAGCTGTAGTACCTCCATCGGAGTAAGCTCCTCCACTTCCTTGCCATGTGGCGCCCTGAGGACGCGCTCTACCTTCACGACCTGCTCGAGTTCTTTCTCGATAAGGTCTCCTCCTCGGTCTCCGTCAAGGACCGCGATGAGTCTCTTCTTCTTTCCTAGGTCGATCACGGATTGTGGGACGCTAGTGCCTTCCACGGCGACCACGTTCTCCAACCCTGCCCTCAGGAAAAGAATCACGTCGGCGCGACCCTCCACCACATAGATGAGGTCCGAGGTGTAGACTCCTGGCCCTGCGGGGAGATTCTCCACGCCGTAGCTGACGACTCTGGCCCTCTTCGTGGAATCCTGGACGTCCTTGAGGAGGTTCTCACCCTCGCTGGCGGTGCGGGACCCCCACTCCTTCATGATGTCCTTGGCGCGGTCCACTATCTGCTTGCGCCGCGAAGCGCGGACATCTTCTATCGTCACCAGTTCGACCCTGGCAGAACAAGGGCCGACCTTGTCGACGCTCTCCACAGCAGCGGCGATTAGAGCCGCTGTGCTGACGTCGGTGGACATCGGGATGAGTATCTCCCCATAGGTCCTGTCGTTCTTGGACTCTAGGTTGATCTCTATCCGGCCCACCTTCCAGCTCTTCTGGAGCTCGTTCAGGTTCATTTCTGGACCGAACAAGCCCTCCGTCTGACCAAAGATGGCGCCGATCATGTCGGCCTTTTCCACCACTCCATCTACTTCGAACCTCAACTTAACGAGGTACTTTACTATAGCCGAATCTGGCAATTGCGTTCTTCTCATGTCAGCTAGTTAACAGAACTAAGCTTAACGAGACGCCTGCGAATTTCTCCTTTATTTAAACCCTTAGATTCTTTGCCAGTTTTCTTCGCACGGGCGCCTGGCAAAACCCCGCAAGCTCGCTCTGCCTCGGGGCCACGGTCCTCAGAAAACGCATTTATGGGATATAGTGCGCAAGCCGAGCAAATATGGTGTCGGAGCCCAACCAGCCGCGACTCCGGCCTCAGCTGGGCATGTTTGACGCGGTTGCCACGGGGCTGGCGGCAATCCTTGGGGCTGGAATCTTCGCAGTCATCGCTCCGGCTGCAGGGGTTGCCGGCCCCGCTCTATTGGTTTCTCTCGTCCTCGCGGCCTTCGTAGCTCTCTGCAACGCTCTCTCATCGTCGCAACTGGCAGCCGTGCTCCCCCGGACAGGCGGTACCTACGAGTTCGGCCGCCGGATGCTCGGGCCGTGGTGGGGTTTTTCAGCAGGCTGGATGTTCCTGACCGCCAACACCGTCGGCCCGGGCGTCATCGCGCTCGCCTTCGGGGGCTATCTCAACGTCATACTCCCCTCGGTCCCGATCCGGGTCGCGGCTGTGCTTGCGGTGCTAGTCATGACATCCCTGAACGCAGTGGGGATAAGGCGGTCGGTGAAGGTGACCGACGTATTGGTCGTAGTCTCGGTCTTTTCCCTGCTCGCCTTGGTGGTGCTGGGTCTCCCAGGAGCCAACGAATCGAACCTGACCCCGTTCGCACCCGGCGGGGTCGGGGGCACGCTGAGGGCTACCGCTCTACTGTTCTTTGCCTATACCGGCTACAGCCGAATTGCGACCCTCGTGGAGGAGGTCAGGAACCCTGCAAGGACGATTCCTAGGGCGACCGTCATCGCACTTGGAACGGCCACGATACTGTATCTCTTGGTGGCCGTCACGGCAGTCTCCGTCCTGGGGACTAACCGCCTTTCCAATTCGTCTTCTCCGCTTGAGGATACGATGGTGATTGTTGGGAGCGGCGTCGGAGTGGCCATAATCTCCGCTGGGGCGCTGCTCACCACCTTCAACGAAGGCCTTTCAGACCTACTTGGTGTCTCCCGCGTGGCGTTTGCCATGGGGCGCGGGGCAGACCTCCCTCGAGGTCTCGCCCGGCTCGGAGGGGGACAGAACCCGTGGCGAAGCGTGATCTTCGTCGGTTCAATCTCGATGCTGGTGGCCGCTTTCGCGCCGTTCGCGACCGCGGTCGCAGTCTCCAGCTTCGGGACCCTGCTCTACTACACCGTGACCAACCTCTCCGCCCTTCGTTTGAAGAAGGAACAGCGAATGTTTCCACGGGTGCTAGCGGGGGCAGGATTGGTGGGTTGTCTTAGCCTTGCGTTCGCCCTCGCCCCTCTGGATATCGCTGTCGGACTAACAATCCTCGTCGTGGGGATAGTCTTTCGCGTCTTCTTCCTTAGACTCCCGCGGCCAAAGGAAGGCGCTGAAGCTACTTCGACGGTCCCGGCTCACTAGCTTCTAGCTTCTCGGGCGACGGCCGATTGGCGAAGGTGTGCACTGCCAGTGCGAAGGCGACGAACAACGGGATGAGCAGAAGGTCGTTCAGCTCCACGAACGCCTCGCCGAACCAGAAGACCGAGAAGGAGAGGAGAAGTGCGGAGACAACCACCTTCATGTTGGCCTGCTTCACCTTCCTGACTTGGTTGCGAAGGAGATAGGTCGCGACCAGCACGACCAGTACCCCCGACCCAAGCCCTAACACGGTAGACTGGAAGTTATTGGGCAACAGCGCCACGAGCACGATCGCGGCCTCAAAGGCCTCGACTGCCCCTACAGAGAAGGCTGTGGTCATCATTCCCTTCTCCTGGTGTTCGGAAGATGAAGCCGCGCTTCCCTTGCGACTCCGCACCACTGTCCTGCGGGCGCTCTTTACCAGTCTTTGTCCGAAATAGAGGAGCAGAGTGCCGCCGACGAGCTTCACGTACATGTCAGGGAGGAGGGTGATGAGCGCACCGAGCACGAACATCGGGGCGAAGACGACCACGACCCCGGCGGCGGTGTAGAAGAAGACGGCGGGGCGTTTCGAGTCTCCATAGAGGGCGAGGGCGACCGCCGCCGCTTCCACGAGCTCGAGCGTGGTTATCCCGAGAGCGGCCAGAAATATTGCCGGGTCGAGGGACAAGTGAGGACTATGGCGTGAACCTGAGGCTAAAACATTTACGGGCGCATCGATGCGATTCCAGCTAGACGCGCCCGTTGATTGTCTTGGACGGGCAGAGCGCTTAATTAGGTCCGAACTGCCGTGCCGTCTAAGTTCGTGATAGCACGCTACGGAAGCAAGACGACGATGGCGCTCCTCCTGCTTGCGTTATTGGTCATTTCGTCCTCCACACATCCGTTTGCCTATGGCCAGGCGCTGGTAGCGTCGCAGACTCTCGGAGGTACCTCGTACGGGCTCGCCTACGATTCAGGTAAGAGTGAGGTCTTCGTTACCCAATTCTTCAACGATACGGTCACGGTCCTCTCTGACTCGAACAACGCGGTGCTCGACACCATTCACTTTGGTCAGAATTATGAGCCCATCGGCCTGGCCTACGACTCAGCCAAGGGCGAGGTCTTCGTCGCAAACTACGGAGCCAACACCGTATCGATAATCTCGGACGCGACTGACCAGGTGATCATGAACGTATCCGTCGGTGCTTACCCTGTGGCCGTCGCGTACGACTCTGGGAAGGGGGAGATCTTCGTGGCGGCCGGGAACTCCAGGAACCCTAGCACTGTGACAGTAATCTCTGACGCTACTAACACAGTGGTCGCGACCGTACCGGTTGAGGCCTATCCCGACGGAATCACCTACGATCCCGTCCAAGGGGAGGTCTTCGTGACTGATTACGAGGCAGATGCGGTCTCTGTAATCTCCGACTCCAACAACTCGGTAGTTGCGACTGTGAATGCGGGCACTGGCCCCTACGGCATCGCTTACGACTCTGCCAAGGGCGAGGTGTTCGTGGCCAATTACGGGGGTGGCACGGTTTCGGTGATAGACGCCGCGACCAACAGCGTTGTCACAACCATACCAGGTTTTCTGGGCCCAAGTGGGGTCGCCTATGACTCTGCCAAGGGCGAGGTGTTCGTGGCTGATGATGGCAACGTAAGCGTCAGCACGACCGACGTGTCTGTCATCAGCGATACTAGCAACGCGGTCACGACGAACGTGGACACGGGGGCGAGTAACACCGTCCTAGCCTACGACTCCGGCAAGAGCGAGGTGTTCGTGGGAGGAGACGGCGATTTCATCGTCTCCGTGATTTCTGACGGTGTGGCCGCGACCTCCTCCGGCTCCACGGCGTCCACCATATCCACAGCGTCGACACCGAGCTCCACAGCCTCTTCGACCTCACAGTGCTTCAGTCCCGGTTCTATTGGCTACCAACTCTCTGTGAGCTGCACTACTTTCACCTACGACACCGGTACGGGTACAGGTGGGCCCGGAGCTGTGGGCGTTGGGTTGTACCCTCTCGGCCTCGCCTATGACTCAGCCAAGGGTGTGGTCTTCGTCGCCGAGTTTTCGGCACCCGCGGTCGCGGCCATCTCCGACTCGACCAACTCCGTCGTCTCGACGGTTGAGGTCCCTGGGCTCAACAACCCGGGTTTCAGTGAGAGTCCGAGCCCCCAGTACATCGCCTATGACTCAGCCAAGGGCGAGCTATTCGTATCCAATCTCTACGGCAACTGCCTAACCGTCATCTCCGACGCGACCAACGCGGTCGTCACGACAATCGACCTTGGAAATGACTCCATGAACCGTGGATTAGGGGGGTACCCGGTGAACATGGCCTACGACTCCGCAAAGGGCGAGATATTCGTGGTCGAACAGGGAGCCTCCACCATCAACGGTAATTACTCCGCGAGCGCAGGCTTCGTTTCGGTCGTATCGGACACGACCAACTCGGTAATCGCGACCATTCCGCTTGGAGACTTCCCGAGCGTCATCGCGTATGACCCAGCCAGGGGCGAGCTCTTCGTGGCCAACGACGGAAAGAACCAATCTGACACCAGCGCCGCGAACACCGCGGCTGGCATCATTTCGGTCATCTCAGACTCGACCAACAAGGTCGTCGCAAACGTGACAGTGGGGCCGTTCCCTGACGGAATCGCCTACGACCCAGCGAAGGCAGCGATCTTCGTGGCAAGTTCTGGTAGTACGAGCGTCGCCGGTACCGTCTCGGTCATATCTGACGCGAACAATGCTGTGGTCGCGACCGTGCCCCTGAACGATGCGGGAGCGGCGGCCTACGACCCCGCGAACGGCGAAGTGTTCGTTGTGACCCCTAACTCCAATAGCACGGCGATAATCTCCGACTCGACCGACACCGTGGTCGGGATGAAGAACGCGGGGCCCGCTCCATTCGACATCGCATACGACTCCGCCAAAGGCGAGTTCTTTGTTTCCAACCCGGCCAACGACACCGTCACGGTCATCTCGGATGCGATAGTCACCTCCACAACGACCGAGACGTCCAGCTCGACACATGCTTCTTCGTCCTCCTACCCAATTTCCTATCTGGTGATAGTCGGAGTCGACGTAGCGATTATTGGCATTCTGGGGGGTCTCGGCGCGAAGCAACGAAGCAGGCGTGCGCCTGGGTCGCCAGGCTAACCCATCGCAAGATGGACCCAGGTTAAAATGTTCCCCGCGCGGGACTGACCTTGGCGCAATTCTCGTTTCTCCAAGCATGGCTGGACTTGTTCATTCCGGTGACTAGACCTTCATGCCAAGCACGACTTCCATTATGTCCGTCAGAGTGACCATCCCCGTGACTTTACCTTGGTCGAAGACGAACGCCATGGTGGTGCGCGCCTCGGTCATCCTGTCCACGACAGCAGCGGCCGCTTCATCGTCGTCGACCTTGGCAGGCTGAATTAGATACTCGCGAATCCGGTCGGAGAACATTTCAGAGGCTATTGGTCGTGACAGAGAGCGAAAGGTCACTGCACCGACGTATGTTGCCTTGCTCCCGTCGAAGACAGGCAGGTGGGGGTGATTTGACTTTCCCATGGTCTTCAGAGCCTCGAGAACTGTAGAGCCGACGTCTATCGTGACCATCCTGGCTGTGGGGGTCATGATTTCCCCTGCTGTGCTCTTGGACGACGACAAAGCGGACCTGATGATCTTCCCTGCTTCGGGTTCGACGTGCCCAGCCTTCTCGAGCATGAGAAGGAAGTCCTGAAACTCGTTTACCAGACTCCTATCCGGATTCTCGGGTCGTCTGACTATCTTTCTAGACAAGCCGCTCGCGAACATAGTAAGTGGGACCGCCAACGGAGACAAGGTCTTCAAGAGAACCTCCGAGGATGGCGCCATCGAGATAGCCATCCTCGTGGCGTTCTCGATTCCGATTGCCTTGGGGAGCAGGTAGAGAAAGACCATGATCAGCAGGGACCCGAGAACGGTGCTGTAGACGAATCCAACGGGACCGAAATTCTCAGAGAGAATGAGTCCCACTGTGGTTGCCAGGACAACGGTGCAGATCGTGTCGACCAGTGTGGTGGTGCTCACGAGCCTAGTCTTGTTTTCCGTTATCTCCATCGCCTTCTTGGCCCGCTTCTCACCATCATCGGCTGCCGACATTAGCGAAGAGGGTCTAACCGTGAGGTACGTGGCTTCTACTAGAGAAACCCAGAACGAAAGAGTGGCTGCGACAGCCAGAAGGAGATATAGTGCGGCGTTCGGCAAATCGGAATGAAAGTGAAAACAGCGCTAATAAATCTGAGACACGATAACCGGTAATGAATCCGACGGGATGATAGATCGTTCGACCAGCTAATGTTAGGTGCCCCGGGCGGGATTCGAACCCGCGCTCATCGACTCGAAAGGCCGACATACTCTCGGTGCTGTGGATGCTTGACCGGGCTATACGCGCGTACTCTGTACTACCGGGGCTGCCCATGGCCCACAAAGTCCTGAATTAGAGGTTTTTGGGAGGGTCAGCTTAGGTAGCACCACTCGTCGAGACCGTCCAAGCTCGGCTGGGCGGTCGTCTCGTCCAGAGTAACCCTGAGGATGGACTCCCGTGGAAGGTAGCTGTTCCTCTTCGAGGCCTCGGAGACGCTCCTCAGCGTAGACAGGAACTCGGCGACGGGGATCGTCGAGCGATAGTACTGCCTCCTTTCGAATTGAACGGGAGACGAGTCCTCTGAGACGTAGTCCGTCAGGCACTCCACCGTTCCTTCAGCTGAAGCAAGCAGCGACCCGATTACCTTCTTCTCGTCCGGCGTCAGCCCGCAGAGCCCTTCCTTCCTCAGTTCGGTCCATGTGTGCAGGCTCTCCATCCTGGTGAAGAGGTGGACGTCATATTTCCTCCCCCGGACCCTCTTTGCCCTGAAGTAGAGCAGGTGCTTGTCGAGGGGGCCTCCAGCTACGGTTTCCCTTGGAAAGGCCAGCAGTCGTGGGATCGCTGGAGTTATCGCGTCCAGAACCTCCTTCGACGACCACGACAGCCCGCCCGGGTCGACCGAGAGGTTGATCGAACTGGCGCTGGCTCGCAGCAGCCTCGGGCCCACCTTGACGCGGAACCCACGATTCTGCAGGTTCTGGGACAGGTAGGAGAGCTGGGACGTGTTGAGCTTGGGTAGAGGAAGATAGTAGCGGTCGAGACCCTCGAGGTGGATCTGGTGGACGCGATATAGCAGCACGATTCTTGCCAACGACAGGGCTGCGATTAAAGTTGGTTGTCGGTCCTAGAAATGATGACGCTGTCCCGATAAGTTTTATATATTCTGGGAGGGCTTGCCGACGAAAAGGAACGTAGCACTGTTGGACAAAGACCTTACATTTCTTGAAGAGATTACGCTCAAGACTCGGGACTATTTTGACAGGACGAACGGTGCCGTGGACCGCGAACTCGAGAGGTTCGCGAACTCGAGGTTCTTCGGTCCGCTAAAGTATGCGCTCGAGGGAGGAAAGAGGATCAGACCCGTGGTGACGTTGCTCTCCGCCGAGGCGGTGGGGTCGACCGACGACGCGGTCCTGGACGCCGCAGTCGCCGTGGAGCTCCTTCACGCCGAATCGATAATCCACGATGACATCATAGACCAGGAGGTCGAGAGGAGGGGTAAGGCGGCGTTCCATGTGAGGTACGGCTACAGCGCTTCTCTTCTGACGGCGGATTTCGTGTTCGCAATGATACTGGGGATAGCTTCCAGGTATCACGATAAGCGGGTCGCCACGACGCTGAGCAAAGCGGCACTGAAGATGTGCGAAGGGGAGTTCATGGAGCTCACGGTCGACCCGATGACCTACAAGCTCGAGTGGGACGAGTACATCGACATACTCTACAACAAGACCGCGGCGTTGTTCGAGACTGCCACCCAACTCGGGGCGACCATCGGTGGCGGTAGCAACGAGCAGATCGAGGCGCTCACTAACTATGGCAAGAACCTCGGCATGGCCTACCAAATCCACGACGACATACTCGACTGGGGGGCAAAGGACAAGGTGACCCTTGCTTTGAAGCAGAACAACGACGAGAGCTCTATTCTGGGCAAGCTCAACTCACTGAAGGAGGGCTATGTGAAGAAGGCAAAGAGCCAGCTCAGCCTCGTCTCCGACAACAAGGCCCGCAGGCTTCTCTCCCAGTTGACGGATTTCTCGGTCCAGCGGGACTTCTAGTCCAGCTCCATCCAGGAAGGGCCGATCAGCCCGGTGGAAGCGCGTTGTGTGCAAAAGCGATGCCAAGCTGAGGGAAGAGCCCCAGGCCGACCATGAGGGCAGTCAAGACAGCGAGGACCAGTATGAGTAGGGTCGGCTCCTTCAGTTTCTCGCTCGAATCAGGTGCGTCCATGTACATCCGCTTGACTATCCAGAGGTAATAAGCGAGGCTGAACGCGCTGTTCAGGACAGCCGCGACCGCGAGCCAGGCATAGGGTCCGTTTACGACCGAGAGGAAGAGCAGCAGCTTGCTCCAGAAACCGTTCAGCGGGGGCACGCCCGCAAGAGCCAGCATCGAGATGGTGAGCGTGAACGCCGTTATGGGACCCCGCGAGGCGAGGCCATCGAACGCCTTGAGGTCAGCCCGCTTGAGGCCGACGAGGACAACGGATGCGGCGACGAAGGCGGCGCTCACCATTATGGCGTGATTCACTATCTGGAAGAGCGACCCGGTCAGGCCGAGCTCCCCCTGCGCCGCGAAAGCGGGATTCGCCCCGGCGTAGGCGAATATCACGAAGCCTATCATGATGTACCCCGCTTGGGCGATGCTGGAATAGGCGAGCAGGCGGGTCATGCTCTTCTGGGTCAGGGCCGCGACGTTGCCCAGGGTCATGGTCGCTAGAGCCAGCACGGCGAGAACGTTGGGCACGGTGAAGATGGAGTTCTGGGTTGCCGCGAAGAGCGTGGTGGCGGCCAGGACCACCCTGATCGCCGCGACGAAGCCAGCCTTCTTGGTCGCAGCCGCGAAGAGGGTGCTGACGGTGATGGGCGCCCCCTCGTAGGCGTCCGGCACCCACATGTGGAAGGGCACGATGGACATCTTGAACCCGAACCCGACGATGAAGAGGAGAATCGAGAGAAGGGCCAGGGGGTCCGAGGACAGGCTGGACGACCCAAAGGCCGCCACGACGCCTGATATCTGCAGAGTCCCCGCAGCTCCGTAGGCAAGGCTGATCGCGTAGAGGAGTATGGCCGAGGAGAGGGCCCCGAGGATTGCGTACTTGGCTGCGGCTTCGTTCGACTCTTCACGTTTCTTGTCGAAACCGGCCAGGGCGTAGGTCGGGAGGCTCATCAGCTCCCAGGCAACGAACAGCATCAGCAGGTTGGCTGAGTAGGACAGGAACAGCATCCCGAGGGCCGAGAACCCTAGCAGTGAATAGTAGAGCGGGGCGTTCTTCCTCTCGGAGATGAGGGGGAGGGAGACGACGCCGACCACGAGGGAGACCGAGAGCGTCACTATCCCAAAGAGACCGCCCAGCCCATCCGAGGCGAGGAGGCCGCCGAAGTCGGAGGCGGGCTGCGGAGAGAGCGTGTTCAGCGCGACTATCGCCAGGGCGACCAAGAGAGCAGCGACCAGGAGGTAACCGGGCAACATGGTGCGTCGCTTCGCGAGCTGGAAGAACGGAATCCCCAGCGAGGCGGAAGCGAGTACGATTGCTGCGATTAGAATCAGGTCCATTCTATGGGCCCCTCACGAGCTGGTTGATCCACTGGGCCACGGGCGCGGCCGGGGTGAGTATCAGGAAGGAGAAGATTAGGAGCAGTACGAGGGGAACGAGATAGAGCGCGAGCACCGAGGCGTCGACAGCGGAGATGTCGAACTTCTTGGCGCCATCAGGGGCCGGAGAAAGGACCGCCCGCTTTATCATCCAAAGGAGATACCCGCCCGTGATTACCGGAACGAAGACCGTTACGGCGGTGTACGGGCTCGCACTGATGCCCCCCGCAATGACCATCAGCTCCGCGAGGAAGCTCGAGAATGGAGGGAGCGCCATCGCGGCGGCGCTGGACGCCACCAGCAAGAGGGCCGCGCGAGGCATGGTGCGGTTGAGACCGCTCAGCGCCTGAATCTCAGTGGTGCCGGCGTTCTTCTGCACGAAGCCCGAGAGCATGAAGAGAGACCCCGCCGTGAAAGCGTGGACGAACATCTGGAGCGTAGCTCCTTCGACCCCGAGAGGGTTCCCGGAGACCACGGTTGCGAACGCCCCAAAGACCACGAATCCCATGTGGTTGAGACTGGTGAACGCGAACATGCGCTTCAGGTCCCTTGCCCGTATCGCAACGAGCGCTCCATAGAACATCGTGGCTATGCCCAGGGCGATGAACCCCCAGGCCCACTGCTGCGCGGCCTGCGGGAAGAGCCCGATGCTTACGCGAATGATCCCGTATCCGCCCATGGCGGCCTGGAGGCCCGACAACAGGACGGTACTGGGAGCGGGGGCCTGGATGTAGGCGTCCGGGAGCCAGGAGTGGGCAGGGAACACGGGAAGCTTGATCCCGAAGCCTATGAAGGAGGCGACGAGGGGAGCGTACTGCAGCCCTGCCGGGATCTTGCCGGCGAGGTCTGTGATGTTGAAGGACTCCACGCCGGCCCCGAAGTAGGCGGCAAGCAGCGCGAGCAGCATCACGGTGCTTCCGGCGAAGACGTAGATCATGAACTTCATGGCGGCGTACCTCCTCTTGTCGCCTCCCCAGACCCCGATGAAGAAGAACATGGGAATCAGCACGAACTCCCAGAAGATGTAGAAGACCACCAGGTTGAGAGAGGTGAACACTCCCATTATGGCCCCCTCGAATAGGAGGACCAGTGCGTAGTACGAGGGTTCGTGGGTGGTGATCAGCCTCCTGGAGCCGACGATCACAAAGGCGACGAGCAAGGCTGAGGCGAGGACGAGCGGAGAGCTGAGTCCGTCCACCCCCTGGAAGAAATCCACGGAGAAGTATGAGGTCCCGACCCAAATGGAGTGCTCAGGGAGCGCGTAGGCGCCGGGAGCGGGGACGTTCTCGTACACGAAACCGAAGACGTAGAAGGCGAGCGAGAGTACCGCCAGGGCCACAACCAGGGTCACTGCGATTCCAGCGTTCCGGTTCCAGCGGGTCACAAGGTAAGAGAGAGCCGAGCCTGCAATGGGGACGAATACTAGGAGCTCGAGGACCGGAATCATAGACTGGTGTACAACCCCGTTACCGCGATGAAGAGGAGGAGTATCAACGTCAAGCCTATGGCGAGAACGAGCGCATACTGTTCTACCACTCCCGTTTGCAGCCGTCGCGCTGCCCTCGACAGCGCCTGGCCCGCTCCGGCGACCCCATTCGTGAGGCCATCGACCACGCCCGCGTCGAACCGGTTCCCGGCGGAGGAAAGCGAGACACCGAACCCAGCCACTCCGTCGTTGACGCGGCCGAAGATGTTCTGCTCGACGTGAACGTTCGTCCAGTTGATCGCCTTGAGTGGAGCGTTCACGAAAACCTTGTAGTACACCGCGTTGATGTACCAGCGGTTCTCCAGGAACCTGTACAGGCTCTTTGTGGGACCACTTTCGCCGACGAGCTTCTGCGCCGAGGCCCTGTGGAGGATATAGAGCTGGACCGAGGCGAACAGCCCCACCAGGACCATTGCCAGCGTTATGCCGGCGGCGACATAATTGAACGAGACCGGCGCGAACGCTAGATTGGGGACACCGGATAGGTACCTAAGGTACTGGCTCGAGATCGACTCGAGGCTTCCCTCGAAGTTGAAGAATGGTAGCAGGCCGAGAAGGATGGTACCGGCGGCGAGAACGGCATAGGGCGCCCACGCCAAGGGGCTTGGCTCACGGGCCTCGTGCTCCTTCCCCTCCTCGCTCGCCGCGTGTTTGCTCTGCCCAAAAAAGACCAGACCCACGAGCCTGAACGCGTAGAACGCGGTGATGCCAGCCACGAGAGCCCCAAGGGCGAAGAGGGCGACCTGCCCGCCATCGAGAGCGGTGGCTAGGACAGCATCCTTACTCCAGAAGCCGCTGAACGGGGGTATCCCGGAGAGGGACGCCGCTGCGATCAGAAAGACGGCGAAGGTAATCTTCATTTTGTTCCTCAGCCCGCCCATTTCGTTGATGTACTTCGAGCCGGTGGAGTGTATCAGGACCCCGGCCATCATGAAGAGGGCCGCCTTGAAGACGGCGTGGCTCATCAACTGGAAGAGGCTCGCAGAGAGACCCTGGGCGAAGTTCGTCGAGAGCCCCGCCAGGCCCAAGCCCAGCATCATGTAGCCTATCTGCGAAGCCGTGGAGTACGCGAGTATCTTCTTCAGCTCGAATCCCACCAGAGCCTGCGAGGCCATGAGAAGGGCCGTGAACCCACCCACCCACGCCACGACCGTGAAGAAGGGTGCTATCATCGAGGGGTGGGCCAGGAGGGCGAAGTAGAAGATGGGCCCGACCCTCGCCACGAGCACGACCCCGGCGTTCACCATGGTCGCAGCGTGAATCAGGGCGGAGACCGGGGAAGGCCCGGCCATGGCGTCGGGCAGCCACTCCTGTAACGGGAACTGGGCAGACTTGCCTATCGCTCCTCCGAAGATCAGGAGGGCGGCCGGGACCAGCAGCCCGCTGTTCTCAAGACTGGTCCAGTTAGCGGATGCCAGCTGTTGATAGTTGAAGGTGCCAAAGCTGATGAAGAGGATGAGCACTCCCGCCAGCATGGCGATATCCCCGATCCTGGTCATGAAGAAAGCTTTCAGGCCCGCATGGGAAGGCGGGTAGGCCTGTTCCTCCCCAAGGGCTATTTCCCCGGGTGTCCCGACCCAGTCTTTCTTCTCGTCTCTGTAGAAGTAGCCTATCAGCGCGTAACTGCAGAGGCCCACGCCTTCCCAACCGATGAAGAGCGAAAGGAAGTTGTCTGAGAGGACGATGAGCTGCATGCTGCCGATGAAGAAGTTCATGAAGAACCAGTACCTCGTCAACCCGCCGTCCCCCTTCATGTAATCGAGGCTGTAGACCATAACCAGGAAGCCGATCCACGCGACAAGGTTACACGCGACTATGGTGAGCGGGTCGGAGAGGACCCCGATGTTGATCCCAAGTTCTGGGATCCATGGGAGGGAAGCCGGAATCAGCGAATTGTAGACCGAGATTGTCTGACCCTGGAGCACGGGGAGAAGGAGGAGCAAGGCGAAGAGCGCAGAGACGAGCGAGAAGAGGACGGCGAGGTAGTCGCGAACCCTGGAGCGCCCGGTGAGAGGGGTGATCGCCGCACCCACCAGTGGGAGGATGAAGACCATCCAGAAGTAGTAGGAAGGGATCATGTCGGCCATGGGTTACGGGCCTCCCAGGGGGAGCGAGGTGGCGAAGTGGTACAGAGACTTGAAGAAGAGGTCAGGGTAGATGCCGATGAGGAGAGAGATGGCCACCAGGGCTATCAGGGGCGCCGTCATGGTTATCGGTGCCTCCTTGACATTCTGCAGTTCGGCTGGAAGCGGTCCGAAGAACATCTTCCTCATGGGCCAGAATGTGTAGGCGACCGTCAGGATGGTCGTGGCCAGGCCCGCCAAGGCCACAACGAGATACCACCCCAGTGGCTCCGTGACCCCCTTGGAGAAGACCCCGGCGAAGAGTATCCACTCGGCCTGGAACCCTCCGGTGGGTGGGACGGCGGAGAGTATCATCGACCCGACGAGGCAGAGAGCGGCGGTGATGGGCATTCTGGCCGCAAGCCCGCCCATCTTTCTCATGTCCCGAAGGCCCGTCTGGCAGATGAGGATGCCGGCTATGCAGAAAAGGACCGTCTTGCCGATTATGTGGTTGAGGAAGTAGAAGATGCCACCTGAGACGCCCAGGGCCGTCAGGCTCCCGATGCCGAGCAAGGAGTAGGCGTTCTGGCTTATCGTCGACCAGGCGTAGAGGTACTTCACGTCGTTCTGGATGACGGTCATGGCTCCTCCGTAGACCATTGTCGCGAGGGCGACGACCATGAGCGGGAAACCGAAGGACTGGAACGCGGCCGGCATCCCCTGTACGAGGAGCCTCACGACCACGTAGTTGCCCACGCCGACGATGGTGACGATGAAGGGTGCGAAGGACGTCGGATGCTCAGCATGAGCGGTCGGCAGCCACAGGTGCACCCCAAAGACGGCCATCTTCACCAACCAACCCAGAAGGATCAGGCCCGCGACCCAGAACTCGATATTGCCGTAGACCCCCACGTTCGAGAGTTGCGCGAGCGAGGAAATGGCGAAGCTACCGGTCTCGGAGTAGGCGAGGAGGATCCCAGCCAGGAAGACGAAGGCACCGACATGGTTCCAGATGAAATACATGATCGCGGTCCTCTCCTTCCTGGTGTAGCCGAAGAGGGCCACCATGAAGGTCGAAGGGATGAGCATCAGCTCGACGAAAAGATAGAGTTCGACCAGGTTGGTCGAGAGCGAGACCCCGATCAGGCCCGCGTCGAGCAACATGAAGTTAAGGAAGTACAGCGAGTATTGCCCCTTCCGCTCCTCGCCATACATCACCTCCAGCCTGTGCTTCATGTAGTCCATCGAGTAGACGGCGGTCGCCGTGCACACGATGTTCATCGCCAGTGCGACGGGGATGCTCAGGTTATCTCCCAAGAGACCGAAGCTCAGCTGCGCCATGGGAGCCCAGGTATAGGTCTCCTGGGTCGGACCGCCCCCGTTGAAGAGCCCCACGGCCTCATACAGGAGGAGGAATGTCGTGTAGAGCAGTGCTGCGAAGGCGAGCCATCCGACCCGCTTCCCCAGCCTAGGTCCGAGGGCGAAGGTCACCAGAGCGAAAACGAGAGGAACCGCTATCGTTTGCAGCAGGATGTGGTCGCTCAAAGCGACTCCCTCTGTGTGACCTGCGGGAATGGGTGGGCCCTGGGACCTTTGTCAGGCCTTGGGATGATTCGTCTCATCCCTCCAGGTTCTTGAGCTCGCTCACGTTGACGTCGTCATGGATCCGGTATGCGACCACGACGATGGCCAGTATTACGGCAGCTTCTGCTGCGGCCAGAGCTATGGAGAATAGGACTATGGTCTCTCCCAGAGCGTCCTGGAAGAGGTAGCGGTTGAATGCGACGAAGTTGATGTTCGCCGCATTTATCATGAGTTCGACCGAGAAGACCAACCTCATGGCGTTCTTCTTGGTCACGAGCCCGTAGACGCCGATGGCGAAGAGGACGGCGGATAGCAGTAGATAATCCACGAGTGGAATCATGGTTTGTCCTCCCTGTCCACCTTAGCTAGCATGACCGCGCCTAGGATCGAGGCCGCGAGGACAAGAGCGAGAACCTCCAGTATCGGCGCCTCGGGGCCCGAGATCAGCTGTCCGATGTAGACCAGGTTGAACCCGTTGGGGAGGCTCTGTTCTGAGGAGTTCAGCTGCTTCGAGGCGAGAAACGCGAGGATGAGCGACAGGGCCAGGGCAGCTGCCGTGAGGACGCCGGCTAGCTTGCCCGTCCTGCCGGGGGAGTCGTGCATCCATCTACCTTCCCTGACGAGCATGACCGTGAAGAGTATCAGCACTGCCACGGCCCCGATGTACACGGTTATCTGGAAGACCGCGACGAACGGCGCATCCAGCAAGAAGAAGAGGGCGGCCACCCCCAAGAAGCTGAACGCCAGTCCGATGGCACCGTAGATTATCTCCTTCGACTCCAGGGCCGCCACGGCACCGCCGATCACAACCACGATCATCACGTAGAACGTGATGTCGCTCAGGTCAACCATGGGTGACGACTCCTTTCTTTGGGTCTATCTTCGTCTTGACGGTGCCTGTTGGCTTGGCTGGCTCGAAGAGCATCTGCGGAGTGTACTTGAGGCTCGCCCTGTCGTAGGCCGCTAGTTCGAACTCGTTCGTCATGACCAGAGCGTCGAAGGGGCATGCGTCTACACAGAGGCCGCAGAAGACGCAGCGTCCGTAGTCCACCGCCGGCCAGATGTTCTTCTTGTTGTGCGGCCGGTCGAGTTTCACCTCCTGCATCTCGATGGCCACTGCGATTCCGTCGCACGCTATGCCGCAGAGCTGGCACCCTGTGCACTTGTCCTCTATGAGCAGGTGCCTCCCCTTGAAGCCGGGGCGACCGACGCCGGCCTTGGCGTCGAAGCTGTACCCGGGTCCCTCAAAGTCGAGCTTCTGTTCGGGGTAGCGCAGCGTCATCCTGGGCTTGAAGAAGTGTCTGATTCCGGACCAGACGGAGACGAAGCCCGCCTTGATCGAGGAGGTTAGGCGGATGCTAGAGACCTCCTACGTGATAGAGCCCGAGAGAGACCAGGAGCAGGGCCATGAAGAGGTTGACGAAGGAGAGCGCCATTAGCCTCGTCCATCCGCCTCTGAGCAGTTGGTCGATCCTTATTCTCGGGAGAACCGCCCGTGGGAGCATCATGGCCAGCATGACTATGAAGGTCTTCAAGATGAACCAGAAGGCCGGTGGCGCCGGGGAAGGACCGTACCACCCTCCGAGGAAGAAGGCCGTGAAGATGCCGGCGAGTGCGTAGAACTTGATGTAGGTCGCCAGCTGAAATATGCCGAAGGTCATACCCCCGTATTCGGTCTGCCAGCCGGCCACAAGCTCGCTGTCGGCCTCCGGGAGGTCGAAAGGTATCCGCTCCAGCTCTGCCAGGATCGCTATGAAAAAGACAATAGCTCCCAGCGGCTGTAGGAGTATGAACCAGATGCTGCTTTGCGCCTGGACCACGCCCATGATGCTCAGCGAGGCGGAGAGCACGACCACGCCTACCGCTGAGATCAGCATGGGAATTTCGTAGGCGACCATCTGATGGAGCGCCCTGAGCCCTCCCAACAGTGAATACTTGTTGTTGCTCGCCCAACCGGCTAGGAGCGCGATGATGGGGCTGAGACCGATGAGCGCGAAGACGAGGATCACCCCCACGGACGGATTGGCGATGTAGGTGGTCGGCCCGACGGGGACAAGGGACAGTAAGGCCCCCGAGACGAACATCAAGGCCAGAGGTACCCCTATGAAGATTCTCTTGTCTGCCTTGTCGGGGATTATGATCTCCTTGAACAGAAGCTTGATCAGGTCCGCGAAGTTCTGGAAGACTCCCTCTACGCGCCCGGCATACTGGGGGCCGACTCGCATCTGAATCTTCGCGACGAACTTCCTCTCGACCCAGATCATGAAGACGGTGGAGAAGAGGGCGGCGAAGGTGAAACCGGGGAAGGTGGTGAAGAGGAAGAGGCTCTTCGTAGGCTCGTTCTGGGTGGTCGACATCATGAAATTAATCACGCTCTGCGGATTTGAGATGGCCATCTTGGCGAGCTGGAGGAGGTCGATGTCGAAGTATTGCTTGAGCACAAAGTACGAGGGGATGGAGAGGAGAGCGAGCACCCCGACCAGCACGAGGACTAGGAGTATCACTTGCCTTACAAAAGCCGAGAAGGTGGTGATACGCTTCGACATGGCTCAGACGCAGCCGTACGAACGCACGTACTTTATTTCAATCTTGCCCGGCTCACGGCGATGCAACGGTCGCATGCTCCACAGCACCCCGGTCGCTATAAACTGGAAGCGAAATCTTCCAACCTCTTGCGGTAAATGCTCCTGGGTGGGTAGCCTATCCCGGTAAGATAGGTCGAGAACTTTATCCTTTTTTTCGGGTCCTCCAGCCGGTTCTCGATGGTCCGTATCTCCTCTCCGACCACCGCATAGGTCGTGGCATAGCCCGGGAACATCCCTTCGTGTGCAGGGAAGAGCTGATAGAACACGTTGCTCCGCGGGACCCCGGTGTGCTTGTGCGCCCAGTCGATGAACTCGAAGAGACCCTGCCTCCCGGTGTTGATGCGGACATCCCCTATCACCCGCAGGAATCGGATCAGCCTCCACTTGCGGACCTCGAACTCGATCTCCATGTTCACGAGCTTGAACCCGCCGAACTTTTCCAGTATTGCCACGTATCCTCTCTCAGCCTTGGTAAGACCGTCCTTCTTGTGTTCGAGGGCGAGTGACGCTTCGAGGAACTCCCGTTCCCTGTTGAACGACAGGCCCTCGGTTATGGGTGCGTTCAGGAGCGAATACATCAGCTCGAGGTCCGTCGCCCTGCCTCCGAACCGGAACACGCTATTGGAGTTGTTCACGCAGTGCCCGTACTCTTCGTGCACGAGCAGGTCGAGCAGCTGGGATATCGACTTGGCCGGGTCCCTCCGGGGGTCAGTGGTTAGGAAATAGATCTGGAAAGGTTTCTTGGTGAAGGTGTCGAAGAAGGACGCGGCGGCCG
Source organism: Nitrososphaerota archaeon (assembly GCA_027886885.1). Lineage (GTDB taxonomy): Archaea > Thermoproteota > Nitrososphaeria > Nitrososphaerales > Gagatemarchaeaceae > Gagatemarchaeum. The sequence goes on along the minus strand of JAPCJP010000019.1, from coordinate 6,560 downwards.
TGGGGAGCGTCCCGCTGAGATACGGAGGGGTCTCGATGACCCGTGTCTTGTAGTGCTTGTTGATCCTGACGACCGATTCGTCCATGAACTCCTGGACGACCTTCCTGATCGAGTTGGTGATCCTGAGCAGGTCCCTTGGCTTCAGCTTCTGTCTTTCTTCGATCTTCTTCTGGACCGCTTCAGGCGTCGCCGGACACTTGTAGTGTTTGGCCAACCTTCCCACTATGTCCCTGTACTTTGGAAGCTCCTCGTCGATCCAACCCAGGGCCTTCTTCTCGAGCTCGTCGGGGCTCTCCGAATAGTCGAATCCCGCCTCGAGCGCCGCTCTGTAAAAGTCCTTCCGCCCCAGGTCGAACCTGTGCTTCTTGAATACCTTCTCGACTTCTTCGAAGGTCCCGCTACCGAACCCCTCCAGCTCGAACATGGCGACAAACTTCCTCACCTTCTCGGCGAGCCTGTCACAGTCCCTCTGGAGCGACTTGTCCTTGGTCTCGCCCTTCACTGCGGCGAGTATCTCGAGGACGCCGTCGAGCCTGTAGAGCGTGAGCGCTTTGACGGCCACTGGTATCTCGAGGTTCTTGAACCTCTTCTGCGTCGCGTCGATCGCCTTGGAGGAGTTTGAGATCAGCGACGAGAGGTGCTTGGTATTGACACCCTCCTTTGTCAGATGACCGAAGATCGTCCCGACTATCTCGTCGAGGACGGGCTGAGGCTCCGGGAAGAGGAGGACCACCTCCATGCTGTCGAGGACCTTGGCCTGGACCTCGTTCTCGGCTCTCCGCCTCAGGGCGCGGACCCTCTCGACCGCCCTGGCCAGGTTCTCAGTGCTCGGTACGAAGAGCTTCCCCGCATACTCGTCCCAACCCTGGAGATAGGCTCCAGAGGGGCTGAGCTCCTTCCAGAGCTGAAGTATCTCGTTGTCCAGAGACTTTTCCTTTGACATCTCGCGTCGCCTCAGGCAGCGGCCTCGAGCGGCTTGAACCTCTCCATGGTTTCGTTGACCTCCGATAGCAGCCCCTTCCTCCACTGCTCGAAGCCCGCGGGCGACTCCGGATAGTTGAGGTTGTGGGTCACGAGGGCTGAACTCTTTTCCACGGTGTAGCGCAGTCCCCTGGCGAGGGATAGCTGGTTCAAGATCCTGAACCACATCATCGGGTTCATGAACCTCGCCCTGTTGAACTCTGGGTGCTTCCTCTCGGTTATCGCCTGAACGTCCTCCTCGGAGAGGAAGTGCTTCATCCCGTAGTTGATCTGGTCGTTGGTGACCGTCTGGAGGTACCTTCGGAGCACCTCGAAGCTCGCCATCGGATAGCCGTGGGTCTGCATGTACTCGGTGTTGTATTTCCAGAGGGAGGCTTCGCTCACGTCGTTGGCCTCCAGCGCCTGGGCCACGACCTTACCCAGTATGGTGCCTCCGTAGATGGATGGACTGATGCCCCCGGCGTCGATGGGCCTGGGCATCCATGCGGCGTCCCCGACCACGGCAAATCCGTTGGCCACCATGCAGTCATTGTGCCTCCTTACCGGCACCTGCCAGTTTCCTTTGGTGTTCCCTGAGTCTGCGGGGTCTTCGGACTGGTGAGCGTCCTTTATGACCGGATTGTCGGCGACGTATTTGTCGATAAGGCTCTGGAGGTTGTCGTTGAGGCCGAATCGCCTGTTCCTCCTGTCGAGTCCCGATTTCGAGACGCCGAGGCCGATGTTGACCTTTGCCTTCCCCTTGGGAAAGACCCAGGCGTACCCGGCAGGGGCGATGAACTGGTCCAGGTGGATTATGCAGTAATCAGGGGCGAAGAAAGTGGGGTCCTCCTTGGCTGGCTTGAAGTCGAGGATGTACCTTCCGGTTCCGACCACGTCGTCCGGGTCTATGTCCTTCTCTATCCGGGAATCTATCGGCATGAACCGCCTGAGAAGGGAGGACGAACCGGTCGCGTCGACCACCAGCCTGGCCGTCGCCTTGTAGGGGGAACCGTCTGACCGCCTCCCGGTCACGCCGGTGATGTAGCCGTTCTCGCTGACCAGCCTCTCCGCCGTGGTCCCATACATGAACTCCGTCCCGAACTTTTTCGCGTCCTTTACCTGCCTCTGCGGCGTGACCTTTCTGTTGAAGAGGTAACCCTCCCCCTCGAAGAGGACCTTGCTCTTCCTGTCCGGGGAGTACACGTAGACCCCGCTGACCGGGTGTTCCAGCTCGGGGGAGCCGTACCTTATGCCGATGTGCTCCGCGAGGTAGTCAAGGCTCCTCTTGCTCGTGGCGTCCCCACACGTCCACCCGTTGTTGGTCTTCCTGCCGGGCTGGTCCTCCGCGTTCCTGTCGATCACCAGGACCTTTGCGTGCTGTTTGGAGTGATACCCGATCGAGGCGGCCGTTATCAGACCGGCCATGCCTCCTCCGGCGATTATGACATCGTAGTCTCGTTGGGACATGACATCCACTATTAGTTGCGAATGCTACTAAAACGCTATATAAGAGCTTTTCCCGACTTGTTTCATTGGACGTTCGAGCCGCCATAGAGGAGCTGCAGAACCTGGGCCTTACGCGGTACGAGGCCACGTGCTACGTCGTGCTCGCACGTCTTGGGTCGGCGGACCCCAGGAAGGTGGGCTCCGAGGCCGGCATCCCGTATCCGAACGCATACGAGGCGCTGCGCCGGCTCGCAAACAAGGGCTGGGCCGAACTCGTCAAGAAGAAGCCGAAGACATACCGCGCAAGGAAGCCCGAGAGCGTGAGGCAGACGCTGGAGGCACACCTTGATGAGACCTTCGGCATGTTGTCAGAGATCTACAACGCCCCGCCGGCTGAGGAAGCGGAGCTGGTCTACACACTCCGCGGACGTGAGAAGGTCCTATCCAAGATCCGGGAGATGGTAGAGGGAGCGAAGGAGACGCTCGTCCTCGTCTCCCCGACCATGGGGCTTGACAAGGGCATCATCTCGCTTCTGGAGGCCGCCGTGAGGAGGGGCGTGAGTGTAAGGGCGGTTCTGGATGAGGAGGGCGCGAATGCAGCCTCGCTTCCCCGAGAAGTCGAGACGAGGACGGGGAACCTGGTGGCCGTGGACGTGCTCGTGGACGACAAGGCTGCGCTAATCTCCCTTCCAGATTATTCGGCGTGCGGCTGGGTAGACAGCCCACAGGTGGCTGGGCACTTCAAGCAGTTCCTCGAGCTCATGTGGAACAACTCTCGCCCGACTGGCGAGTAGTCGTAAAAGAGCAGGACCTCAGGGCAGCCCGGTTGCGTAATAATGCAACCGGACCTGCCTGTTGGAGAATTAGCTGCTGTAGACAGACTCGTTCGAGGCCGAGGGTATCTCGGGGAACGAGTCGCTCATCCTCTTCTCGGCCACAGCTGCTGCCTCGGCCATGATCTTCTCGGCCTCTTCGCTGCTCTCCGGGGTGAAGAAGCTGGTTCCGGTCAGTCCACCAACATCCACCATTATGGAGTTCAGCGAGGCTCCGATGTCGCCAAGGGCCGACTGCGCGTCGGGCATGGTCGTTCCGAGGGTCGAGCGGATGCTCCTTATCACGCCGATCGCTGGTGCCAGGGTGGCGGTGAAGTCACCGAGGTCGGTCACCGTCTGTAGCCTTACCGTTATCTGCTCGAGCGCTATCTTCGACTGCGTGACGATCTTCGCCATCTTCCTGACTTCGGCCAGCTCGTTCGAGTAGGCCTTGCTCGTCATCTCGTCGTGCTGCTGGACCGCGTTCACGGTCTTCTTGAATATCGCCTGCTCCCTCTGCTTCAGGCGGTTCATCGCGCCATCGAGACGGTGAACCTCCTGCTGAAGCTGGGAGGTCGCCTTCTGTATCTGCGGCTTGATGGGCTGCTGTCCCTTGACCGCTTCCTTGGTCTTCTGTCCGAAGCTCTGTCCTCCGTTCTGAGGTTTCCAGTTCTTTTCGAACTTACTCAATTTAATCTCGCGTGATGTTGTGTGAGATGAGGCGGTGATACTAACGTCTGCCAACAACTTTTGACTTTTTGCTCAATTGAGAAGAGTCTCGACCGCGGGTTCGGGGCGATTACCGATGAGGATGGCCCGCGTGAAGGGTCTAGGATTTCATTCATGAAAGCTAATTCTGCGGCGCAACTCCTTCCCATAGGCCGCGGGCCAAGCAGACTGCCTCAGTCCAATGCCATTGTATCAGTGCCGGGCTGGGAGCGAATTGCCCGACGGCTGACTCCGGATGGACCTCCGGCTAGAGGGTGATCTTCAGCAGAACGCCTAGGCCGAAGAACTCGAGGACCGAGATGACCGAGAGATAGGGCAAGGCTTCCGCCCCGAAGAAGGGGGCCATCGCCGCGTACGAGTAGGCCGTTAACGCGCTGTTGGCGAGCAGGAGAACGGCGAACATCGCCATGCCTATTGAGTGAGCGGCCCTGCTCCTCACTGCAATCCGGGTATAGAAGTAGAGGAGGGCCACCAAGAGGGCTGCATTCAGGGCAGAGAACAGAATCGCGACGTCCATCAGTGGGTCCAACGTATTCTTACCGGAGGCCGTTACGAACGAAGACTTGGACATAAGTCTATTTCAAGATTATTTCGAGATTTGGGCTCCAACCGCGTCCAAGAAATAAATACGCAGAGGGGCCCGCAAGCCTCGTGCAGGACAACCCTGACCTGCGTCGTTTGCTGTGGTACCTCCTCGGTGCCACCAGAGGCGGCGAAACGAGGGCACGTCTATTGCATCAATTATATGTCCAGCCCGGGAACATCAACCAGCTCTCGAAGAGGATGGGAGTCGAGTACAGGACTGTGCAGCACCACATCGAGGTCCTGAAGAAGAACTCGTTGGTGGACTCGACGGGGGAAGCCTATGGACTGACTTACTTTGTTCATCCATGGCTCGAGGCACACATGGAGATCTTCGACGACCTCTGCCAGAAGCTAAGGTTCAGGCTCGACGAGCCGGTCGAGTAATCTGGCCATAGGGATTGGACCCTCGTGTCTGCGACCAAAGTAACTCTGTCATGAAGTTAGCTTGAAAGGGGGATTACGATTTCGGCGTAGTTATCGCAGAGAACGAACACCTCGTTATTCGCGGGATCGAAGATCGAGAAGGCGGGGAAGTCTGACGTAGAGCTGGAGGCTATGATGGTGAGGGGAATTGTCTGAATCACGCTGAGAGAGCTTGAGACGATGTACACGTACTGTCCTGGACCAGAGATGTAGATGTCCTGGTTCGCGGAGTCATAGGTGAGGTCAGTGAGGTCGTAGCATCCACCCTGGATGCAGTCGGCCGGAATGTTCACGCTCCCGATGACCTTGTTGGTGGAGCTGCTTATCTCGGTCACGACGTTGGGGCCCGTCGTGCCCGGGTCGGTCCCGACGAAGACGTTGTTGTTGCCAGAATCGAAGACCAGCGACCCTCCGGAGTCGGTCGCGGGGAATCCGATGCCGCTGACCACGATTGTAGCCGCAACTTGGTCGGAAGTGTTGATAGCGTAAACCTCGGCCGTCTGTGTTCCTGACACAAAAGCTACGACGGAGGCATAGACGCCTTGGTTGGCCGGGTCGTAGATCAAGTTGCCCGCTTCACCCTGTATGGTGCTGATGACGGCGTTTGTGACCCCGTTGACGACCGTGATACCATAGGGATAGGCGCTGTTGACGACATAGAGGTCGCTGTTTGCGGGGCTATAGACGATGAACGTGGGTTGCTCGATCTGGGTCAGGGTGGCGACGACATTGTTGGTCGAGCTGCTGATGACAGAGACCGAGTTCGAGGCGTAGTTCGAGACGTACATGTCCTGGCTTGCAGGGTCGTATGCCAGGTTCCAGGGTGAGGACCCTGCGGTCACCGTTGTGACGAGGCTTCCCGTAGCTGGGTTGAACACCGCTACGTTACCTGGATAGACGCAGGTGACGTAAAGGTAGTTGTTCGCTGGGTCGAACGCTATGCTTTGCGGACCATTTTCGGCTCCAGGACAGGTGGGGAACGTCTTGGTCCAGTCCGACCCATTGATCGCCGTGATGCCTTCTAGGTTGTTGAAGTACGGGCTGTTCGCCTCGGCGATGTACACGAGTTTGTTGGAAGGGTCGTAGGTCGCCGAATAGGGCTGGAGCGGTCCGACCAGTATGGGTGCGAACTGTGAGATTGGCCCGGTACTCGAGGTAGAGGTCGTCGTGGAGCTGCTGGAGGTGGTGGAGGTGGTGGAGGTGGTGGAGCTACTCGAAGTTTTCGAAGTGCTGGAGGTGGTGGAACTGCTACTGGTCCGACTCGCCGCCCCAGCACCCGAAGCGGAGGGCCCCAACGAGGCCTGAAGAACGAGTATCCCGATTATTATGACCGCTATCACAGCGGTTGAGGCTGCCATTCCCTTCCGACTCCGGTTGCCTATCATGAGGAGTAATCGGGTGAAAAATCCCGTCCAAGTTACTTATCCATATTTCGAGATTCGTTCAAGATTTGTTCCAAATGTCGTAGCCGACAGACAATTGAATTGAGTCGAAAAAAGACCACCGGCGAAGAATCATGGTGCGGGGGGAGGGATTCGAACCCTCGAACCCCTAAGGGATTGGAGCCTCAGTCCAACGCCGTTGGCCATGCTGGGCGACCCCCGC
>JAPCJP010000064.1 GCA_027886885.1 Nitrososphaerota archaeon | reverse complement strand
GAACCCCATACGCTGCGGTTCCAGAACCTTCACAGGCGAACCCCGGCTGTTCGCTGCTTCAGCGAGGCTGCCGATCCCAGCGGCAACCTGCTACCCCGCCTGGTAGGCTAAAGAGCCCGGCATCGTAATCATTTATTAGAACCCCCTGCACCTCACCGCTGCCGGATGGCCAATAACCAGGTCTTCTTGCGGCAGGCCACTGGCCTCGTAAGGTCCCTGAACTGGGCTGATGCCCTCGTCATGAGTCTCGCGGTCACCGGGCCAACCTACCTGAGTTACACCCTCCAGATCAACTTCGTCGGCGGAGTCGACCCTGGCGCGAGCATACTGAACCCGTCGCTCATAGGCCTCCTGTTCATGATTCCCCTTTGCGTAATGTACTACTTGTTCACCGTCAGGATTCCCAGGTCGGGAGGGGACTATGTCTGGGTGAGCAGGACCCTGAACCCCGGAATCGGGTTTATCGGAGGATGGGCCATGTGGGTGGCGTTCCTCGCCCTCCTCGGAGGGGTAGCCGTCATATTCTCGTCGACGGTGGTACCGGTGTTCTTCGCTTCTCTCGGCTACTCATGGAACATCCCGAGTTGGGTCAGCCTCGCCCACAACATCTCCTCGAACACCGACGTCGTATTCGCCCTGGCGCTCTTCGACCTGGGCTGCGGTGTCCTGATAACTAGCCTCGGCTCGAAGTTCTACAGCTGGACCATGATAATCCTGGCGGCTGTGATAGGCGTCGGCACCCTCGTCAGCCTCGCCTACCTCGCAACAACGTCCAACGCGACCTTCATCTCGGACTTCGCCAACTACGGAGGGGTAGCCACCTCTTACCAGGGGATAATCACGGCGGCCCAGGCGAACGGGTGGACTTACGCCCCGATTGCCCTCGGGGCGACGCTGGTCGCGGTCCCGTTCGGCGTGCTCCAGTGGAACGGCTTCAACTACAGCAGTTACGCGGGAGGCGAGGTCAGGAACGTCAAGAAGGGGATGCTCTGGGGCATCGTGATGGCACTCGTGATCGACGCGGTGGCAAACCTCCTGGGCATGTACTGGGGTGTCAACATGATAGGCTACCAGTTTAACCAGGCGGCGCTAGCCCTCTCAGCGAGCGGACACTGGCCGTTCGCCGTGGGCCCGTGGCTCTCGTTCTTCGAGCCGATGGTGATCCACAACAGTGTCGCCCTCTTCATCGTGCAGCTCGGATGGCTCCTCGCCTTCGTTTGGTGGATGGGTTCTCTGCTCTTCATCGCGTCGCGCTACGTCTTCGCGTTCTCCTTCGACAGGATGCTCCCGACAGCCTTCGCCGACATCAGCGCCAGGCTCAGGTTCCCCCTGAAGGCGACGGCCCTCAGCATCCTCATCGGGGCCATCTTCATCTATCTGAGCACGTTCACGACCTTCATCGGTACCTTCCTGAATTCCACTGCGATCTTCTGCGTAGTCTGGGTACTCGTCAGCATAACGGCGATCGTCCTCCCGTGGAGGAGGAAAGACATCGCGGCGGCGATGCCCGGAGCAAAGTGGCCAGTCCCTCTGATAAGCATCGTCGGCTTTGCGTCTATGATCGCGATGGGGGCGACCGCCTACTGGGCGTTCACAACGCCAGCAATCGGTCCGTCGACTGCGCTCTCCGACGTGATACTCGGTACGATATTCGTCCTGGGCGCGATAATCTTCGTAGTCAGGTACGTCTACCTGAAGGGGAGAGGGATGGACCTGATGAAGGCGGCCGCCGAGATACCGCCCGAGTAGACCCGTCGCATCCCCTCTTCTGCAAAGTGGAAATAGGACGAAGGCCCTGGCCTGAAGGAGACCGGTAGCATGAAGCTCAACTGCGGCTCTCGCATAATCGAGCAGCTCTTCAGCGGTCCGGCCGTCTCCGGTCAGTCCGTCGACGCATGGAGGTCCCGTCGGGAACCTGACCTGAAGTTCACCCTCAACTGGATAAGGCGCGTCTCTGAGCTCGGCGTAAACTCGTTGTGCCTGTGGATTCCCAGCGAAAGCAATCTACGGATGGTCTCGCAGAAAGAGAACGCTGAGCGAATCCGCCTCTCCTGTGAGGAAAGGTCGATGACGATAGACAACCTTGCCGTAAGCTTCCTGGCGCCGTGGACCATCGACAAGACGAGCGTCGGCCGAGTCGAGAACGCGTGGTCCCTGGTCTCAGGCTTTGCCGATGTCGTCGGGGCTGAGGTGCTCGAAATCCTGTCCCCTTCTGTCCCGCTGCAGCCTCGGCCCGGGAGGATGGGAAGGAAGGTACCACAGTTTTCCTCACCCGCTCCCGGCTTCTCCTGGGATCGCGTATGGAAAAGATACGTATCTCGGATGCGGCAGTACGCGCGACTCGCGGAGTCACATGACCTCCTCCTCGCGGTGGAACCACGACCGATGGACCTGCTGGGCAACACCGACTCGCTCCTGAGGCTGATGGACGGCGTCCCTTCAGAGAACCTGGGTGGGGTCGTGGACTTCAGCCACATGCAGATGTCCAAGGAGATTCCCGCCCTATCGATGAAGAAACTCGGAAAGAAGATCTTCAGCGTGCACCTGAGCGACGACGACGGCATCACCGACTGCCACTGGCCGCCAGGTCAGGGGATAATCGAATGGCCACCCATATTCCGGGCCCTCAGGGAGAGCGGGTACGATGGCATCCTCAGCCTTGACGTCTCCGGTATGGATGTCGAGCAGGAGGTGATTGAGGCCAGGGAGTACGTGCAGGACCTTCTGAGAAGGCTACACTAGGCGTCGCAAACTCTTATATCAGATTCGGTCCTCTGAATCCCTGATGGGCGCGGAGCTCTCTCCCAGCGTCTCTGAGGAAGTCAAGATTAGCTCCATTCAGGAACCGAAGTTCGACCTCCGGATCGACCGCGGGAACATCGCTGAGCTGGCCGTCTCTATCGACCGCCACGGGCTGCTACATCCGATTCTCGTGAGACCGGTAAACGACAGGTTCGAGCTTGTCGCTGGGTCGAGAAGACTTGCGGCCGCTCGCCTCCTCGGCTGGCGGAAGATAACGTGCCAGATAATAGAGCTCAACGACCAGGAAGCATTTGAGGTCGCCCTGGCGGAGAACGTGAACAGGAAGACGCTGGACCAGTTCGAAGAGGCGAAGGCCTTCAAAGACTACACCAGCCTATACGGATGGGGTTCCGAGACGGAGCTGGCGAGGAAGCTCGGGAAGAGCGTATCGTACGTATCCAGGCGTCTGAAGCTGCTCACGCTGCCCGTGAAGACACAGGAAATTTTGCGGCGTCGCAAAAATCTGAGCCTGGCCGCTGAGATTCTGACGATCGAGGACGAGGAGCTCAAGAATCACCTTCTAGCCCTCTCTTCTGATATCAAACTGTCCAACAGAGAGGTCCGTAGGATTAAGCGAGAGTTCGCTTCCAAGGACAAAGAGTTCACTTGGACAAACGACCCTAAGACGGAAGAGGAGAAGAGGCAGAAAGCGATGAAGCGCACGATTCAGCGCACTATGGTAGCTCTGAAGATAGCCATGCACCGTCTGGACGATGTGATCGAGAACGCCCGCGAGGACGATTGGATACTCCTAGAGATCTTGACCCAGCAGAGACAGGAACTGCATTCCCAGATCAATCTGATCAGCCACGTGTCAAAGAGGATTGCCGGAAGACGGTTTCTCTAGGGTGATGAAAGAGTGAGCGCGAAATCGCGTTGAAAATCGACAGTATACAGACGTATCTGATAGACAACCCCTGGAAGAAATGGCTGTTCGTAAGAGTAGGGACGAGCGACGGGTCGTACGGCCTGGCCGAGGGTACGCTCTACGGTGAAAGCTCGGCTGTAATCTCAGAACTCCAGGACAGGCGGAACATGTACATGGGTAAGGACCCCTTCATGATTGAGAAGCTGTGGAACGACTGGTATCGAGACTCTTTCAATCGGAACGCCTCGGCACCGAACATCACAGCGCTGAGCGCGGTCGAGACCGCCTGCTGGGACATAGTCGGAAAACACTATGGGGCCCCGATCCACGCTCTTCTCGGAGGTGCGATTCGCGACAAGGTCAAGGTCTACGCCAACGGCTGGTACACGCACGTCTCGACGCCCGAGGAGTTCGCCGAACGGGCCAAGGAGGTAGTGAAGAAAGGGTACAGAGCCATCAAATTTGACCCGTTCGGAACGAGTTACCTGAGCGCGAGCACAGAAGACATACGTAGCTACGTGAGAATCATAGGCGCCGTCCGCGAGGCAGTCGGAGACGACACAGAACTCCTCATCGAGGGCCACGGCAGGTTCACTGCGGAAACGGCGGTGAGAATCGCGAAGCAAATCGAGGGGTACAACCCCCGATGGTTCGAGGAGCCCGTCCCTCCTGAAGACCTCGAGGCCCTGCGGACCGTCGCAGCCAAGACCACCATACCGATAGCCAGTGGAGAAAGAGTGCTCACGATTTACGGCTTCGCGCCCCTGATAGAGAGTCACTCCGTCGACATCATCCAGCCCGACCTCATCAATGCTGGGGGAATCCTGCAAGGAAAGAAGATCAGCGCCCTGGCAGATGCGCACTATGTCATGGTCGCGCCTCATCAGGCAGAAGGACCTCTGGCAACCGCCACCTGCCTACAATTAGATGCGTGCATTCAAAACTTCGAGATCCAGGAGAGCTTCGACGAGTTCGACATCGCATGGAGACAGGACCTTCTCAAAGAACCGATTAAGATCGAAGGTGGATACATGAGCATCCCTCACGGCCCAGGACTTGGCGTCGAGCTCAGGATGAAGGAGGTGGAGAAACACCTGGCGACAACCGCAGAGCGTCCGGACTTCAACCTCTTCGAACGCGGCTGGGAGAATAGGAACCTGCCGAAGCCCGTCGGCCACCGTAACGGTCCTCAGACTAGGTCTCGCGCTAACCTTACTACGTCTCGCCCGACGCGGAGGAAGTTGGAATAAGGTAAGCAGACAAGGTCGGTGCTGCTAAATGGCCGTATAGCCTGCATCGATCACCATCGCCGTACCCGTCACCGCACCTGATTCGTCAGAGGCGAGATACAGGGCGAGATGAGCCACCTCCTCCGGTTGGATCAACCTTCGCAGCGCCGCGTTCATCTTCGCCGTCTCATCGAGGAATTTCTTGGGGTCCGGCGTAAGGTCCGCATACTTTCTGAGAAACGGGGTATCGGTGCTCGATGGGCAGATACAGTTCACACGGACACCTTTCGGCCCGAAGTCTAGAGCGGTCGCCTTTGTGAGGAGGATTATCCCTGCCTTCGACGCGTCATACGCCGCCTCGTCGACCCCGGCTACCAGGCCGCTGACCGACGACATGTTGATTATGCTCCCTCCTCCCTGCTTGATCATGTGAGGTACGGCGTATTTCGCGCAAAGAAACATGCTCTTGAGATTCGTATCGAGGACACTGTCCCATTCCTCCTCGGTCAAGTCTACCACGTTGCCGAAGCTTACCCGTCCTGCACAGCAGAAGAGCACGTCGAGCTTCCCATAGCGCTGGACGGCCGATTCCATCACATCCCTCACTTCGGAAGCCTTCGTCACGTCGGCTCGGGCGGAGAATGATTGACCTCCACTGCGCTCAATCTCACCCGAGGTCAGCTCTGCGTTGGCGATATCGACGGCGACCACCTTTGCACCTTCCTTCGCGAAAAGAAGCGCGGTAGCTCGCCCTATGCCAGATGCGGCACCGGTGATAACCGTCGTCTTGCCCGATAGTCGTCCAACCACAACGCTCACGGTATGCGAACACCTCGACTCCGGCGGTCATATCTTAATTTTTTCATCAGCTGCGGAATTAGCAAGGGTCACGTCACGGCCATCGCTGTTATCGGAGAACCGCTTCCCCCCTTTACCAGCAGAGGGAGGCAGACGAAGAGGAAGGCCCGCGCCTTTTCCTTGACCAGTTCCTCCAGATCAAGATTCTCGATTATCCTTATGCCGTTCTTGACTATGAGCATCTGGTGGACGACATCGTCCTCTTCGGGGTCCTCATTTGGGTCAACCTCGGGGTTCCAAGCATCCGCCCCTACCAGGACGATCTTCTTCTCAACCAGCAGACGGGCGGCCTCCTTCCCGATGCCTGGGCAGGGCCCAAGATACTTACCATTGTCTTTCATCCAATACTTGCTCCAGCCGGTCCTTATGAGCACCGCATCTCCCCTTCCGAGTTTGATTCCTTGCCTCTTGATGCAGGACTCGATGTCCGAGGCTGTAATCGCATAACCGGGGTCAAGGACTGCCTTCCTCTTGGCGCCGGCCACGTCCAGCAGGACGCCTCTGGTGAAGATCGGCGGTGTCCTATCTATACCCAGTTTCGTGGTCCCAAAAGTACCGGTGACCTCCTCAGCCGGAGTGCCGTTGTACAACAGCCCATTAATCGATGTATGATTCAGCGCATCGATATGAGTCCCAGAGTGATCGGCCATGCTAATCTTGACGTTCATCGCGCTCACCTTGTTCTTTTTTCCGAAAAGCTTCAGCGTGTCACTGTGACGCCTGAATGTTGAGTATTGGAACTCACCGTGGAACCAGTGCTGAGGAATTCCGCTCTCGAGGACGTGCGAGAGGTTGAATGTCTTACCCTTCCTGACAAGCCTAGCTGCGCCGATAATCAGTTCGGGTGTGATTTCATTCAGGGCTCCAATTTCATCGAGGGGCCCCCACTTGGACGGGAACCAGTCCTGCTTCATTCTAATCTCTCACGCTAAAGCCCTTTTTGATAACGATTTCGTTCCCTGACAGAGTGCAAGGGAAACTTAAGCAGGGACGGCGAGTCCTTTGGCCCCCCTCTTTGAAGTCCTGGCCAACGGATAGTATCTTTGCAGATGCTCGTAGCCGATTCTGGCTTGTCTTACCTCCTCGTCAGCGTAGCCGAGCATGGTGCCCAAGAGATGCTTCCCGGCGGGATACACGTTCTGACCCAAAGGAATGCTGAATTTCAGATAGATTGGAGACGCGACCCTGACCATGTCGGGAACATCGTAGTGTCTCACGAACCCTCCGTAGCTCGTAGGGACGGAGATGTAAACGTCGAGTGGGATCTTGATCGCACTCCTGATTGAGGCTAGCTGAGGCAAGGAAAGGTCCGTCATTACGTTCAGGGTTCCGGCCCCCAACTTTTCTAGAAGACGTGCCGAAGCAGGATTCCCATGTCCAGTCGTGACAGATATCTTCCAGACTACCTCTTTTGGTATCTCATCCTCCTTTTTCATCTCGTTGAGGACCCAGAGAAGCCCTTCATCGGAAACAAGGAAGCTCTTGATGCCGAGGTGCAATCCGCGTCTGATGTCCTCCACGGCATGTCTTAATTGATCTGCACCTCGAATTCTCCAAGAAACGGCAGCAGAGTTTGCTGACTTGGAGGTCGCTCCGATGTCATAGCTCGCCCTCGGTCCGGTGAAGAGGCTGACCTCGATTCCCTCTGAACGCCCGATTTCGACCATCTGCTCGATTTCTTTGTCGGTCAGAAGCATGACCCCGCTACCCTGGGAAACGCGATGCAATGGGATCTCATATTCTTCGGCCTTCTCGACGACTCGGCGCAACTGCTCGGGACTCTCAACGCTCGGAATCTCGATTCTATACTGGGCCCCGTCCGGAAACCTCTTCGTAGAGTGCGGCAGCTCTGCGAGATCTCTCGACGGGAGACCAATCCTCTTCAGCGAATCCTCGGCTTTCAACGACATCTATCAGCGTCACGCTGTTGCATATTGGTGTTTTGATGAGGTCTTCATGATTACTGTGCTGGTAAGCGGCGCATTGAACTCTACGCATGGCTCACATTCATTTCCTACGGCACCTTGACCAAGCAAACGGCTCGAGGTCCTTGACGTTTGGACCACGCGCCAGAGACCAAGTCCTCTCTTCCTTATATTACTCACGACCATGTGAAAAGCGCTTGAAGGTCAGTGCCGCCCGAGGCGGGTCGTCAGAACCATACACCAAGATGGCCCGATACTACGACATCATCTACTCCAAACGCATCAATTACGAATCTCAAGCTGACTACCTCGAGCAGATCTTTGCGAAGCGCATGAAAAAGGTGGAGTCAATCCTGGATGTAGCGTCGGGGACCGGTAACTACACCCTGATCTTCGCAAAGCGCGGATACGCAGCGACCGGCATAGACATGTCCGACGAGATGGTACGGCTAGCCAGAAAGAAGGCGGGAGCAGCGAAGAACCCCCGGTTCTTCAAGATGGACATGCGCCATCTCGAGCACCTGGAAAGGTTCGATGCCATCACCGTGCTCTTCGGGGGCTTCGGATACCTCCACGACCGCGGCGACGTCGAAAGTTTCCTTCAGGGCTCCAGGAAGCACCTGAACCGGGGCGGTCTCCTGGTCTTCGAGTTCTGGCAGAACTCTGCAATGAACCCGGCTGCGATAAGGCCCTCTGGGCACGACAGCTGGGATAGGGTCCAGTATGGCAACAAGCTCATAATCCGGCTCCACCTGAGCAAGTACGACGCACAGACTAACATCCAAAGTGTCCGGTTTGATCATTATGTCCTTGACATCCGCAATAGGAAGCTCCTTGACACGTTCTCCGAGACGCATCTCGTGAAGACCTATTCAATCTCCCATATCCAGGAACTCCTCGAGCGGAATGGATTCGAGTCTGTAGGATTCTATGATGGAGACATCGGGAATACGAAGAACCCGTTGACTACGGCCTCATTCTCGACGTTCAGGGTACTCGCTGT
>JAPCJP010000063.1 GCA_027886885.1 Nitrososphaerota archaeon | reverse complement strand
GAGTGGGTCTCCCCCTTGATGAAGTGCATCCTGACCCCCGGCCAACCGGCGAGATAGAACTCCTCCAGGTACACAATTCGACCTGCGGCGGAATAACCGTGTATGTAGTCCCCGTTCCTCTTGAGCAGGGCTGTGTCCACCTTCTCGGACAGGTCTATCACGTTGTACTTTGAGAGGTCTATCAAGTCGAAGGATTCCACACCCGGCGCTTTGTAAATAGTTTGCGCGTTGCGGGCTAAGGTTTTAACTCGAAGCCACGCCGGCTTTCGCGATGAAGAGCACAGACATCAGCATCAGACGGGTCGTCAAAGGCCAGAGAGCCGTCGTTGCATCGGGATGGGGGATGGGTTATTTTCCGGTCGTGATACGTCTGAAGAACGGCGAGGTCGTCGCCGTCGTACGGGGCGGCGCGGAGCACATGGGGAGCGGGGGCAGGCTGGACATGGTCCGCTCAAAGGACATGGGTGCGACCTGGTCGAAACCGGCCACCGCCTTCGACACGCCGACCGACGACAGGAATCCTGCGCTCGGGCAGGCCGGTGACGGCACGCTGATCCTTGGGTTCATAATCGTCAGCGGGTACGCCAAGGGGTACGTGCCGCACAAGGGGACGCCGGACTACAAGTTCTATGACTATCTCATGGACGTCTGGATACCGGCGCAGTCAAAGAGCGAGTCCTACTACATCCTCTCCAAGGACAACGGTAGGACCTGGACAGAGAGGACTCCTCTGGACGTACCAGGATATTCGGTCAGCCCGTTCGGCAGGATCATCGGTCTGGACGACGGCACCCTGCTTATGAACGTCTACGGTTCGAAGGTCGGGTATTCTGCTCTACCTTCCTACGCGTTCGCCCTTCGCTCCACCGACAACGGGAGGACATGGGGCGAGCCCTCGCTCATCGCCAAGGACATGAACGAGACGTCCTTCCTCAATCTTGGCAGGGGCAGGGTCATCGCCGTCCTCAGGTCCGACGAGCCCGAAGAAGCGACCTACCTCTGCGCCTCAGCGGACTCCGGTCGTACCTGGGACGAGCCGCGCCGCATAACTGGAGCGCTCGAGCACCCGGCTGACCTGGCGAAGCTTGGTGACGGACGGTTACTCCTCGTGTACGGTCACAGAAGATTCCCATACGGAGTGAGGGGGCTGATCAGTGACGATGATGGAACGACCTGGAACAAAGACCGGGAGATAATCTTCTCCGACGACGCCGAGAACCAAGATTGCGGATACCCGAGCGTCCTGAGGCTCCCGAACGGTCAGGTGCTGCTCCTCTACTACCAGCTGAGCAGCTACCTTTACCCCAAGCTTCCGGCCCACTGCAACGCCATCAGAGTGAACGAGAAGGTGCTCTGATCCAATGCTATTCCCCTCGTAACTCTGGCGTTCCTGGCTCGACTCAAAATCCTTATACATCGCGGTGCCTACAATCGTCGTCGTCCTTCATGAGCCAAGAAGAGAAGGAGCAGGATGATTCCATAAAGGCGGACTGGAAGGACTATATCGCCATAGGCATAGCGATGCTCGAGACCGTTCTCCTTCCCATAGTCATAGTTGTGGCCTTCATGATCGTCCTAGTTGCTGTACTGGCCATCCGCTAGCCGAATTTTTCCAGATGCGCTCAAGGGATAATAAGATTCTTTCCCGAAGGTGAAGGATGCAAAGAGGCTCGGGCTCGTTTCTCACCCCCGTCTACATCGCCTCCTTCCTCTATCAGGCGAGCCAGAACATCTACGGGCCCTTCCTTCCTGTCTTCGCCGCCACCCTAGGGGCTTCGTACCTCCAGATCGGCATAATCGGGCTGGCGGGTTCGCTCATCCAGGTACCGACCTCTCTGGTCTTCGGGAGGTACTCGGAGAGACTGCCCGTGAAGCGGCTGATGTGGCTCGCTTGTGTGCTCGCCGCCTCGACCATCGCCCTCCTCAGCCTCGTGCAGAACGTAGCAGAGATCGTCGGGCTGCTCTTCCTTGTCGGGCTCGGGTCGGGCATGTTCTGGCCGACGACCGACGCCCTGGTCTCCGAGGTCGCGGTCTCGCAACCCAGAGAGAAGGTGCTGGGTAGGTACAGCGCTTCGTGGGGAACCGGCCTGCTCGTCGGACCCTTGCTCGGAGGCTACGTCGTCACCTACTTCGGCTACCGAGGGGTCTTCCTCGTCAGTGCCGTCACACTGTCCATATGTCTGGCAACGGTACTGCTACGGATAACACCGCACTACTCGTCGCGGCCCATAAGGAAGGTAGACCGACCCGACCCGACGGGTACGACCGTGGGGAAGAGGCCCAACCGCTTCGCAGTCGCGGCGCTCGCGGTCATAACCTCGTTCCTGCTCGGGATGATATACCTGATATTCCCAAGGTACGCAGCGTCACTGTCGATCACTCCCATCCAGCTGGGCTATCTCTTCAGCACCTACGCGGTGACGAGGTTGATGCTCTTCTTCATGTCCCACAGGGTCGCGATGGTGGGCATCGTAAAATCGCTCGGGCTCTCCCTTGTGTTGCTCGCAATCGCCGGCGCGATACTCGGCCTAGCCTCGAACTTCTACGTCTTTCTCGTCGCCTTCCTCATCCTCGGGGTCTCCGCGGGCATCGAGATACCGCTCATCATGAACCTCTACGCGCGGACCAACTCCGGCAAGGGGATGACGCGGACCATGGGAATCTACGAGACCGTCACAGGCGCGGGCATCGTCAGCGGCTCCTTCTCCGGCGGAGCGATATCGAACTACGTCTCCCCCGCGGTGCCATACCTGATGACGGCGGTCGTCGCTCTTGCGACCTTCCCCATCGTCGTGGTCGCAGGACGAGGCGACTCAAGTTCGGAGCGCTCCGTCCCAGCTGATGAGCAGGTGCCGGACCCCGTCCACGAATGACCGCTTGGAATGCTCTTATGCACGCCTCCCGCCCCCACGGGCCAAGAATGAAGCCTCTCGATATGTCCAAGTCCAGGATTGTAGACCTCTCCTACAAGGTCGTCCCATCGGTCAAGAAGGCCAACGGCAAGTACTTCCATGCGGAGCCCTTCTTCGGGAGGGAGATCCATCTCGAGGAGTTCCTCTTCGCACCCCAGGACAACGTCAGGATGCACTGGATCAGGGGCGAGACCCACGTGGGGACGCACCTGGAGAGCTCCCTTAAGGTGAGCGAGACCGGCAAGGACATCGCTTCGCTCCCGCTGGACCACTTTGTGGGGGAGGCTCTGGTGGTTGACCTAAGCAAGAAAAAGGCCAATGAGCCCATCACTCCCGAAGACTTTGAGAACGCCGGCGCCGGCGATGGTGAGAGGCTCCTCATCAGAGGGCCCTCAGACGACGTGACCCCCATCCCCTACCTGACGTGGGAAGGGGCAAAGTGGCTCGTAAAGCACAAGACCAAGCTCATCGCGATGCAGAACTGCATGGAGTACGCCCCCGGCGAGCTCCAGAACAAGCTTCCAGAAGACAAGCAGAACGCAGTCCTCCTCTTCATGAACGACGTCGTCCGGATCGACGCCATCAAGAACCTGGAGTTGCTCAAGAAGAAGCGCGTCTTCCTCATCGCCCTGCCTCTGAACTTCAGCAGGATGGAAGCGTCCTGGACCCGGGCGATCGCGATAGAAGAAAAGTAAGCGGACTCAGTCCGACCGCGAGAACACGCTGTGTACAAGAGTCAATAAATAGCACCTCGCGCTTTCTCGTCAGATATGCAGAGTGTCTGTCCAACAGATAATTGCAACTCGAACGAATGCGTTGAACTGACAGATAGGGAACTTTCCGTCTGCACGGCAATATGCGGCTCGATACAGCCAATCTCATTCACGCAGCTCAAGCGGACCACCAATCTCCATCAAGAGGTCGTTTCGAGGGTCGTTCGAAGACTTACCATCCACGGGCTTGTCACGAAGGTGGACGGCAAGTATCAGGGAAAATGCGACTGCTAAAAGGAGTCGATCAGTCGACTGAACCTCTCGCGAGCCTTTCGACCATCTTTCTAGTCTCGTCTCTTATGTCCCTGATTTCCTCGATGTCCTTCCCCTGAGGGTCAGGAAGATACCATTCAACCGCTTTCTTCTTCATCCTCTTCCGTAGAGTCCCTGGAATCGCCTTCTCAAGAGACGCGTCCGTCAGAGTGACGGCATCAGCGCTATCGATCATATCGCCAGTCAGTTCCTTCGGCCTGCTCTGACTGACATCAATCCCAACTTCCTTCATCGCGTCCACGACAAGGGAGTTCACGTGGGTCGAAGGAAACGTCCCAGCACTGGAGGCATTCAGGCCCATCTCTTTCGCGAATCCTTCGGCCATCACGCTCCTGCTGGAGTTTTCAATGCATACGAAGAGCACGGATTTGGCTCTGTCTTTACCTGTCAATGTCTAGAAAGGGATGGTAGCGTCTTATCATTGACTGACTTCTTGTTGGTCAATAAATAGCCTACAGAGCCCGCTTCTGTTTCTACGCATTGTCAGCTTCACAGCAACTGACGCTTCCATCGATCAGGAGAGAATGCCTCTCCGAGACCGTTGGCACATACCTTCTCGTCTTCTTCGGCCCCGCCTCGGTTGTTCTCGCCTCTACCACTCTCCTGACACCGTTCCAAGCTCAGGAGGCGATCGCCGGCGTCTTCGGTCTCACCGTGGCCCTTGTCATCACCTTTCTCGGAGGTATCTCAGGAGCACAGATCAATCCTGCCGTGACGGTAGCAATAGCCGGAGCTGGCCGCTTGGGAAAAGACCGATTCATCCCTTACGTTCTCTCTCAAATCGCCGGTGCATTGCTGGCAGGTCTCAGCCTTGCGGTCGTATTCCAAAACGGCGGGGCCCCTACTAGCCTAGGATCAACCAAGTTGGCTCCCTCTGTCTCACCTCTGGAAGGCGTTCTACTCGAAGTAGCGGGCACGCTTGTCTTGGCGTTATCCGCCCTTACAGCAGGTTCGTTCCTAAGAACCAATTTCTCCCAAGGAATCCTTGTCGGGAGTACACTCTTCGTTCTAATCACACTCATCGGCCCCTTGACAGGAGCCTCCTTCAATCCCGCTCGAAGTCTCGGCCCCACTCTATTCTCGGGTTATTTCGATAACCAATTCGTCTACTACATCGGACCAATACTCGGAGGGATAGCCGCGGGACTAATATTCAGGATGATACGAAGGCCCGGCAAAATGGAGTAGAGAAAAATTGATTCTTTTCGTCTGCGTCGAGAACGCCGGAAGAAGCCAGATGGCTGAAGCCTTCGCAAGGAGGTACGGTCTCGCCGCGTCGAGCGCCGGCACCGTTCCAACATCGAAGATTAACCCCGTAGTGGTGCAAGCCATGAAGGAAAAAGGCCTTGACATCAGCCTCAATCATCCGAAGAACCTTACCTCTGATATGATCAACGATGCCAGTCTTGTAGTGACCATGGGTTGCTCCGTCGAGGAGGCATGCCCGAGGCCAATGCTGGCACAGATGCAGAAAAAACTAGTCGATTGGAACCTTGAAGACCCTAAAGGAAAGACGATACAAGGAATCCGAGAAATTCGTGACGATATCGAGCGCCGAGTTATCGAACTGGCGAAGGCACAGAAGGTTTCGTAGCCCGGATGTGGGAACTGTGATACTTGAACGGATACTCTCCGATATTCGAATCTGAAATGTGTTCGATATCCACATCGGCGAAGCCCGCAGCCAGTAACTTCGCCGTGTAGTCCGAATCGGTCAGCGCTCCAGCGATGCAAGCAGACCAAGAATCCATATCACTCTTGGCCTCTTCTGAGATCTCGTTCTGAAGTGTGACGTCGGCGACCGCAAACGTCCCTCCACTCCTCAGGACCCGATACGACTCTCTGAACACGGACAGCTTGTCCGGGACGAGATTAATCACGCAGTTCGATATTATGTAATCCACGCTGTCAGAGTCAATCGGCAGGTGCTCGATTTCTCCCAACCTGAACTCCGCGTTCGCATATTTGTCTCCGTATTTCGCCCGCGTCTCTCTTGCCCTCCACACCATCTCGGGAGTAGCATCCACGCCCAATGCCTTTCCCGTGGGGCCTACCATTTGGGACGCCCTGAACACATCAATCCCTCCACCGCTGCCGAGATCAAGTACCACCTCGCCCGCCTTAGGGCTAACCAATGTTAATGGCGACCCGCACCCCGCGTTGACAGATGCAGCCTCGGAGGGAACAGAAACGTCAGAAACTGAAGGGCCCGACCCGCAGGTCGAATCTCCTCCACAGCACGAATCGTTCTCAGCCGTCAGGGCTATCCTCGAATATCTGTCCTTCACTGCCCGTCTGATTTCTAGCTCAGACATGGGATTGATTGGCAAGAGCCGCCTATATATTGACTCGGCGGCTTTGGACGCGCCTGTCCTTGCGTATCGCCAGTCCCAGCGCAAATACACACAAGAAAAAGTAACTATGACAATAGATCGCGTAGGCCACACTCCACGCCGCCAGGCGTGCCCATGGGCTCGTGAATATCGGGTAGAAACCTTTCACCTAAATAATCTGCGAGACGCTCCGCGACGGTTGAGAAACGGGAAGAGCTAGACTGTCAGTTCGGCCCCGTTGATGTCGATGCTCGCCCCCGTGATGTAGGCAGAGGCGTCGCTGGCTAGGAATAGGACCAGGTCGGCCACCTCATCGGGCCTCCCGAGCCTGCCGAGAGGGATCTTCTTGATCCCCTGGGCGATGGTCTCTGCAGTCGCGTTCCCTCGCACCATCGGCGTATCGATGGAGCCCGGGCAGACCGAGTTGACGTTGATGCCGTAAGGGGCGAGCTCCCGCGCGAGGTGCCTGGTGATGCCCAACACCGCGGCCTTCGAGGCTGTATAGTGCACCCCGCCGAAGGTGCTCGAAGCCTTGCCAGCCGTCGATGACATGTTGATTATCTTCCCATACCTCTTGGCGACCATCGAAGGGACAACAGCCTTGCAGCAGTAGAACACGCCGTCAACGTTCACCTTCATTATGGCCTCCCATTCCTGGGGTGACATGTCGAGGAAGGGCGTGGGCTTCAAGAGTCCGGCGTTGTTCACGAGGATGTCGGGTTTTCCGAGCGTGTCCGAGACGGAAGACACGAGCCTCACGACATCGTCATACTTGGAAACGTCCGATGTGAAGTACTCGGCTCTCCCTCCACCGTCGATGATCTGGGATGCGACCCTCGATGCCGAGACCTCGTTGATGTCGGCCACGGCGACGGCTGCCCCATTGAGGGCGAGGATCTTCGCGAAGGCCTCTCCCATCCCCTGTCCTGCCCCCGTGACTAGGGCGACCCTTCGCTCCAAAGTGTAGTTATCTAGGCGAAGCATGACGGGCTCGCTCATGTCTTGCCAACGAGCCGCCGACAAGTTATATATCTTGTCTCGTCGATTCGGCGGAATGAACGGGAGGCAATTGGATTGAGAGACCCGACGGGATTCTTGCGCGACGAATACATGGCCCTGGTCAAGGACCACCTCGATTGGAAGCTCCGGGTCCTGGAGGGTCCGAGCGCTCCCTGGTGCGTGGTCGACGGGAAGAGGGTCCTCATGCTCTGCTCCAACAACTATCTCGGCTTCAGCACGCACCCGGCCATCGAGGCCGCAGCCGCCAAGGCCGCCCGAAAGTACGGCGCGGGCTCGGGCTCCGTGCGGGTAATCGCCGGCAACATGGAGATCCACGCCGAGCTCGAGAAGAGGCTCGCCAAATTCAAGAATGCCGAGGCCTCGCTGGTCTATCAGTCCGGCTATGCCACGAACGTGGGGCTCATCCCCCAGCTCGCCGGAAAGGACGACCTGATGATCAGCGACGAGCTGAACCACGGCAGCATCATCGACGGCGTGAGGCTGTCGCACGCTGAAAGGGCGGTCTACAAGCACGGCGACGTAATCGACCTCAACAGGGTCCTCAAAGAAGCCGAGAAGCACCAGCCCGCCTACAGACGGATCCTGATAATCACGGACGGGGTCTTCTCCATGGACGGGGACATCGCTCCGCTCGACGCCATCGCCAGGCTGGGGGCCGAGCACGGCGCCATGGTCTACGTGGACGACGCCCACGGGGAGGGCGTGCTGGGCGAGGGCGGCAGGGGAGTGGTCTCGCACTTCAACCTGGACCGGAAGATGGTGCAGGTCGAGATGGGCACCTTCTCCAAGGCCTTCGGCGTGGTCGGCGGGCACATCTCGGGGACCACGGACCTCGTGAACTTCGCCGAGAACAAGTCGCGGAGCTTCCTCCTCAGCGGCTCCCATCCGCCCGCGACGGTCGCGTCATGCATCGCCGCCATCGAGACCCTGGAGAACGAACCTCAGCACGTGAGGAAGCTCTGGGAAAATACAAAGTACTTCAGGAGCGCCATAAACGATCTAGGTTTCAACACGGGAGTGAGCGAGACCCCCATCATCCCCATAATCGTGGGCGAGAGCCTTACGGCGACGCAGCTCGCGGCCAATCTCTTCGAACAGGGAGTCTTCGTCCTCCCCATAGTCTATCCAGTGGTGGCGAGGGACAAGGCGAGGGTGCGGTTCATAATGAACACCGGGCTCAAGACGGAGGACCTAGATTTCGCCATCGCTGCCATCGAGAAGGCTGGCAAGGAACTCAAGATAATCTAGGCGTGAGCGATGAGGCTCATAATCACCGGTTGCGACTACACGGGCAAGACGACGCTCGCGAAGAAGGTCCTAGAGTGGGCACACGCGAACATGAGCGCAAAGTACGCCACCGATGCGTCAGTGCCGGCCCACGACCACTTCAC
>JAPCJP010000062.1 GCA_027886885.1 Nitrososphaerota archaeon | reverse complement strand
GCGGGCATGGCCATCATGGTCACCTACGTCGAGACCATGGTGCTTCCAGCTTTCAGCAACTTCGAGTCGTTCTTCCAAGTCACGAACGCCAGCACGATCGCCTGGATACTCTCCGCCTACCTCCTCGTGGGTGTAGTCGTAACTCCGATATTCGGCAAGCTGGGGGACATCTACGGCAAGAAGCGGATGCTGCTGGTCGCGATGGGTGTCTACGCCGTAGCGGTCACGATCGCCGGCTTCACACCACAGATCGGCGGCGCTCTCGGTTTGAGCCGACCCGATCAGATCTACGGCCTGATAGCCGTCAGGGCGATTCAGGGAGTGGGGATGGCCATGTTCCCGCTCGGCTTCGCCATGCTGCCCGAGGTCTTCCCACCCGCTCGAGTCGGCCAGGCTCAGGGCCTCCTCTCAGGCATGTTCGCCGCGGGGGCGGCGGCGGGGCTCGTCGGCGGAGGTTGGATAGCCCAGACGTACGGCTGGCAGGACACCTACCACACGGTCATCCCGGTCGCGATCATCGTCTTCGCGCTCGCGTTCGTGTTCATCCGCGAATCTACGATCCGCTATGCTCGCAAGATCGACTTCCCCGGTGTGGTAAGCCTCGGTCTGGGGCTGACGTTCTTGATGCTGGGCATCACCGAAGGAGCCTATTGGGGCTGGACGAGCTTCTCGTCGGTCGCGTTCGGAGGGATTAGCTGGGGTGTGCCCGAGTTCTTCATCCTCTCACTCGTCGCATTCGCCTACTTCTTCTATTGGGAGCCCAGGGCTCCGAGTCCCGTCGTCTCGTTCAAGTCGCTCAAGGAGCGCAACATCCTGATCTCGAACATCGACGGGCTGCTCGTCGGTATGGCGATGTTCCTCCTCTTCACTATACTCATCATCCTAGGAGAGTACCCGTCCCCGGGTTTCGGTCTCGGCGAGCTGAATGCGGCCCTCGTCTTTGTCCCCGCGGTCCTTAGCATGCTCGTGGCGGGACCGTTCCTCGGGAGAGTGATCGGCACGCGCGGACCAAAGCCGGTCATGCTCCTCGGGTTCCTTTTGATAACCCTCGGCGGCTTCGGTCTCGTCTTCTTCCACAGCAACTCCTACGAGGTAGGGGCGCTCGCGATTCCGATGATGGTTGGGAACGTCGCCTCGCTGATATCGATGTCGAACGTCATCGTCCTCTCTGTCGACCCGAAGACCATGGGCGTGCAGACGGGCATGAACCAGACGTTCCGGAACCTCGGCTCGGCGCTGGGCCCGGTCCTGGTGACATCGATACTTGCAAGCTTTGCATTCACAGAGACGATCCAGGGCCAAAACTTCCTGAACTATCACATCCTGGGCTACCAAGTCGTCTTCGGACTCGTCGGCGTGATTGGCGTGACCGGACTGTTGTGCTCGCTAGCGCTCCGGAACTTCCGCTACCTCGCGGACGGGAGCCGGTCTGGTCACCCGGGTCAGGCGCCGCCCGCGGAGCAAAAACTTACACGCGACAAACCGGCCGGCACCTGATCCATAGAGCGTTCGACGACCAGCTGGTCCAAGAACGACAGAGGAACCTCTTCGACGACCAAGTTGACCGGTCCTGGCCTTCTTAAATAGACGAAGACGAGCTCGTCGTCCCGGTGCAACAGAAAACGAGTCAGAAAGAACTCGGAATCGGGATGGTAGGGTCCGGTTACATGGGTAAGGTCTACACAGAGGGACTGGTCAAGCACAACACCCGGGCCAAGCTCGTCGCAGTCCACGGCGGGACGAGGGGACCCGCTCTGGCTGCCACTCACCACGTCGACTACGAGCCCTCCTATGAGAAGTTCTTGGCCCGCTCCGACATCGACGCGGTCATAATCGCGACGCCGCACTCAGGACACCTCTCGCAGACCCTCGAGGCGGCCGCGCATGGGAAGCATGTGCTCGTAGAGAAGCCGATGGCTCCCAACCGCCACGAGTGCGACCAGATGATCGCCGCGTGCAAGAAGGCCAATGTGTACCTCGAGGTCATCCAGACTTTGAGGTTCCGGGCGACGCCCTCCAGGGCGAAGGAGTTGATCGATGCTGGGACCATCGGGAAGGTCCGCATGATCCGGGGCACATCGGTCTTCACCTCGTACTTCGATGACCACGAGGGTACGGGCTCCTGGGTCATCGACCCCAAGAACGGCGGAGCGTTCGCGGACATGGGCGTGCACAACTTCGACATACTGAGGCACTTCGCCGGCTCGGACGTCAAGAAGGTCTACAGCAACCTCCTATCGTTCTCCCCGTATCCGGTGGAACTCAGCGCCATGACCCAGCTCGCCTTTGCAAACGGCGTGATAGCTCAGCAGTGGATGTCCTTCGAGCTTCCTAGCCCGAGCCTTCCCGATTCTCTCCACAGGTACGTCATCGTCGGCGAGAAGGGCATCCTGGACGTGGACGGCTACGGCAAGGTGATGCTGGGAAAGGACGGGAAATGGGAGGCAGTCGGGGAGCAGCCCTACTTCGACCCTCACGGGGAACCGCTGCAGCCTACAAAGATCGTGGCCTTTTACACCCAGGTCCAATCCTTCGTCGACGATATCCTGGACCACAGGCCACCGACGGTTCCGGGGTCCGAAGGCAGGGCAGCTGTCGAGGTCCTCGACGCCGCGAGGCTTTCATCTGCGACAGGCAAAGCGATAGACCTGCCCCTTCCAGATTAGAATCGGCCTTGTTTGGAATAGCCCGACCAGGATTCGAAGCCACGCTCTAGCGGTCAGCTAGGTGCATATTCACCCAGCGGCGATTCGCTCGGGCAATCCGTTCCAAGTTTATATCCCGCGCCCGGCGAATTCGAGCACGAATTGAGAACCGGAAAGAGAGCTGTCCGGTGATTGTCGAGACCGAGACGGATATCGGTTCTCACGTCTCGAGGAAGGGTCGCGCTTTTGGTGGTGCTTTTCGGGTCGCTCTTGATAGTCGTCTTCGGCGCGTCCCCGCCTGCCCATGCCGGCACAACGACGACAATCAGCCTTTCCAACGCGACGACGGTCTGCCCGCAGCTTGGGGGCACCTGGACCGCAGGGAATAGTCAGTGCTATCTGTCTCCCACAGGAGTCAATGCCACCTCTCCGGCGTACACAGTTCTAAGCGGAAACATACTTCAGATTGACAGCGGTGTCCTCCTCTCATGGGGCAGGGGGACGCTCTACAATTACGGAACAATCACAAATCTTGGATCGCTCGTCCCCGCTGAAGGCGCTCTTGTGAGTTCCGGCTTGATAAACGACAATGGCGTCTTCAACATAACGATAACGAGCGTCTTCAATAACACCGGCCTGGTCCAGGTCAACTCTCCGGGGGTCTTCAACCTGGTGAGCGGGACGATCAACAACCTCGGGACGATATCCATCTACAGCAGCTTCAACGACCTACATGGAGCTGTCAACAACGAGGCAGTCGGCGGAACCGCGGCGATCATCACGGACCTCGGTACTTTGAGCAACTACGCGGGTGGGACGCTCTTCACCAACCACGGCGCAATCATGATCACAAGCTCCGGGATTCTCATGAACTTCGGCTTCATTACGAATTACGGGACGATAACCAACGACGGAACCCTCAGCGACCCCGCAAACGACCAGTACACGGGCCACTTCACCAACATGCAAGGAGGGGTTGTCTTGAACTCTGGCACTTTCAGCAACTCGCTGGGCGTGGTAATCACTAACGGCGGGAACATAACGAACTATGGGACCTTGACGCTGGCACCGGCAGCGACGATATTCAATACCGGCGTGGGAATTAACGGCATCATCGTCAACCAGGGTACTTTTGTGGTGAACGGTACGCTCGACACCGGAGCAGCTCTCCCGGTCGCGGCGGGCCGCATCTCGAATACGGGCACGATCACCGTCTACGGTGCGATCAATCAATATGGCAACGCCACGTTTGCCAACTTCGTCTCCGGGACCGTAGAGGTCGCGGGAGGAATTCTGGACCTCGCAAATTCGAACTACTATGACAGCACCAACTCAGGCACAATAAAGATAGATGCGAACGCCAAGCTTGTCGTCACGGACCACGCGTCTCTGGAGAGCACCGGGACGATAACGGTCGCCAAGGGAGGCTTGCTCAACGTCGTCGGCGTGCAGAACCTTGGCGAGGGAGAGTACTCATTCTTCACGAGCGGCACGGTGACAAACGCCGGGACCTTCAACACAACATCGGTCGCGGCCAACACCGGTATGTTCTCGAACTCTGGCCTCCTGAAAATCGACGGTTCCGGCGCAGCGCTCTACAACGCCGACACGATTACCAATCTCAACACGGGGACGATTGTTAACCAGGGATATCTGGAGAACTCCGGGTATGGCTCTGACGGCGACCGCCTGGGTCTTGGGCACCCCCTCATCAGCAACAACGGGGTCTTCAACAACACGGGGCTAACATTCAACGAGGGGAGTTTCGTCAACACCAAGACCGTGAACAACACCGGGACTCTGACCATTTCGCGGGGAGCTTCAGTCTTGAATTCCGGCCAGATTTTTAACTCGGGCAAGATATACAATCACGGGTCAAGTCTGGGAAGCGTCGTAAACATGAAAGGCGGTTCTATCATCAACGGTGGAGGCAGCCTGTACAACTATGGGGATTTCCTCAACTCCGGGAATCTCACAGCGGACAGCGACGGCTCCATCTTCAACTACGGGACTATCATGAGCAACGGCACGATTTCTAACGGCGGGTCTTTCACAGATTACTGCCAAGGGAGCGTGACAGTCGTCTTGGGGAACGCGCCCACGACGAGCCCCTGCGCGACCCCCACTTTCACCACGCCATCCGGGCAGAAGTTCGACGTGACAAACCCGACGATAAACGGCACATCAGACGCCAACGCCGTGATCAAACTCTCCGAAGGGAACGTGACCGTCGGCCAGGCTACCGCCGACTCTGACGGGAATTGGACCATCACAGTCTCACCGCTGGCACCCGGAACCTACACCCTGGAGGCAGCAGCGTTCGGCGCGGGAGGAAACTCGGGCTCGGTCTCGACCGAGGTAGTCATCAGTCCTGGCGCAATAGCGACGACGACCACATCTACTGGGAACGAGTCCACCACGACCACGGTCGCTTCTACGACCTCACCGACGCCTACGTCTACTTCCGCACTCAGCACTTCCTCTACAACGACCCTGACTTCTCTGACTACGGCTCCCGCCTCTCCCACGACTTCCACATCCTCAAGCTCAAGCAACGCATCGAGTTCGTCTCTGTCTCCGTCCTTCACACTGCTATTCGCGGCCGCCGCCGGCGTCATTGTACTGACGGGCCTAATGATAGCCCGACCACGGCGCCGCCTCGAATCTTGAAGGTGCGGTTCTCAATTCAGATTGACGCAGAAGTTCCCAGCGGCCGCCCCCTCGACACCCCTGTATGAGATGGGCTTGCTGTCCAATAGCTCGACAAGCATCTCTTTTACAGAGAAGGCGGTGAAGTGGTTCCCCAGAGGAGCGTAGTGCGTGTAGGGCGTAACGGGCGCCACATAGTATTCCTTTATGTAACGCAACGCGCTCACTTTTCTCGTCGAGAAATCCGCCAAGTGCTCTTCCATCAGGTCGACGTAGTTCGGCACTCGCTTCCTCATGGAGTTCACGAAGTTCTGGTTGAACGCGCTACCGGGTCTGCGCACTTCGGGGACATTGATGCCACGGCCGGGCCTGATCCGATTCGCAACGGAGGCCGCGCCGTAGGATGTGATGTAGAGGGTTCTTTTCAGTTCCCTCGCCGCGAACTCTTCGACCTCATCCACGATGCGCGTACTCGCGTATATCGCTGACGTGACGAAAAGAGCGTTCGCGGTCTTGAGGAGCTCCCTGGCGGTACCGATCTTCGTCCTCACTCCGTGCTCTTCCGATAGGGCTTCGATATCCCTGTAGCTGTCAGCCGGGGTGCCCTTCTCAGCGTTGGCCTTGGCGAGCATTATCCTCATGCAAAAATCATCCTTGAACCTCTCGTAGGTCCAGTCTAGGCGGCAAAGGTCGTAGAGGTCTTTCGCTTCCGGGCATGGGTTCTTGTGTTCATGGAACGTCTTCTCGGCCGGGTTCGCTTCAACGTAGGGTATGGGGGGACAGAGGCTTTCCCGCCCGTATCTGGTTCTCTGCCACCCTGTGAGGCTTCTGTAGTGGTCGTCGTCGTAAATGTTCAGAATGATGTACTCCGCAGGGAGGCGCTTTTCCTCTCGCTTCATCCTGAGGAACATCTGGTAGACGGAGTACCCCCCGACTCCAAAATTGCGCATCGGCTCACCCAGGTGGGCGGCGAGAATCTCTTGCCATGTCTCACCGTCGTTGACCTGGTCGCCCGCGGTGAAGCTGTTCCCGTAGGTATTGATGCGGCAGGGCGCGCCCTCGAAGTTGACCATTCGACGAGCCCCGGTAGACGTGTCATAGGTGTAGGTGCAAACCGAACCGTCCATTCCTTCTTTGCACCTTCGGTCCCGCGGCAAATACCCGAGTTCCTGGTCGTACCTCGAGTACTGGAACCCCTTGCCCCCTATCCAATCATCTAGCTCGCTTCTCTTGTAGAGCAGCCCTTTCAAGAAATCCTTGGCGTTCAAGATTCAAGCGCCGCGAAGGCTTTGAAAGTGTATAAACTTGAGGTGTCCAGGAGGGAGATGTCGCCTGGGGCATCTGCTAGCTCCTCGAATTTTGGCTGAATTGGTAGCCCTGCCCGATTCTTTGGTTAAATGGTCTAGAAAAAATCGGCCCAACCGTGATTCGACCAAACGGCTGGCACACCCCTGCCACTGGCGATGGCAAGCTGGTCCGACAGGAATCTGCGAAGAGGACCTCAAGAATTTTCGTGGAAAATCGTCAGGGTTTTACCTGAATTTGAAATTCATAGACGCAGAGCTACAATTCTGAAACATTATAAATCGAAACAAGCTCCAAGGACACTGACAACATGAACGGTAAAGGCAAATCCATCTTCGTCATTCTGGCATTCCTAACACTATCTCTTTCCATAACGGCTTTCGCAGCTCCTGTGGGCGCGAGCCCCCAGTACTCCGTATTCGTCGGGTATGGCGACAACGACCACGCAGGCTCGAACTTCCCCAGCATCTGGTGCGGCGACTCAGGCGTCCAGTTCATCGGCTCGGGCGGCGATTACAACGGCAACCCGACCGCCGCGAGCAACTGCACCGGTACCTTCGACGGCGGTGCCATCATGGTCCAGAACACCGGCGCGTCATCGCTCACCATCTCAGGTCTGACCGTCACGCTCCCGGCCCCCGGAGCCGACTGCAATAGCAATGGCTGTGGCGGCACGGACAGCGGAGCCACCTGCGGTGGCATCGCTAGACCGGTTACCTGGGATATCTGGTTCGGAGCCATAGACTTCCGAGGCACCAGCACAGTCGCCTACACCGGCGGAACTATCACAGTAGCGCCGGGCGACTACGCCATCTTCACCGGGACCACCGGCGGTGGCAACTGCCCAGGCGGTCCTGCACCGACAACCGGCGAGGCTGACTTCGACACCAGCGACTCCAACTTCCTGTTCAACTGTCCACCCACTCCAACGACCGACACCCAGTCCGCCCCACAGATCACTCTCACCATCGACGGTGCTGCACAACCAACCCTTACTGATGCTGGTCACACCATCGACACAGGCGGCCAGGACCCAGGCAACTGCGGCATCAACGAAGCGCTCGGCTGGAGACCCATCACGGTCACCTGCGGAGAGTCCTGCCCAAGCAACCAGATCCCGCCCACTCTGGGCGTACCGCAATTCGCTCTGCCCACCATTGCTGTAGCAGCAATCGGACTCGTAGCCTTCGCCTTCGCGGCGAGGCTCATGCGCAGGGGTCCACCAACAATCCCCAGACAAATAACCAATTCCTAGCAGCCTCGCGCTGCTAGGCCATACATTTTTCTTCGCAACCGTTTGAAGGCGCAGACATCTTTCCGGGACCTGACGGTCTTCTCCATTCTCAGCCCAACCGCTTGGTCACGCAACAACCTAACCAAGAGACGAGACGCGTCCGTCGAAGGCGATGTTCGCACCTTGGATCAGGACCCGAAACCATTATCTTCCATCCAAGCGCCGAATGCTGGACATGGTGGAGTCCGGTGCCGCAGCAGCAGGACCGCTACGTAATCCGGTAAAGAGGAAACTGCAGGCTGGAAAGGCCTCTGTCGGGACCTGGCTCGAATCAGCAAGCCCCGACGTGGCAGAGCAGCTCGCAGGGCTCGGCTTCGATTGGCTCTTGTTCGACGTCGAGCACGGAGTTTTCACATTTCCACAGGTTCAACAGATGATGCAGGCAATGGCGAAATTCTCCGACTGTGTCCCACTGGTCAGGGTGCCCATCAACGAGCCGGTGTACTACAAGTGGGCCTTGGACATCGGAGCTTGGGGCGTTGTCGTGCCGATGGTGAGCACGAGGGAGGAAGCCGAGCGTGCGGTCTCATCCTCAAAGTACCCGCCCCTCGGGTCGAGGGGGTGCGGACCAAGGC
Organism: Nitrososphaerota archaeon; assembly: GCA_027886885.1. Taxonomy (GTDB): domain Archaea; phylum Thermoproteota; class Nitrososphaeria; order Nitrososphaerales; family Gagatemarchaeaceae; genus Gagatemarchaeum. The sequence continues at coordinate 259 of JAPCJP010000062.1, read as the reverse complement.
GCGTGACGAACTACGGGGAGAGGCACGTGGAGTACGTCGAGAGCGCCAACGATGAAACGCTCCTAGTCGTGATGATAGAGACGGCCAAGGCCATGGAGAACCTCGACGAGATCCTTTCGGTCCGAGGCATCGACGCCGTCTTCATCGGCCCGGACGACCTGTCCCTGAATCTGGGCGTCTTCGAGCAGTGGAGCAGTCCGACCTACCGGGCAGCACTGGAAAAGGTTCTTGCGAGCTGCAGGGTCCACGGCGTGGCTCC
>JAPCJP010000061.1 GCA_027886885.1 Nitrososphaerota archaeon | reverse complement strand
CGACGCGACTCTGGCCGCCGAGTCAAAACTATCCAAACTCCAAAGAAGCGCATAGCACTCGTCGTAGAACCAGCGCTCTGCGGGAACTCAGGATTCGACGCAGAAGCAGGTCCCGACCACCGAGGCGAAGGTCTCTGAATAATCCGCGCCGTACCGCAGACCGCTCTCAGGCAGGTCGTCTATCGCACCCAATTCCTTGGCGTCGCCACCGGGAACTCAGAGTTCCCGGCGTCCCCTAGCTGAGACTTCTTGGCTGATCGGGCAGGCGACGCGTACTATTCAGCCCAATTGCGTATAATAGGATTCACGATATTGCGGTCGTCAAAGAGCCTACTGACGGGACCCTCGCGGCAATAGGCCCGCTTACTTTCTTCCGCGCTTCTCTTTTTTGAGGTCCTTGTACCACGTGGACCCCGGTGTATAGTACCTGCTGGCCCACGCGAGCCTTGGGTTCTTCTTGATGGTCTTCTCATCTGGGGTGACCCAGCTGGTAACCGATTTCGGCTTCAGACGAATCGTTTTTCTCGGCTGGTCCAGCGATCCCTCCAGGTAAGAGATGCCGGCGGACGGACCATAGTACTTGACGACCATTCTCTTTCCTATCTCTATCCAGTCGTCCACTCCCTCGCCAATGATTTCCGCCTTTCCTTCAAATATGACTTTGGGATAGGGCGGGTCGGATCCGTCAATCAGGACCGTGACGCGTGGGTCCCTCTCGATGTTCTTGACCCAGCTCGACTTCTTCCTCCCCACCAGGTAGCAGGACTTCCCATCCCAATCGTACCAGACCGGGACCACGAACGGCGCGCCATCCTTCTTTACCGTCGCAACTTTCGCTATGTTCGGTCCCGCCAAGAATTCGTTCATCTCGCGTTTCGTCAATGAAGGCATAGATGCTTGAATTAGGAAAGAGCGGCGTGATGTATTTAATGATTGACGACAAGACGACCATCCGCTGAGCCGTTCTATCGGCTAGCCTGGATGAGGCCGCAGACCGAAAGATGTAAAATGACGGACGTGCACCTGCCACCGAATGCTTGGACTCGACTACATGGCGAACGTCGAACGCGTCGTCGACGGGGTCCGCAGTCAGGCCCCGGTCTTCACGCAGGCAGCCCGAATCGTCGTGGATTCGGCCTTGAACAAAGGCCGCTTCTTCGTTCATGACCCCGCCGGCATGATATCCTACGAGGCGTCTGGGCGTTCTGCAGGCCTGTACATGGTGAAAACCCTGGGCGTCGCAGACCTCCAGAGGTATGACCTGTCACCGAGCGACGTCGTCCTCTATTTCTCAAGAAGGAGCTTCGTCGAGGGGGAGTGGGCCTTCCTCGATCACATACGGAACAAGGGTGCGAAGGTGATCGGCGTCTTCCCCGTGAGCATGCCGACTGAAGGCAGGGCGCTCGGCGATTCCTGCGAGGCTATCATCGATAACGGGGTGCCTGGAAACCAAGGCACGGTTGACGTGCCGGGCTTCAGCGAAAAGCTGGGACCGATCGATATCGTCGTGAACTGCGTTATCCTGTGGTCCCTTACCGCGGAGATAATCGGGGAGTTTCTCAGGCGGGGGCTGACGCCATCCGTCTACATGACTATCCGAGCGCAGGACTCGGAAGAATACAACTCAAGGATCTGGGCCCAGTACCAGAGGCAGGGATTCTAGACTTGGCCGACGGCGCCGACGCGATGCGGTTTATCGACGGAATTACGGGTATCTTTCAGAGGATCAAGGCGGAAGACTGGGAGAAGATAGACAAGGCAAGTTCTGTTATCTCCGATTCCCTGCTGAGCGGTCACTCGGTCTATTGCCTCTCAGAGGGACACATCCCTCCCCTCGCAAACTCGTTCGGAACACCGGGCAATCCGAATTTCTTCGTGCCTTACGACCTTCTCGTGGGGCACTTCAACTACTTCCCGACGGTTCCCATGAAGGGCGATACGCTGTTGATCATGGGCCAATTTGACAGCTCGCCGTTCGTGAACGAAGTCGCCGCCAAGTGTAAAGTACTCGGTGCCTACACCATCTTTGTGGGAACAGTTGCCGACCGGAAGGTGATCCCTCTGACCATGCCGATGCTCAGCCTCCCGCAGCTATGCGACCTTACGATTGACGCGTTCACCCCGCCGATAGAGGGGCTTCTGAATTTCCCGGGTCTCGAGGTCGAGGCGTGCCCCACCGCCGGGATCACGAGCATACTCCTCTTTCACGTTCTCAATATCGAGGTGGCCGAGAAGGTCAGCAGGGGCGCGGGGAAGAGCGGGTCGACGTCAGATGCGAAAGGGGGCCCGAGCGGCGGAAAGGATGCCGAGACCCCTCTGTTCTTCAGAGGATTGGCGGAGAAGAGGTAGCCTAATCCGGCTGCGGGCTCTCTATCCTTTCTTGCAGGTCCTTCAGGAAGAGCGCGGCGACGTGGCCGTCCATTATCCGATGGTCAAAGGTGAGGCTGAGGGTCATCATGGGCTCGACGGCGAGCTTTCCCTCAACCACCGCAGGCTTCAAGAGTATCCTTCCCACCCCCAGAATAGCCGACTGCGGAGGATTGATTATGGGGGTGAACGCTCCTATTCCATAGTTACCGAGGTTCGTGATGGTGAACGTCCCTCCCGTGATGTCCTCCATGGATAGGCCGCCCTTTCGAGCTTTCTCGGCGAGCTGCCGGAGCGTGACTGATATCTCCTCCGTTGTCTTCTTGTTGGCATCCTTGATGACCGGTACGACCAACCCCGTATCCACCGCCACGCCGACGCCTATGTTGACCTCCTCCACAACCTTAATCTGATCGCCCTCAAGCGTGGAGTTCAGAAGGGGATGGCGCTCGAGGACGCCTGCCACCACCTTGACCAGGACGTCCGTGTAGGTGATTCGGTGTTCGGTGTCTCCCACTCCCTTCTGCACTCTCTTTTCCAGCTCCCTGGCAAGGACGTCCGCCGTAAGGGTGACCTGGGCCATGGACTGAAGGCTCGAGGTCATGTTCTCCGCGATAGCCCGTCTGGTGGCTGACATGGGAATGAGTTCCTTGACCTTCAATCCCTGCGACGTCCTGTAGAGCGTGCTCTTGATGTACTCGAGCACGTCCGTCTCCATCACCATCTCCCCTGGTCCCGTGCCGTTGATCACCGCAACGTCGATCCCCTTCTGTTCCGCGAGCATCCTCGCCCGCGGGGAGAGTCTCCTCGTTCTTGGTGCTGCCTCGCCTGAGGCTGGTGCACTCGAGGGGGGAGAGGCGGATGGCGCCGCTGCCACTGTGGGTTGTTGAGGGAGCACGAGGTCGGGGATTGCATCGCCGCGTTGACCGACGTACCCTATCGTGGCGCCTACCAGTACAACCGAACCTTTGGGAGAAAATATCTTCAAGAGCACACCGTCCTCCGGTGCCTGTATCTCGGCTGAAACCTTCTCGGTCTCTATCACGGCCACGGGAAGGTCCTTGGTCACCTGATCCCCTTCGTTCTTTAGCCACTTTACCACCGTGGCCTTTCTCATCGTCAATCCCAGCTTCGGGACAAGAATGGGCTTAGGCAAGCCGCTTCAATTCCGGTCGAGAGGCCAACGCGCTATCTTCGCAGCCAAGATACCGGAACGAGCATAGGTGCCGTTACTAATGCATTCTCGTGCTTTGACACGGGCGACGGGGGCGCTCCCGTTGGTTCTATTGCGGAGGGGTGGTCCACGGTCAGATATTCGCTAGGACTTGAGTTTTAATACCCGGCCTTCACTCTCAAGACTCATGAGCGGCTCTATTGTCCTGCAGAGCAGGGAGAAACAGGTCGCGATGCTCCGAAAGATGCTTACGATAAGGCGCTTCGAAGAGAGGGTGAAGAAGGAATTCGCGGAGACGAGGGTCAAGGGTTTCGTGCACCTTTACATCGGAGAGGAGGCTGTAGCGGTCGGCCTCTGCTCGAATCTCCAGAAGGATGACTACGTGACCAGCACCCACAGGGGGCACGGACACTGTATCGCCAAGGGCGTCGAGCTCAGAGGGATGATGGCCGAACTGTACGGAAAGAGGACGGGGACCTGCAAGGGCAAGGGCGGGTCGATGCACATAGCGGATGTTGAATTGGGAATGCTCGGAGCCAATGGGATAGTCGGCGCCGGCCTCCCTCTCGCGATCGGAGCTGCGCTCTCTTCGAAATACCGCAAGTCAGGTCAGGTTGCGGTGGCTTTCTTCAGCGATGGGGCGTTGAATCAGGGAACATTCCACGAGTCGATGAACATAGCTTCGCTGTGGAAGCTACCTGTCGTCTTCGTCTGCGAGAACAACGGGTTCGGCGAGGCCACCCCAATAAGGTTCCACACGTCGGTGAAGGACCCGACGATAAGGGCGAGTTCGTACGATATGCCAGGGGTCAGGGTCGACGGCATGGACGTGATGGCAGTCTCGCAGGCCGCAGCAGAGGCGATTGCCCGGGCGAGGCGGGGAGACGGACCTACGCTCCTTGTCTGCGACACCTATCGATACATGGGTCATTTCGAAGGGGACGAACAGAAGTACAGAAAGAAGGAGGAGACCGAAGAATGGAAGCTGAAGGACCCGATCTTGAAACTCAAGGGCCTGATGACGAGGGAGGGGAGCATTAGCGAGAAGGAATACTCAGAGATGGACGCATCGATTCTTGCTGAGGTAGAGGACGCAGTCACCTTCGCCGACAAGAGTGCGTGGCCGGCTCCAAACGAAGTGCTCGAGGACGTCTACACCTCCATCTAACTGGTGATATTGATGCAGAAGACCGAAGCGACATCGAAGAACCTCACCTTCCTGCAGGCGATCACCGAGGGCCTGGCGCAGGAGATGGAGAGGGACAAGTCCATCATAGTCATGGGTGAAGACGTGAGGGCTTGGGGAGGAGTATTCGCGAGGTTCAAGGGCTTCAGGGAAAGGTTCGGCGATGACCGCGTAATCGACACTCCGATCTCGGAGTCGGGATTTCTCGGCGCGGGAGTCGGCGCGGCCGCGACCGGGCTACGTCCGGTGGTGGACCTCATGTTCGTTGATTTCTTCGGGGTTACCGGAGACCAAATCATCAATCAGGCGGCCAAAATGAAGTACATGTTCGGCGGGAAGGCGAAGATACCGCTGGTCATCACGACGCTCATCGGTGGAGGGGTCTCCGCAGCCGCTCAGCATTCCCAGTGCCTCTACTCGGTTTTCGCGCACATCCCGGGGATAAAGTGCGTCGTGCCTTCGACACCCTACGACGGGAAGGGTCTCATTGTCACCGCACTGCGGCAGGACGACCCCGTGATGTTCTTCGAGCACAAGTTCCTGCACAGCAGCGTTGAGGGGATGGTACCCTCTGAGAGTTACAGCATCCCGTTCGGAGTGGCAGACATAAAGAGGGAGGGAAGCGATGTGACGATAGTCGGTCTGGCCAGGACGGTCCATCAGTCTCTTGAAGCGGCGGCGATCCTGGAAAAGGAAGGCATCAGCGTAGAGGTGGTCGACCCACGAACGATCGTCCCAATTGACGAGCAGGCTATCCTGAACTCGGTGAAGAAGACGGGAAGGCTCATCGTGGTCGACGAGGACTATCCCAGGTGTGGGATGGCTACCGATATATCCGCGTTGGTTGCCGAGAAGGGCTTCAATTACCTCGATGCCCCCATAAGGATGGTGACCTCGCTCAACACACCGGTCCCGTTCAGCCCGGTGCTCGAAGAGGCGTACCTCCCGAGCGTCGAAAGGATAGTGCAGGCCGCAAGGGCCACCGTAAGCAGAAGATGACCCAGGAACCGGCCTGATATCGAGACCGAGGTACCTCCGTCGTAGTTCGACTGGACGCATTCGGTCTAGCTTGCGTCTCGCAAGAGTGGAACGCCTGCGTAAATCGTTAAAGCTGCACGAGTATCTCCCGTCCTCGGTCAACAGATTCTTTGAAAGCTGACTTCGGTTTCGCAGTTCCCATCCTCGCGGGCGGTAACGACAACCTGCCTCGAATTCCGTGTTCCACGACGATTGATTTCGGCGCGGCGAAGGAGGCAACAATTCTGTGCGAGAAGCTTGGCTATGACGCTCTCTACATGGCGGATCATCTGTCCATGGGAGGGGAGATTTTGGAGGGTTGGACCGTTCTCAGCGCCCTCTCCGCCGTGACAAAGAGCATGCGATTGGGGACGATCCACACTGCCAGCCTTTTCCGCAACCCGGCGCTTCTCGCCAAGATGTCCGCCACCCTAGACTGCATCTCGAACGGCAGGCTGGACCTGTTTCTCGAGGCTGGGCACCTTGGAGGAAAGGAGGAGACGGTGAGCTACGGTCTGCCGTGGTCAGATGACGCGAATGTGCGGGCGGCGATGCTTGAGGAGGCGATCGCCGTCATCCTCCAGCTCTGGTCTGGGGATGAATCGACGTTCAGAGGCAAGTACTACTCCACCGAAGGCGCGGTTTGCCGGCCAAGGCCCGTTCAGGACCCGCATCCCCCCATCTGGATAGGAACGGGCGGGGGCGAGCCCGCCTTTACGGACAAGACCGGCGCCGATGAAGTGATGATCAAGGTCGTAGCGAAACACGCCGACGTGTGGAACAACACCCCCGCCTCTGTTGAACATTGCAGGCTGAAGCTGAAACGTCTTGAAGAGGAGTGCATCACGATAGGCAGAGACGTTGGCGAAATAACGAAGTCGCTGGAGACCCAGGTCTTTATCGCAAAAAATGAAGACGAACTTCGCAGGCAGTTGGAGACGGTCAGACGGTTCAACCCTGCGGGGAAGTTCTTCCGTGACTACGAAGAGTTCAAGCAGTTCTACATCGCCGGAACCACTGAAGAATGCATCAAGAGGATCCAGGATTATCGGAGGCTTGGATTCACCAAATTCATTGTTTGGTTCGGCGATTATCCAAGCTTGGATGGAGTACGACAGTTTGCTGCGGACGTGATTCCTCAGTTCAGGTGAAAGGATGAACCCCAGAACAAAGTTCGGAGTCTGTCTCCCCGTCTTCGATGGCGCGACCGTGACCAGCGGTGCCCCGGACGCCAACACGGTCAGATCGGTCGCGGTGGAGGCCGAGAATCTCGGCTACGACTCCCTCTGGGTCCCCGATCACCTGATGCTTGGCCGCGGCGACTCAATCTTCGAGTGCTGGACCACTCTGAGCACGCTCGCCACGGCCACCAACAGGATAAGGTTCGGACCTCTTGTCCTCTCGTACTCCCACAGGAGCCCATCCGTGCTGGCAAAGATGGCGGCTACCCTGGACTATATCTCGGGAGGGAGGCTGATAATGGGCTACGGCGCCGGCTGGTACGAGCGCGAGCAGCTCGCCTATGGGTTGCCGTGGGAACCATCCCCATACAAGCGCATCGAGATGATGAGGGAGGCAATCAAACTCGCCCTGGTCATGTGGCAGGGGGAGCAAGCGAGTTTCAACGGCAAATACTACTCCGTCGCGAAGGCCGTTTGCAAGCCAAAACCGGTCCAACAGCCCCATCCGCCCATCTGGATTGGGGGCACAGGCGAAAAATATCTCCTTAGAGCGGTCGCTGAACTTGCCGACGGATGGAACGTTCCGGCCATGGCGCCTTCGGAATACACCCGGAAACTTTCTGTCATCAAGGACCACTGCAACTCTCTTGGCAGAGACTACAACTCGATAGAGAAATCGATGGAGACGAGGGTCATGATCATCGAAAAGGAGTCAGAGGCTGAGCAGGTCATAAGGTGGTTCGAGGCCTTCAAGGCCATGTTCGGCAGGCCCGACCCCCTCAAGCCAAACGCTTCCACCCTCGAGGAGGCAAAGGTGACATACATCATTGGTACGGTCGGCGAATGCGAGGACCGAATCAGGGAATACATCAAGGCTGGCGTGCAGCACTTCACGATCTACCCGCTCGACCTTCCCTCCACGCGAACTCTTACGGTCCTATCGAGGGAGATAATACCAAAGCTGTAGATGATGGGACGGAGTCTTCTGCTAGTTACGCACGTCGAGGTAGCGGAAGGTTGTCCCCGAAGATAATCGACGAAAGCTTGTCAGGAATAAATACTCTGGTAGCCAGACAAAAATCGGGTAGTCCCTGCTGAGGTTGGCTTGCGGATACACTATCTTCGTAGGAAATCCTGAATATTCAGTGGACGACCTATACCCAGACCACGAGAGCATCCTTCACTACATAGATTGGACCGCTGCCAAGGGGTTCGCCGGCCTCGAGCTCGGGTCCAGGTCTCTCCATCACTTCACTGAGACCTTCGACGCCAAGTTTGCGAGTCAGATTGGCGAGAGCCTAGAGAGCAACTCGCTGGAACTCCCTCAGATAATGTGCGGTTTCGTTGTCCATTTCGTCATGACCCGCTCTCGCAAGGAGGCAACTGAGATGCTGGATCTGGTCTTTGACAGGGTGGCCTCGACGTCATGCAAGGTTGTGGGTTCAAGCGCATCGGAGATTCCCAACATCTTGACGATTCGTAATGCTGTCTACCCGGAAGCACCCCCTTCGAGGATTCAGTTGTCAGGGAGGTTCTCTTGGGCAGACGCTTGGGAAGGATACATCGAGGCCCTGCAATTGTGCGTCGCCGTCGCGGATAGTCACGGACTCAGGTTCGCCCTAGAGGCTCGACCGCGCGAGATGGTGAGCACCACAGACGGCCTCCTTAGGCTCTTCAACGAAGTCGGCGGAAGCAACTTTGGAGCCCTGGTCGACACCGCCCACCTGTTCGTGCAACGGGAATACCTCCCTCTCTCCCTTCACAAGCTTGGGGAGAAGATTTTCGGTGTCCATCTGACAGATAGCGACGGCCTCATTGAACATCATTGGGTTCCGG
>JAPCJP010000060.1 GCA_027886885.1 Nitrososphaerota archaeon | reverse complement strand
AGAATAGGAAGTTCGATGACGAGGCCCAGGAGTCCAATGGCGAATATCACCCACATGACCTTGTTGAAGAACCGGGTCCCGACGGCCGCGAAGATGGCTCCAAGCGAGAGGATGATGATACCGAGGATCCACACGTCGGTCACGGGCCCGCTGCTCGGGAACGGATTGATGAAATTGCCCAAGCTGGTGACCCATGAGTTGTTCGCGACCTGCCCGGCCGTCTGGAACTGCTGCGCGCCCAACGCCAGGGCGAAGAGGGGGGCCGAACCTATGGCGGTGAGGCCCACAGAGAACGTGACCCCCAGGCTCGCGGCGAACCCGAGCGAAGGATGGAGGCCCCTCGAGGCGAAGACGTAGTCCCCCCCGGCCCTCGGCATCACACTGGTCATCATCCACCAGACGAAGGGCGGGATGACGCAGAAGAGCACCGTCCAGAGGCCGAGGGCTACGTAGTAGTTCACGTTGTCCACGACGCTGGGCGTATACCAAAAGTTCGCAACCCAGGAAGAGAAGAACGGGAAGAAGACTATCGTCCAGACGAAGATGTCCTTGGCGCTTAGCGCCCTTACAAGCCCAGTGGATTCACGTGTGTAAACAGTTGGCTTTTGAGCCAATATTGAGATAATATTCCTGCTGTTACCATATAAGCGTTAATAATTATTAATTTATGACAACGCCTTGGAGAGCGCACCGAGCGTTCTTGCGACGAACTCCGGCCTTGCCTCGTAGCCCATGGTCCCGACCCTCAGGACCTTACCCTTCAGCGGGCCGAAGCCGCCGCTGATTAGTATCCTGCCCGCCTTCACGATCGCCTCGATGATTTCGGCGTCGGTCCGCCCTGTCGGGACGCGGAAGACCGTTACCGTAGGCGAACAGTCTTTCTCGTCGAGGGGCCAAAGCTCCAGCCCGAGCCCCCGGACGCCCTCCCTGCATTGCCTACCCGCTTCCCTGTGTCTGCGGATGCAAGCGTCCAGACCTTCTTCAAGAATCTCGCTGAGAGCCTCGTTCAGCGCGTAGACGTCGTTGGTGAAAGGTGTGAAAGGGAACCGGTGGGATGAGAGCCAGGTGTCCCTCCAGTCGAGGAGAGAGAGGTATGAGTTTCGGACCGGTTTGGTCTTGGCAGCCACCCTCTCCCAGGCGAAGTCGCTCATCGTCATGAGCGCGAGGGCGGGAGGTGCCCCCACGCACTTTTGGGTCGCGGAAATCGAGATGTCCACGCCCCATTCCGAGGCGGAGAACTCGACGCCTCCCAATGAAGCGACAACGTCGACGACGGTCAACATCCCAAGCTCCTTCGCCCGTCGGCAGATCGTTTCGACCGGGTTGAGGACCCCCGTGGGCGTCTCGCAGTGGACCATGGTCACTGCGACGGCGTCCCTGTTCAACTCCAGAAAGGCCCGCACTTCGTCGACGTCGAGGGCCCTGTCGGTCCGACCGCGCAGATAGACCGGGACGCCCCCAGCGTTCTTCACGTACTCGCCGAAGCCGCCGCCGAAGGGACCGTTCTCAAGGACCAGCACCTTGTCCCCGGGATTGACCGTACAGGCGACCGATGCTTCCAGACCCAGGACCGCCTCTCCCTGCAGTATGAGCACGTCCCTCTTGCTTCGGGCGCGGGAGACCTGGGCGAGTTTGGCTGTGGTCTCGTCGAAGAGCTCGACGAACCCATGAGAGTAGTGGTAGGTCGTCGGCTGGGACAGCGCCTTCAGGACTCTGGGGGAGACCTCGACAGGACCTGAGGTCATGAGCAGGTCTATGCCTTCACGCGGGGAGCCGGAGACCATGGTCGCCTAGGTTGCGCACGTGGATTGACTGGATTTATGCGTTCAAAGCGCCGGCCCCCTCGAACGACTAAATACGACGGAGGGCAAGCCGGGTCGAGATGGAGAGGGCCCCTCCGGTCAAGAGGAGAGGAGACTCGCTCAGGAAGAGCAAGGCGAATCGCATATCGGCGGTGTTACTGGCGGCCGGGACATCGAGCAGATTCGGCGGGACCAAACAACTCGCAAGAATCGACCCAAGGGGGAGTTTGATCGAGCGAGCTGTGGCGACTCTGAAGAGCTCCAGGGTGGACCACATCGTCGTCGTCGTGGGCAACAGGTCCGAGGAAGTCAGCGCGAAGCTTGGGCGTCAGGATAGGCGGCTCCGCGTCGTGGTCAACCCCGCCTTCAAGACAGGGCTGAGCTCGTCCCTGAGGGTCGGCGTCAAAGCTGCCGAGAAGAGCGACGCCATCGTGATAGTTCTTGCCGATCAGCCTCTGGTCGACTCCCAGCTTATCGACGACATTATCGAGAGACACGAGAAGACGGGGAACCCCATCGTCGTCTCCGCGTCGGGCGAACTGGTCAGCCCTCCTGCCCTGTTCCACAGGAGCGTCTACGATGAGCTTCAAGGCTTGGAAGGAGACGTCGGCGCCCGGCCCGTGATCCTCAGCCATCCAGGCTTCGAGCGGGTCGAGGTCGACAGGGGGACCCTCTTGGACGTGGATACAAAGTCCGACATCCAAAGGGCCAGGTCGATCATCTCTGGTCCAGGAAAGGGGACGACGAAAGTCCGGGGAGCAGGTAGACGCGGACGGGCTCCCCCTTCCTGATGGCGACCTTGTCCTCTCCGACCAAGATGTAGCCCTGGTTCTCCGTGAGGTGGGTGATCTTCTCGGTCTCTCCCTTTGAGGGTTCTGCCGTGAGCCGGTCACCCCGGGCGTCCAGCCTGCAGTACACGAGCTTCGTGAAGTTCGGGTAGCGCGGGCCCGCATCCCAACCGGCGCTCGCGATCGCCGGCACTGAGGGCGGCTCCTCGAAACCCCGGCCCAGGAACGACCTGATTACGGGATAGGCCATCAGCGCGAAGGCGTTGACGGCACCCTGGATCGGTCCAGGCAGGATGACTATTGCCTTCCCATCAACGGCGCCGAAGCCCATCACCCGCCCCCTGAAGACCTTCATGCCATGGACCAGAACCCCCGGCTTGCCCGACCTGGCTACGGCCTTCTCCGTGAGGTCAGGCTCACCCACCGACGAGCCGGCGAGGGTCAGGACAACGTCCGCCGTCCCCAGCCCGCGCCGAACGCTCTGAGCGATCTCCTCCAGGTCGTCGCGGACGATGGGAAGGAGCACAGGGAGCCCCCCGGCCTCTTCTATCAGGCGCGCCAACAGAAGGCTGTGAGTCTCCACGACTTTGCCCGGCTCGGTGTCCCTTATGCGCGAGCTCAGCTCGTTGCCCGTAGGGATGACCGCGACCCGGGGCCTTTTGCAAACTACCACGCGGTCGGCGTGCAGGGATGCAAGGAGGACAAGGTCGGAGCCGCCAATGGTCCGGCCCTTCTCGAGGACTAGCTCTCCCCTCCGCATGTCACGGCCCCTCGGGAAGACGAAATCGCCCCGCTCCACAGGCGACGTTATTGTCACGGTCCTGCTCTTCTCGTCCTCCAGTACCCGCTCGACCTGGACCACCGAGTCAGCGCCCTGCGGGACGTACCCGCCTGTGAGCACACGGTGGGCCTCGCCTTTTCGCACGCGCACCTTGGGAATTTCTCCCAATGGGGAGCCCGCCATCATCGTGAGTCGCACTGGATTTTCAGGCGTCGCCTCTGCGACGTCCGAAGACCTGAGGGCGAACCCGTCCATGTGCGAGCTGTCGGCTTGCGGGACGTCGACCTTGGAGACGACGTCTTCGAAGAGGACCCTCCCGAAGGATTCGGCGACGGGGACGAGCTCCCTCCTTGGGATCGCCGTGACGTTTCGCTTCAGGACGTCGAGTGCGTCTGCCAGCGGGACATAGTCTGTGAACTCGCGGGGCATCGACTTGCACTCTCACTTGCTGGGGGCCCGGCCCCTCCGGCCCATCGCGCTCCCCTCGACCCAGACCTCGCTGCCGTCTGCAAGCCTCTCCTTCTTCCAGATGGGAACATCGTGCTTTATGCGCTCGATGGCGTGCCTGCAGGCCTCGAACGCCTCTGCCCGGTGGGGAGACGAGACCGCTACGGCGACGCTTACCTCTCCGACCGAGAGCGTCCCGACCCTGTGGAGGAGCCTCGCAGAGGTACCCGGCCAGAGCTTCCCGAGTTCCCGTTCAATCTCCAGCATCTTCTTCTCTGCCATGGGGACGTAGGCTTCGTAGATTATCTGGTCGACCCTCCCCGCCTGGCTGTTGTCCCGCACAGTCCCAAGGAACAGCGCTACGGCTCCATGTTCCGGCCCTGAGACTTCTGATATGACCCGGGCCGGGTCTATCACGTCCTGGGTTATCCTCGCGGTCACGGCTCTCAAGTTCAGCCACCTGCGACGGGAGGGATAAGAGCGACGACATCGCCATCCTTCAGGCGCTCCTTTCCACTGGCGATCTCCTCGTTCAGGGCGACCTGCATCGACGCCCTCATCTTGGATAGGTTCGCATGTTCTGCGCCTGCCTTATCGACCAGAGCTTCCAGAGTCATGCTCTCGGTCAGATGGTATTCCTCTTCGGCGCGACCGGCGGCGTCCTTGGTCTGACCGAAGTAGAGCACCTTGACTCGTATCGTCAAGAGCCTAGCCGCCTATGGTGTACATCGGCCGGATCCTCTTCAACTCGGTATGGTCCTTGAGCATCGATTCGACTCCCTCGGACTTTAGCCAGAATGATTCACGAAGGAAGTTCGACAGCTCGCTGTCACTCGCCCCGATGCGGAGCAGCGGCTTCAGGTCGAACTCGGACATGCTGAAGAGGCAGGGTACAATCTTGCCGTCAGCCTTGAGCCGTATCCTGTCGCAATCGGAGCAGAATGGCTTTGTCATGGAGGTGATGACGCCGACCTCGCCCTCGGAGTTGTCGCGGAAGCGATAGTGAGCAGCGGTGGAGCCGTGCTCCCTCTCCAGTGGGACGAGCTCGTACCTCTTTTCGATGCGACGGATTATCTCCTCGCCGCTCACCACCCTTTCCTGGTCCCACAGCTTGGTCCCGTCGAAGGGCATGTACTCGATGAACCTGACGGTGAATCCGCCGTCGTGGGCGAAGGTGGCAAAGTCGAGTATCTCGTCCTCGTTGCAGCCCTTGGTGACGACGCAATTGACCTTGATCGGGGCGAACCCCACCCGCTTGGCCTCCTTGATACCTTCCATGACCCTTGAGAACATGTCGTGGGTGCCGGTGAGCTCGTGGTAGAGCTGAGGCTTCAGGCTGTGGAGGCTCACTGTGATCGTGCTCAACCCCTTGGCCCTGAGGGCGGAGGCCTTCTCCTTGAGCAGCGCCCCGTTGGTGGTCATGCTCACGGCCCTTATGCCTGGCACTCCCCTCAACATGCCCACGAGGTCCTCGACGTCTCGGCGCACGAGCGGTTCCCCTCCGCTGACGCGCACCTTGGTCACGCCCATCTGTGCGAGGACGGTGGCTACCCTGGTGATCTCTTCGAACGAGAGGACCTCGTCCCTGGGAATCCAGACCGGCTCCTTGGGCATGCAAAAGTCGCAGCGGAAATTGCAGCGGTCGGTGACGGAGACACGCAGCTTGCTCGCGTAGCGGCCCATCGAGTCCAACAACGGACCGGCTTCGTCAGCCGCGGAAGAGTCAGTGGAGGACCTCAAAACTATTCCCGGATGTTTGAAAAGTTGGCCTCTCAGCCACTTAAACCTATCCAAGGACGGCGGCACCAGAGGCCGCCGGCCAGTCTCAAAGTATATCCAATACGATATATGTATATACGCCGAGAGGGACGACGTAACGAGACGAATGCAGGAAAAGGAGACCGCACCGGGAAAGCTCGCGAGGCGCTCGCTGACGCACCCACAGGGCGCTCCGAGAGGCTTGCTGCTGCACTACATGCTGAGCAAGATAGGGAAGCAACCCTGTTACGGTTACGAGATATTGCAGGACATCGATACCAAGACCTCGGGGGCCTGGAGGCCGGGCGCGGGTTCGGTATATCCCATCCTGAAGAAACTGGTGACTGACGGTTACATCAAGGCTGACGAGGGGGCGGACGGAGCGGACAGGAAGGTCTACTCCATCACCCAGAAGGGGTTGGACTCGATCAAGGAGGACGAGAAGATGTTCCTGAACTCGGGTCAGAGGTGGATGGCGATGAGGGGGCTCTTCATCGAGCTCATCCGGCCCGAACACCTGACTCGGTTCATGAGCGAAGGGACCAAGGCCCAGTTCGAAGGCACGCGGGAGATCGTCGCCCGACGAGCCAAGGAGATGCCGCCCAAGGACTTGGAGTTCATCTTGAAGGAGTACATCCTGAACCTGGAGCAGCAGCTCGATTGGGCGCACCAGAACCTGAAACAAGTCAGGCCCGAGGCAAAGAGCCGGACAAGGGAAAGGTGAGGATCACGATGGAGATGATCACAGAAGGCACCCCCATGGGGCGCGCAGAGCCGATAATCCGGGTCGAAAACCTGGCCAAGAGCTACGATGGCAAGACGAAGGCGGTGGACGGCGTCAGCTTCGAGGTGAAGGAAGGCGAAGTCTTCGGCTTCCTGGGCCCCAACGGCGCGGGGAAGTCGACCACCATCAAGATGCTGACGACCCTCCTGGTCCCGAGTTCGGGCCACGCAATCGTATGCGGTTACGATGTCCACAAGCAGGCCAACGACGTGCGTCGGAGCGTGGGCATCGTCCCCCAGGACTACACCGCGGACGAAGACATGACGGGGCTCGCGAACATCCTGCTCTGCGCGGACCTCTACGGTCTGCCGCGCAGCGACTCGAAGCCGCACGCCGAGGAGCTGCTGAACCTCGTGGAGCTCCAGGATGCGCAGAACAGGAAGGTGAAGACCTACTCGGGCGGGATGCGGAGGAGGCTGGAACTGGCCTGCGGGCTCATCAACTACCCACGATTGCTCTTCCTCGACGAGCCTACCCTTGGACTCGACGTGCAGACACGGGCCGCCGTCTGGAAGTACATACGGACGCTCAAGGAAGAATATAGGATGACCATATTCCTCACTACCCATTACCTCGAGGAGGCCGACTCCCTCTGCGACCGCATCGCGATAATCGACCACGGCCACATCGTCAAGATCGGGACCCCGACCCAGCTGAAGGAAGGAGTCGGAGGGGACGTAATCGTCGTGGGCGTGAAAGAGACCGAGCCGGACATGTCCGAGCAGATATCGAAGGTTTCCCTTGTGAGAGAGGTCAAGCGGACTGGGAATGACTACAGGATAAAGACGGAACTGGGCGAGGAGGCGACGCCGCAGATAATGGACATCATCAGGTCCAACGGGCTGCACGTCACCAAGATTTCGCTCACCAAGCCCACCCTCGACGAGGCCTACCTGGAACTGACGGGTCGCACCCTCAGGGAAGAGGAGACAAACAGATGGGCGATGATGAGCCAGCGGGTCACGATGGCGAGGGCGAGGTCCTAGGAGACGAGCGACATGTCTAGTCCCAATCCGTCAGACACCAACCTGACGAGGACGACCACGGTCCAAGAGACGATGCCGGCTCAGAAGGCGAGCGCGGCTCAAAGGGTCGTCCCTAGGATGGACACTAGTCCATTGCACGGGCTCTGGGCTCTCACCGTGCGCGACCTGCGCAAGTGGTACACCAATCCCTATCAGTTGCTGATATCGCTCATACAGCCCATCGTCTGGCTGGGCATCTTCGGCAAGGCCCTGAACTTCACTTCGTTCATCTCCGCCAGCGGGGCGACCGTAGCGCAACAGCAGCAAATCCTGCTCAGCACGTTCGGTACCACATCCTACTTTTCCTTCCTTTCTGTGGGGATGCTCGCGTCCATCATCCTCTTCACCGCCGCGTTCAGCGGCATGTCCGTCGTCTTCGACCGTAGGTTCGGGTTCCTGAACAAGGCGCTCAGCACCCCGGTCAGCCGCGGCGCCGTGGTGGTCTCAAAGGTGCTTCAGAGCGGCATCAGGGCCCTGATCCAATCTGGGATGGTCCTCCTCATAGCGGTCGTGCTCGGGATGGACACTTCGGCCTTTAGCGTGCTAGGGATACTCGGGGCTTTCACATTGCTCTTCCTCATGGGCTTCGCGCTCTCTTCTCTCTTCGTTACTCTCGCGCTCAGGTCTAGTGACTGGCAGACCCAGATGGCAATAATCAACCTGCTCAACCTGCCGCTTCTCTTCGCGTCCAACGCCCTCTTCCCCACCAAGATCATGCCGGCGTGGCTCCAGGACGTGGTGAAGCTGAACCCGGTGAGCTACGCCATCGACGGTGCGAGACAGCTGCTCCTGGGTTCGCCCGGGACAAACAGCCTCGTCGTGGACTTCGGGGTCATCACGATCTTCGCCGTGGTGCTCACCAGCGTCGGGGTGGTCATGTCCTGGAAGTTGCTCTCGAAGTGACCTCTGCCGCAAAAGCGGTCTAAGGCATAAATACGAATCGGCGAGCGACGTGCGGCAATAATGAAGACCCCGGAGGAGGAGCTGGGCGACTGGCGGAGGACGCACTACTCTTCCCAGATCGGCCCGGAGCTGGACGGAAAGGAGGTCACCGTCTTCGGGTGGGTCAGCAGCGTCAGGACACACGGCGGCATCACGTTTCTCTCCGTCTCGGACAGGGATGGCGCAATGCAGGTGACGGTCGTAAAGGGGAAGACCAGCGAGGAGGTGGTCGAGAAGGTCGCGACCATCGGGGAGCACACGAGCATCGGAGTGCGGGGGGTCGTGAAGAAGATCGCAAAGGCTCCGAACGGGGCCGAGATAGCTCCTACGGCGGTGAAGATTCTCGGTACCGCGACCGCCAAGCCAGCCTTTGGAATCTATGGAGGGGAGCTTCCCTCCATCGAGAAGAGGCTCGACATCAGGGCCGTCGACCTGAGGAGGGAGCGCGCTCAGGCGCTCTTCAGGGTCCAGCGTGTGC
>JAPCJP010000059.1 GCA_027886885.1 Nitrososphaerota archaeon | reverse complement strand
CCTCCGGGTCAAGACCAGAACAAGACCCAGGAGAAGCAGAAAAAGTGCGACTGCACGTTGGACGACAAATCCAGCCCCCAGTCGATGGCGCTCAATCTCGGTCTCGACTCAGTCTCGCCCGGGCCGGAGTGCTGGTACTCTGCCTACGCCCAGAATCAGGTGGGCAGCGTCTCCTCCATGGGCTTCGACCTGGACATCCGCGACAGGGCGGCCAATTACGGCCCTAATTCCCCCTCCACCCTGGGCCTTCCTCCGTGCGTAGTCTTGAGCGCCCTGGCCGAAAAGTTCCGCCTCGACGAGCTGACTTCCACGTTCCTCCTAGACGGAGCGGTTCAGAGCCAGAGCCAGATGACGGCGCAGATCCCTCTGGCCGGCGCGGAATACGAGTGGGTGGTGGACAAGGTTGTCCTGAAGAGCTCCAAGACCGGCCGCACGGACCCCCCCAAGGTGATGTTGCAGGGAGTGGTCGGCTCGTCCGGCCAGAAGGTCAGCGGACGTCTCGCGATCCTTCCCTTCAACTACTACGACTGCTACGAGGACTGGTTCGTCCCCGACTCGAACCCGCCCTGTTGGGAGGGGAAGTTCGTCGATTTTGATGTGAACCTCACCTGCACGGCCAAGCTCGGCGGCGAATCTCAATCGAAGAAGATGGTGGTACACCTCACCGGGGTCAAGCTAGGCGACAAGGGCAAGCAGCGAGACATGTACCATATCGCGTGGGAGCAGCCACCGCTGGAGGAAATGTTCGGGTTGCCGGACGACGCTGGCCAGACCGAAGGTAGCGTCAAGAGCGCGTGGAACAACCTAGGGGGCTGCCCGCTCGAGGGCATAGCCTGGGACTACTCGAGGACGGGGCTGACCGCCGTGGGTGCGACGTCGGTCACAATCCTTGGGGGCAGCGCCTTCACCCTGGCTGTCAAGCCTACGATAAGCGATTCGGTCACAGTAACCACGAAGGCACCCCAGGACGGTTGTCCTGGAGCGAAGCTGACCATCGAGGACGTCCAGACCGCCCCCGTCCTGATGTGGTCCGTTGTGAGCCCTGACCCCTCGATCCCCATGCGAGAGGTCGGAGGAGCCGAAGCGGGCGACTGGACCGAGGCGCTCTATGTCTCGCCTCCGGTCGAGAAAGAGACCAAGTTTGCGGTCCGCTGTCAGAGGACCACGGGCCAGAGCGAACTGGTCGGACCGGTCGTCGAGTTCGCTGTAACGGTAGAACCCTGCATGGACATGCCGGACTGGTTCACCAAAGAGCACCTCCTGAAGAAGGTGGTCGAGCCGGGCATCATCGCTCCCGAGGACGTGGTCAAGATGCAAGCCGGGGGGACGCCGACTAACCCTGACATATGGAGGTACAGCGACATCGGGCTCGGCGTAGTCGGGTTCACCGTGAAGACGGTCCGGGGGGTGAACAGCGCCTCCAACAGGTTCACCGCCCTTCCGAAGTCGCTGACCTACTACTACGAGATCTTCGACAAGCTCAAGGTCCTGCCGGGGTTCGCTCCCATCCCGAGCGCCGAGTTCTCGAAGCTCCATCCCCTGAAGCGTGTCATCGAGCCCCTGGTCGGCACAAAGAGGCTGGCGGACCTGCTCGTCGATGCGGACGGTACAGACTACTTCTACCCCGGAGGGACTCCCGAGACCTTCGACAAGGCCTGGCTCGCCTACTTCAACAACGTGCAGAAGAAGGATTACTCGGGTTCCCAATGGGAGGTCCTGGACAAGACCTACATCGACAAGTTCTCCAGCAACGTAAGGTTCGACAGGCTCCAGCAGACGATGGCCACCCGGGTCAACGAGATAGTGAAGATGCAGCTCGCCGAGGAAATGGGAGCTGCCTACGCCCCTAAGGTCCCGATTTCCGGCAAGCCCGTGATCTGCCTTCAAAAGTGGGGCGACAACTACGAGCTCAACTTCATCTACAACGAGACGACCAAGCTCGACACCGTCGAGAGCTTCAAGATCACCGTCCAGGTGGAGACGGAAATCGTCAACGGGGCGGTCAAGGTGAAACAGACGGGGAAGTTCGTCAACTTCGTCATGGGCCTCCAGGGCGACCAGAGGGTGGCGAACAACAGGGTCCTCGCCGAGAGAGGCGTCCCGCGCTCCTCCCAGTACTTTGCGCCCAAGGCAGACCCTTCCAAGGTCCCGTTAGAGGTCAGGGTCACCGACTATGCGATCCAGTCCTGGAAGGATTGGGCAATGGATTCGACATGGCGGGCCGGGAGCGCCGCGGCTTGGAGCGCCGGGATCTACGCCGTCACGAACGCCTACACCGACCTCTTCCTGGTCTATCAGAAGCAGGGTCTGATGCCGGCTCTGGGTAGCTTTGGAAAGGGCCTGTTGAAGGCGTCCGCGACCTCGTTCGTGAAAGACTACGCCATCCGACTGGCCACGAGGACCGCGCAGCTAGCCCCCGAGGCCCTGACTGCCGCGGAGCAAGCGTACATCGCCGCGTTCAGGAGGCAGTTCGTCACGGCGTTCGGGGAGGCTGCGGCGGAAGGGGCAGCCATCGGGGTCGAGACCACGATAGCGGAAGGTCTCATCACGGCCGGGAGGCTCCCCTTCATGGCGGCGCGGTGGGGTGCCAGCGGCGCCCTCCGTCTCATACCCATCGTCGGCGTGGGTCTCCTCCTCTATGACGTGGCGACCATGACCGACACGCTCTCGAAGAAGCTCGGCGACCTCCTCTACGGCCCGGAGAGGACCCCGGAGCAGGAGGCCTGGTCCAATCCCCAGTACGTGGTCACCCAGGACCAGGTGGACGATTACATCATCCTCCACCGTGGCATGCAGATACGGGCCACCAACACCCCGAGCAAGGTGCTAAACACCCCTGAGGCCAAGAAGGGCGGGCACTTCCCGAATGACGTCGTGATCAACGAGACCCTCTTCGAGCCGCGTAGTACGAAGATAGTCTTCAAGGATGGGACCGAACTTGAAACGGGTGACGAGGTGATCGGACCGAAGACAGAATGGCTGCCCAAGTACATGAGGGACCTCCTGCCCGACCTCCCTCCGATGCGATACAGCGGCCAGTTCCCATCCGCCGGTGACATGGACCAGCCGTACCAGATCGCCCAGAACAAGTGGTACTGGTACCTGACGTGGGCGCTCCCTCCGGATATGATAAAGGCGGACCCCCCATCTCTCGACAAGCTCTTCGCGGGAGGTCTGTTCGGCTCCCAGCTGAACCCAGCTGACACCGGATACACCTTCCAGCTGTGGGGGGAGTGGCGGGACCAGTACGCCACAAGGTGGACCCGGTTGAAATACGGAGACCCAAGTTCTCCCTACGTGCTCCTCTCGTGGCGCGACTTCCAAGGGCGGACCTGCCAGGTGATGACCTACAAGGACAAGATGATAATGCAACCCCGGTTCGACCTCTCCGCCATAATGAACGACGTCGGGACCGGGAACTTCCTCTCGGACATAAAGAAACTCCCGGGTCCAAAGTAGCCTTCAGCGAGCCGTCGGCATGGCCCTAAAACCCCTTGAGCAAGTTGTGGGTGAATATCTCCGATAGCGTCTCGATGGGAATGATGCGTTTGTCCTTCGGCGGCCTGTCATTCCCTAACATGAAGAACCCGAGCCTTGCAGCCCTCAGGATACTCAGGTCGTAGACGCTATCCCCGATGGCCATCGATTCCTCTCGGTTCAGCGAAAACCTCCTGAGAACCTCCTCGAAGACCAGTTCCTTCTTCGAGGGGTCGACCTTCCCGACCCCGCCGCCCTTGAGCCTCCCGTCCGCATGCGTCGTGAGCGAGTTCGCGTACCAGTGCTCAATCTCCAGGTCTTCGGCGACTCGTTTTGCGAGGACGTCCAGTCCTGCAGATATCATGACGACCTTCGCCTTCTTCTTGAGCCTATCCACAGTCTCCTTCGCGTCAGGCTTGAGAGAGTAATCTGCAAGTATCCTGTCTATCTCCGAGATGTTGGTCCCCGGGGGCCACGCCGCCACGTCGTGTTCCATGAACTGGTCGTAGTCAATCAGGCCTTTCCCGTACTGCTCGAAGCCCCTCAAGCCGACGTCGCTCGTGCCAAAGTGCTCGTGTATCTTCGCCCAGCTCGACCGCTCTTCCAGAAGCGTCCCGTCCATGTCGAGGACCGCGAGCCTGATCCTCTCCAGGAGCTACACCTTCTCCAGCGTCTCTATCCCTATCAGTCGGAGGCTCTCCTTGAGCGTCACGGCGAACGCTTCCAGGAGGGCGAGCCTCGCGCCCTTGACTTTCTCATCCGGCTCGCTGTTCACCGGGACGACTTCGTAGAACTCGTTCAAGAGGGCGGAGATCCTGTGCGCGTACCTCGCCACTTCCTTCGGGTTCAGGTACTCGCCCGCCTCGATGACTGCCATGTCGAACATCGAGAGTGCCTTCACGAGCTCGACCTCCTTGGGGTGGATGAGCCGCCCGGCGCTCTCTCTCGTGAGGTGTGAAGCCACTCCAGCCTTCTCGAGGATCCTCAGCGCCCTAGCATAGCTGTAGAGCAGGTATGGACCGGTCTCTCCCTGGAGCTCCAGCGAAGACTCTATGTCGAAGGCGATCATCTTGTCGGGGTCCTGTTTGAGCAGCTCGAACCTGAAGGCGGCCACGGCCATCTTCTCGGCCACGTTCGCCAGCCAGTCTCCCGACTCCTCCGGGTTCCTCTTCTTCGTCTCCCCGTACGCCTTGCTCCTCAGCGAGTCGAGTATCGTGTCGGCGTTGATGTAGGTTCCCTTCCTCCCCTTCATGTGGACGAACTCCTTTTCGCCCGTCTCCATCCCAAGCGAGTCGGCCGACCTCTTGGAGAGGCTGACCACCTCGTATCCTCTGTGCACGTAGCGCTCGCTCTGGCCCCCTTCGAGGCGCTCAAGGACCCGACTCACTATCTTCTGCAGGTTACTCTGCCTAACGTCGATGACCGTTATCGCCTCCTCCGCGTTCCCGAACCCTGGGTGGACCTCCCCCTCTTCCCTCGTGCTCGTCCATAGGACCTGGCCGCCCGATTGCACCGTGTAGACCTTGTACTTGAACGGGTCCGGGATGAGCCCTATCTTCCATGCGGCGTAGGGGATGTCCTTCGCGACGTAGAGCACCGTCCCGTCAGACCTCACCAGGACCTTGTCTTCCTCGAGCTCCTTGTCCCGGAGCACCCAGCACCCGGCGTTCTTCCCCTCCTTCTCATAGACCGCGATGCCCTTCGCCTTGAGCCTCTCGAAGATGTCGTCCCATATTCCCGTAGCCAGGATGTGCGACTCCCAGTTGAGGAGGTCGTACCTCGCTCCCAGCCTCCAGCAGGTCTTGAGCTGGTCGGCCAGGATTCTGAGGACTATCTTCTGGGCATACTCGTAGACCTCGCCCTGACCCTTCTCTATTTCCTGGAGCACGAGCCTCTGTTTCTCCTTGAGCCCGGGGTCGGTCTCGTACATCCTGTTCACCTGGGTGTAGACCACATCCCCGCAGTAGACATCGAACTTCATGCCGGCCGGCGGTTCGTCGCTGAAACCTTTGAAACGCAAGCCGACAATCACGTCCGCCACTTGAGCCCCGGAGTCGTCCACGTAGTTCACCGTCTGGACGGCGTTCCCGAGCTTCTTCATCACTCGCACGAGCGAATCGCCCAGCACGAGGTTCCTGGCGTGGCCGATGTGCAGCGCCTTGTTTGGATTCACGTTGGTGTGCTCGATGAGCAGCCGCCTTCCTTGGCCGAAGGTGCCGGTCCCGCTGCGGGCTTCCGAGATGGCGGCGAAAGCGAACCGGTCCCACCGGAGCCTGAAGTTCAGATATCCCGAAGGGTGGGCGCTGACCTCCTCGACCAGGTCCCTGGTCCCGGATTGGTTGATCGATGCGACGATGGTCTCCGCGATTTCGACTGGTGGCTTCTTGAGGTCCTTGGCGAGCTTGAGGGCGACTGCGCACGAGAGGTCTCCGAGGTCAGACTTGCCGGAAACGAGCAGCTCCGGCTCGATTCCGGGGTAGCCCAGGCTTTCCAGCGCCTGGACGATGACCTCACGGACCTCTACCTCAAACTCCCTGAAGAGCATATTTCGCGCTCCCATCTCCGCGCGGGGTCTTAGATGTTCTCATCTTCCGCGCATGGCCCATTGACAGGGAAGAGCTAAGGGTGGCCGTTCGACCCGGGGTGGGCAGGGGCCCGTAGCCTAGCACGGATCAGGGCATCAGCCTCCGAAGCTGAAGAGATTCCAAAAGAATCTCAGACATCGAGAGTTCGAATCTCTCCGGGCCCGCCTAATACTGCCGCTGAGAATCTTGGTGGCCGGCTATTTCTTCGGGTCTGTCCTTTCCGTGATCTCAGCTCCTTCGAAGACGAACAACCTTGGCTTTCCACCTTCGATGCGGATGTATGTGTTGTGGATAGGCGCCGTGGTCAGCCATGAACCCGTGTTCGCCAGGTTCCCGGCGCTGTCGATGAAGGGCCTGTGCGTGTGCCCGAAGATGAGGACCTGACCCGGAAGCACGCTCTCACGGGCCTTCTTCTCTACGCCTCCGAGAGTTTCCTTCAGCCTCTCCGTGGGGTCGAGCAGGAGCGCCTGTGCCTGTGCGCGCATGCTTCCCTTCCTGAAAATGGAATCGAAAAACCTCTTCAGGTCGCTGTCGTCGCGGCCGAGAGCGGCCCATATGTTGTTGTCGCGGCTTCCCTTCTCGTCGGACATCGCGTGGCAAAGTGACTCCATGAAATGCTCCCTTTGCATCTCGTCGAACTCATAGCCGTGGAGGAACCTGATTGTCACGCCTGCTTGTTGCAGGGAGAGGTCCTTCTGGAACGCAACGGGATAACCGTGGCCCTGCAGCCTGAGGACGTGGTAATCGTGGTTACCGGCGATGTAGTAGACGTGCATCTTCTTCTGGAGGGCGATTATCCTGTCGAAGGTGTCCTTGTTCTCCAGGAATACCCCGGACGCGTCCCTCCTCCACATGTCTACCACGTCCCCGAGCAGGACAAGGTCCGTCACACTGTCATCGGTCTGAATCTGGTCCAGGAACCGGTTGAATGCGGCCTTGTCCACCGTCTCGATTCCCAGGTGCTGGTCTGATACTGCCACTATTGACATGATCCCATCGCCTGTGCGGGGTTTGGACTCCGTGTCCACTTGATAGGCATTGTTGTATCGCGCACTGCGGGCCGATAAGCGGTTATCCGTTCATTGACCTTATGGGTTCAAGCGGGGACGGGCTGGGAGGGCGGCTGGCTCGCCTGGACCCTCAGTGTCTCCAAAGCCTCCCTTACGTGCTGCGTGGGATGCAGCTGCGAGGAGAAGACGTTCCTAACAATTCCCTGCTTGTCGATGATGAAGGTCACTCTACCAGAAATCCATCTCCCAGAGACGCCATAGAGCTCTCTGACGGCCTTGCCCACGTCGCTGAGTAGATTGAAAGGAAGGCCGCAGTGCTCCGAGAACCTACGGTGAGACTCTACGCTGTCCGAGCTCACCCCTATCAGCTCGGTCTCGGAATCGGCGAAGATTTGGTAGCTGTCCCTGAACGCCTTCGCCTCCGCCGTACACCCTGCGGAGAAGTCCTTGGGATAGAAGTAGAGCACCACGTTATTCCTTCCTAAGAAATCGCTCAGCCTCACCTGCTCCCGGCCCTGGGAAAACAAGGCAAAATCGGGCGCCTTGTCACCTATCGCGATCCGCTTCACAGGTTTTGGCTAGGCGTGACTCGGTAATTAGTCTTGTTCCAATTGTCGAGCTTGATTCGTAACCTGGGCTCACAGCCTGCGATAGGCATCTCTGACCAAAATCTTTTATCGCCCAACGAGCTCCAAAGCCCAAGAGAACCCCACTTTGCCGGAGAATTCATTCGAGTACCGGGAGCTCCGGTGGGCCGACTTTTCCTCATACCGAAGCGTCTTCGTCCAGGGCATGGGGGCCTTCGAACGAGCGACGGGCCTCGACCAGACGACGGACTCTTTCTTCAAGTTCTTCCGCCGTCGGAGTGTCTGGACGCTCTTGGCTCTCATGAACGCCTTGGACCGGCCTCCCCTTCGCATATACGTCGGTGTCGACCGTGGTCAGGTCGTAGGCACCGCCGCCACCAGCATGCTTCCGAACGCTGGATACGTCTTCGGTGTCGCGACGGACGCAGCCTTCCGGGGCCGTGGCATCGCGAGCCATCTCCTCGGGATGACGCATCTCGCCGCTCAAAGGAAGCGCAGACCATTGGTGGCGCTCGACGTCGAATCGGACAACGAGACCGCCGTCCGTTTGTACCGTAAGCTCGGCTATGAGGACAAGGGACGTAGCGATTGGTATGTGGGCCCGCTCCCGCCGACCATCACCAGTCCCATCGGCAGTGTTACCGAGGTCCCGAGGTCCGAGATCAAGGAGGTGGCCTCGTGGCTCAACCTCAATCAACTCCTAGCGGATCGAGACCTGATGACACCCTTCGGACGGATGTTCACCCACCATGAGACGCTCACCCAGGTGCCGGGGGCGCCGCCGCCGAAGACCTGGAAGCTCTCCTCCTCTGGGAAGACCGTTGGCTTGCTCCGGGGGACCTATCTTCCCACGATCAGGACCGGCTTTCTCTTCCCAATAACCTGGGAACCGGCCGCCTCCGTTGACTCACTCCTCTCATTGGCCATCCCGGCAATCGAGTGGGTTCGGTCTCTAGAAGCGACGCGGATTGTGGTCGTGGTCCCAACCTCGTCTGGGCCTTGGGGACCGGCCATGGCGTCCCTGGGTCTTCCCTTGGCTGTCTCGACCACGCTGATGGTGCGCCCCTCCAAGCCCTGAATGGGTGACTTTTGCCTATGAAGATTCTCTATTGATTAGGGAACAATCTTGGAAACTCGATATATAGCGTTCGC
>JAPCJP010000058.1 GCA_027886885.1 Nitrososphaerota archaeon | reverse complement strand
AGGTATGTCGGCCTGATGGCTAGCAGACAAAGGGCCAGGGACGACATGGAGGCTCTACGACGCAAGGGAGTGCCCCAGTCGTTCGTCGACTCGGTCTACACGCCGATTGGCTTCGACATCGGTGCGGTCACCCCAGAGGAGATAGCGCTGAGCATCATGACCGAGCTTGTCAGCCAGAAGCGCGGGAAGCAGCCGCCGCACAAACTCCTCGGCGAAGCCCTGAAGCCTTCCGCGCCCTGACCGTTTCTCATACTAGTACCAACGTAATACTTATCTACGAACTTTCGTCGCACGACCTCGCCTCTCATGATACCTAGGAAGTTCGAGTATTTTGCTCCTAGATCCATCAAGGAGGCCACGTCCCTGCTCAAAAAGTTCGGGCCGGACGCGAAGATCCTGGCCGGAGGGGTCAGTCTCATTCCGGTCATGAAGCTACGGTTCGGCTCCCCCGCTAAGATCATAGACATCAACCGGATCCCCGGCCTCGAGTACATCAGGGCGTCCGGAGGGCGGCTGAACATCGGGGCCCTCACACGGCACGCCGAGCTAGAGCGTTCCAAGACGGTGAAGGACAGGGTCTTCCTGCTATCAGAGACCGCATCGGTCATCGGAGACCCCCAGGTGAGGAACATGGGCACCATAGGCGGTTCCCTCTCCCACAGCGACCCCAGCGGGGATTGGGGTGCCGCGATAATCGCCCTGAGGGGCGAGCTCACCATCCAGGGGCCGAGAAAACGGAGGAGGATGAAGGTCGACGACTTTCTAGTTGATACGTTCACCTCTGCCCTGCAGCCTGATGAGATCCTCACAGAGATCAGCGTCCCGATACCCCCGGCGAGGAGCGGCGGAGCCTACATGAAGCTCGAGAGGAACCTCGGCGACTTCGCCACGGCCGCTGTGGCAGTCCAGCTTACCATCGACCCCAAGGGTGTCTGTACGAGCGCCGGCATCGGGCTAACCGCCGTCGGTCCGAAGAACCTCAGGGCGGAGAAAGCCGAGAACGTCTTGGTAGGACATCCGCTGACCCCCAAGACGTTAGAAGAAGCAGCCGCCGCCGCCGCAGAGGACGCCCAACCCATCCCAGACCCCCTCAGGGGTTCGGCCGAGTACAAGAAGGAGATGACGCGGGTGTACGCCAGACGAGGCATCGAACGAGCGATATCGAGGGCGAAGGGCGGGAAGAAGTAATGGCAAAGAAGAAGAGGAGCTCAGGGCAAAAGGCACCCCCAGTCCAGGGCCTCCTCCCTGTCACCATGAAGATAAACGGGAAGAGCCACTCAGACATGGTCGAGCCCAGACTCCTTCTCGTCCACTACCTCAGGGAGGTGGTTGGGCTGACCGGGACCCACGTGGGCTGCGAGACAACGAGCTGTGGCGCGTGCACTATCATCTATAACGGAAAATCGATAAAGTCCTGCACCATGTTCGCAGTCCAGGCGGACGGAGCGGAATTGAAGACCATCGAAGGCCTCGGCGAGGAAGGTAACCTGCACCCCATCCAGCAGGCGTTCTGGGACAACCACGGGCTCCAATGTGGCTTTTGCACACCCGGGTTCATCATGCAAACCTACTGGTTGCTGAGGGAGAACCCGACGCCGACGGACGAAGAGATCAGACAGGGCCTCGGCGGGAACCTCTGCCGCTGCACCGGCTACCAGAACATCATAAAATCTGTAAAGGCCGCGGCAAAAGAGATGAAAAAGTAGAGGCTGGGTCGCTTCGTCTATCGTCCGAGGGCGACGGGCATGGTTGCCTTGTGGGCGCGGGCGTGCTTTGGCGTGTGGATGTAGCAATAGGTCGCACCGCACATGTGACACGTGTAGTAGTACTCTCTACCCAGAGCTTTCATGCAGAAATTGCAATTGCCGGCCCTCTTAGTGCCAGTCTCTGAGTAAGCTCTGTCCATCTTACTTCAACATAGTAACAGATGGGTTTCATTTAAGCATAGATATTGGAATATAGGAATAATTCTGGTGAACTTATAAAAATTACACATTTAGGTATATGCGAGCCTTAAGGCGGGAGGACATGATATGCACCCGTTACAGTTATGGTGTTTTTTCTGCGGCAATATTGTTGCATTTGTAAAAATTGGTCTTCAGGCAGAATGCAAACCTAGATTTTCTTCGCGAGCGATGAGACCGCAGATTTCATCCCGTCGGCGGCGACCCTGAGGTTCTCTTGTGTCCGGACCAGTCCGAGCGATTTTGTGACCTCCTCAGAGAGCAGTCTGTCCTCGCCGACAGTAAGGTCGCGAATCATGCTGGAGTAGTCCTTCTCCAGCGAGACCCTCGTGGTATGCAGAGTGTAGAGGTCGAGCAGGCTCTTGACCGCCTCTTGTCCAAGGTATGCGTAGGCCTCCACCGACTGCATGGACTCCTCGAGATCCTTCGCCTTGGCGGTGATGACCTGGATCGCCT
Organism: Nitrososphaerota archaeon; assembly: GCA_027886885.1. GTDB lineage: Archaea > Thermoproteota > Nitrososphaeria > Nitrososphaerales > Gagatemarchaeaceae > Gagatemarchaeum. The sequence continues at coordinate 6,487 of JAPCJP010000058.1, read as the reverse complement.
CCACCTCCCGGTATCTGGACATCTTTGTCGCCAGCTCGCCCGTAACGGCCGTGTTCCGTACCGCGTCGAAGACCACCGAAACGGCCTCCAGCCTGTTCTCGCAGGACGCCTTCGACGAGAGCTCGAGACCGAACCCCTCGGCCCACTGCTTGAAGTTCGACGACTTTCTCTTGGGGAGGGCCTTCAGCTGGGTCAGGATGTGGCTCGGCGCGGGGACGACCCCGTTCGTAAGGAGCTCGGCCTCGGCGAATTCGCAAGCGCTCGAGAGGAGCCAGTAGTCCGCCTCCCGGACTTGGCCCGCGGCTAGCAGCTCATCCACCCGCCCCAGCGCCTTGAGCGAGGACGCGAGCCTGGTCTCCATGCTCTTCTTGCAATCGTTACGAAAACTGCGTTTACTTTCGGCGATCGCGCTCGCCAGCAGCAGGGAATTGTCCCTTAGGGGGATGGCCGAGGAGAGCGCCATGGCGAGGTCCACCTCAGGCTGCCTGATTTCGTGTTCGCTCTTGAAGAGGATTTCCGCGTAGCCGCCGCCCATCCTGACGAACTTTGCCGGGACCGGCTCCCGGCTTACTATGAGCAGGTTGTACTCGCAGGAGGGTCTGCTCATCCCCGGGTGGGAGTGGCACCCTATTATCGCTACCTCGTTGGTCGGGAAGGATTTCAGTACCGGGAGTATCGTTTCCACGGCTTGTTGCGTGGATGCTCGTGGGGCCGCCTGCACGTAGGAGCCTCGTCATCGACGAGAAATAAGGTCTCGCCGGAACGCGGTTAGACTCCGTCCCCGACGACGACCAAAGTCTCCCCGTGGGTAGGGCTCATCTGTCCGTCGAGCCTAGCACCACGATTGAGGCCAGTGCAGCGACGGCAAGGACAGCCACGACGAGCTCGGGGTCGGACGTAAGAGAGATGCTCGGCACGAGCGCTATGCCAGCCAGCGTCAATAGGGTCGCTGCTCCCCCGACGAGCAGGAACCGAGGCAGCACCCGACGGAGCTGCCTGACGCCCTGCAATCCGCCGTAGGGGCTGAAGGACATTGCGGAATAGAAAACGTCCCCTAGAAGGAGGACGGCTATGACCGAGGTCGCCACCAAGAGTATCGAGGCGCCCGCAACCTCGGTCTCGATCAGCGCCAGGTTCGACCCCTGGTCCAACCACCCCAGGAAGATCACGTCTGGGTCTGACGTTGCCAGACCGAAGACGAAGACGAGCGAGCTTGCCAGGGGCGCGGCCACGATGAGACGAGAAGGGCTGGTGAGAGCCAGGGCGACCACGAGGACCGTCACGGCGAGGTAGGCGCCGATGGGCACCGCCCGAAGAAGGAGCGACCCGCTGTCCGCTCTCTGAGCCCTCACGCCGCTCGTTGCTCCGCCACCCTGTTCACGGCGTCGCCGAGGGGCTCCGTTGTATCCCAGTCGACCACTGTGGCATACCTCCCCAGGGATGACAGGAGGACCCTTCTCCTTAGGTCCAAGAGCTTCTCGGCGACCCGCCTCTCATCCCCGGCAACGCCGACGCTCCCTTCGATGTCCAGGGGGGAGGGCGACACGACGATGACGCTGTACCCCGAGGTGGAGGTCCGGATCACCGCCTCAGCCGAGCTCTCGTCCATGAGGGGGGAGATGAATATGACCCTGGTCTGCCTCGAAAATCTAATCGAAAGAAGTCTCGGGAGGTTCTCGATGTCCCAGTCTTCTCCTGACCCCAGCGAAACCAGGCTGACGAGGATCTTCTCGAACTGTCTCTTCCCGAAACCCGGCGATATGCTGGCCAGGGTGTCTCCTATGCCGAGGAAACCCACCCTGTTCCTGTCGCGGAGGAGCCTGTAGGTGATGGCCGCGGCGGCTCTGGTCGAGCGCGTGAGAAGAGAGTTCGGAGGGCTTCCCACCTCCGAGACCGGCCTCGAGTCTAGGACGACAAGGATGTCGCCCCCGGCTTCGTGGAGGAATTTGTTGATCAGGATGTCCTCGCTCCTGGACGTTGCCTTCCAGTTCACCCTTCTGAGCGAGTCCCCCGAGGCGTACTCCCTCACCCCGTAGTAGTCGATCCCTGGCCCGGTCCGCCTTGCGACCGTCTCTCCCGGCCAATTCTTGGTCCTGACCGGGCGGATGGTCATCCTGTTGACGTACCTGATCTCCGGATAGACGAGGAGCGGCGCGAGCGATTCGACGGTCCTCTCCTCCGTCCTGTTTCGCCCAAGGTCGGTAGTCCGTATCTTGACGGGCCCGATCTCATAGGAACCGAAGACCACCGGTTCGACCGAATAATCGATCGTCTTGGTCTCGCCCCGGCGGAGGGATGTGAGCGCCAGGTTCGAGCCCCGGGAGAGTCTCAGCCCGTGCGGGAGGGCGTCGGACACTTCGAGCGTAGTTATGGGGGCGCCGTTGTTACGGACCCTCAAGGTGACGGTGGCCGTCTCCCCCTCGTAGATGCTGTCCGCGTCCAGAATGCGCTCGACGCTGAGGTCCACGTGGGGACCCGGTTCCGTGATGCGGACTAGAGTGAAGTAGATTACGACGGCCACGGAAGCAAGCATCAGGGGAGCGTTGGTGAGCAGCAATCCCAGGGCAAAGACCCAAAGGGCGAAGGCGACCGCGAGCCCTGATTTCCGAGTTAACAACGGGCTACCCCACCTTCGGCACTGGGACCGTCTGGAGAACCTCCTCGATGATCGAGTTTGCTTTCTTCCCTCTCATCCATCCCTCGGCCTTGAGCACGAGCCTGTGGCCTAGGGCGGCGACGGCTATCGCCTTCACGTCGTCCGGCACCAGGTAGTTCCGGCGGTTGAGATAGGCTCGAGCCTTGGCGAGTTTCATCATCGCGAGCGAACCGCGCGGCGATGCCCCGACCTCTACGTCCCGGTGCTCCCGGGTCTTCCTGACTATCTCCACGATGTAAGCGGCGACGGCATCTTCGACGAAGATCCCCTCGACCCGGGCCTGCATTGCCATCAGCTCCTCCTGGGTGACGGCGCGCCTCACAGTGACCTGGTCCGATTTCGCGATGTTGCGGTTCTTGAGGATCTGGACTTCATCGCCGGACGAGGGATACCCCACCGAGATCTTGACCAGGAACCGGTCGAGCTGGGCCTCCGGCAGGGGATATGTCCCCTCGTATTCGATGGGGTTCTGGGTCGCGACGACGATGAAGGGGTCGGCGAGCCTGAGGGACTCGCCTTCGATGGTGACCTGCTTCTCCTGCATAGCCTCGAGCAGGGCCGATTGTGTCCGCGGGGGAGCGCGGTTCACCTCGTCGGCCAGTAGCATGTTCGTGAAGATCGGACCCTTCCTCAACTCGAAGGTCGACTTGCTCCTGTCGAGCACGTATGAGCCCGTGATATCCGCGGGTAGGAGGTCCGGAGTGAACTGGACTCGTTTGAAATCGAGACCCAGGGCGCTCGCAAGAGACTTTGCCAGCAGGGTCTTGGCCAGTCCTGGGTAGTCCTCTATCAGAACATGGCCTCCCGAGAGCACGGCAAGCAGGGTCGTCTCCAATGCCTCTCTCTTTCCGACGATCACCTCGGAGAGCTCGGCAAGGATGCGCTCGGGTGCGTCGTCGAGAGTCTCTTCAACCATCGCTGATCGATGACACCTCCATCTCGAGCTCGCGGATGTAGCTCTTCCCTTTCAAGTATCTGAAATCCGAAAGTGGAGCATCAGGGTCCGCTTCCTTGAGGATGGCGAGCAGGTCACGCCTCGCGTTGCTGAGCTCGTTACCCTTCGTCGCGTCGATGCCCTCCCTCTTTGTGGTGACCATCCAGGATAGCAGTCCGGCAATCTCTGCCCTCGCGTACCTGTTGCCCATGGCCGCATCGTTGACCAGTTCGGCCATCCTGGATACGGGGCCTGGCGCCATGTTGGTGGAGGTCCTGACGGGAGAGTGGAACCAGCTCCGCAGGTCGGTCCGGCCGAGGAGGACGCTGCTCGTGAGAAGCGCCGTGAGCGCCATTAGCAGGGCCAGCGCGCCCAGGTATGCCCCCACCGCGGCCGTGGCGACGGCGAGACAGGCAAGGACGGCGGAAACGTACTCTGCGAACCGAGGCGCCCTCAAGGTTTCACGGTCCCATCCCACCCGGCCAGCCGGAGCGCGCCCTGAGCTCCCTCTGCAGGTTCATGAGGCTCGTCTCAGCCTCCCTCACCTCCGCTTCGTCGATCGCGTCCTGGCTGTAGCGCGCCTTCTCGAAGAGTCGCGTGATGAGCCGGAGGTTTTCCCTGTCGACCGCGAGTTTCTTTTCCGCCATGGCCTCGAACTCGCGGGCGGTGAGCTCGGGGCTGTCCGCGGCTCCCCCGTCCTGCAGCGTGTCGCAAAGGGCCTTGTAGCACCTGAGCACAGCCATTCGCAGGTCGGAGCCGTACCGAAGGGAGTAGACCGTGCCGTCGATGGCCCTGGCGAAATCCTTGGCAACGGAATCTCCAGAGCTCTCTGGCTGCAGCGTGATCCTCCTTCTCCTCCTCGCGAGGAAGACGACCAAGGAGCCGAAACTCACCGCTATGACGGCCGCCCCTGTGACGAAGAAGGCGAGCGAGAGCGCTTCGCCAAGCCCATGACCGGCCGCCGAGTAGGAGCCCAGGGCTATGAGGAGGGCGACGATGGCCCTACCCTCGACCAGGAGGCCCAGGAACGCTCCCAGCGAGAGGAGCAAGAAGATCAGAAATCCAGCAGCCGTCCCTTCCTCTCGAGGGAGCGCGTCCCTCACGCGCCAGGCCAGGTACCCGCACAACACTCCGACCAAGATAATGCCGGACAACAGTCCATCCCCCGCGTTGGTACCGATTGGGGGAATGAGGTTCAGGGGTGTCGCGCCCCCGACTCCGGGGGGCACGCTAGCATTCTGTCCGGCCTCGCCAGAGATGGCAAAACCCGAGACGGTGGCCAGATTGCCCGACAGTACCCTGGCGAGCCAGACGAAAGCTGCGAGTAGCAGCATGAGTGAGATGGCGCGGGAATACCTGCTCACAGCGCGTCAATAGGGCGCCCGCCCTTAAATCATTGCTGACCCCTCCGCTGGCGACGGTCGCCTGGACCCTGCATCCGGAGACCCGTCCTAGCGGTTGACGACAACTATGCCGATTGCCACCAGCGCAGTACCGACGACCTCGTTCGGTGCCGGCACGCGCGCCGTGATGATCGACCCCATTATCGTGGCCAAGACCGGCACTAGGAAGAGGTAGGAGGTGACCTGGGTCGCAGGCATCCGGGCAAGCAAGGTGAGGAAGAAGGTGTAGGTGAGGCCGGTTGCGAGGACCACGCTGTAGACGAGCAGCAGCCAGAATTGTAGGGTCGGGTCGACGAATGGCTTCTCGACCGCGAGGACGGGGACGATGAGAGCGCCGCCTATGAGCGACTGGACCGCCTGTACCGCGCGAGCATCTCCTTTCGGCTTCCACCTTTTGAACAAGATGACCGAGACCGCCCATGAGACCGCGCCAGCCACGGCGTAGAGGTCGCCGATGACGACCGTTGAGCCCAGAATGCTCGGCAGGAAGATGACGGCGACTCCGCAGAACGCTACCGCGACGCCGGAGACCCTGCGGTACGTCAGCCGCTCGCCAAGCAGAGGGGCGAAGGCGACGACGAAAATCGGCTGGGTGTAAATCAGAGTCGAGTCGACGCCAGCACTGGCGGTCAGGAGGCTCGCATTAAGGAGCACAAAAAAAAGAGCGGTGTTGAAAAGACCGAAGGCGACCAACCACTTCACGTCCGCCCGGCCCAGTCCCTTCATGACGCGCCCTCCTATCGCCAGCACGAAGAGCCCGCCCAGGACGGCCCGCAGGAACGAGAGCGTGAAGGGGTCGACGTATGGGAGGATCGCGTCTATGACGAAGTAGTTCCCTGCCCAGATCGAGCACATCAGGAAGATGAGAACGAAGTCGAGGCGGCTCGTCGCCACTGAGGATTACCTGGCGGGCGTGTGCCCGAGTCCTTCGCCGACCAGCTCAATCAAGTACGAGAGCCTTCATGGCGCGTTGCTGGGATGCGATGGTGAACGCGTCCCCGGCCTGTTCGAGCGGGAACCTGTGGGTGATCATGTCAGAGACGCGTACCTTCCCGTGGGCAAGGAGCTTCATGGCCTCGGCGGTCTCGGTCTCATATGCGCCGTAACTCGTGACCAACCTGGTCCCGTTCAGGAAGAGTCTCGCCGCGTCCAGCTGGGCAGACGCGCCCCTCCTCGGGGCTCCGAAGAGCAGGACGGTCCCGGCCCGCCCGACGACACCGAGCCCCTCCTCCAGGGCCGCCATACTGGCGGTCGCGATGACAACCAGCTCGGGCCCCGCGGGGAAATTCTTGAGAGCCCGCTCGCGGGTCTCTGGCTTGGTGGGGTCGAAGACAAAGTCTGCCCCCATGCCGAGAGCCAGAGAGAGCCTGTACTCGCTGACATCGGCCACGCCGACCTTCTCCACCCCGTAGTGCTTCAGGAGCCGTGCGTGCATCAGTCCGACGGGGCCCGCGCCGTAGACCATCGCCGAAACCGCGTTCTGTCCCCCTGCCT
>JAPCJP010000057.1 GCA_027886885.1 Nitrososphaerota archaeon | reverse complement strand
AGATACTCGAAGGCGAGGAAGACGGCAAACAGTCGGACTATGTTGATCAAGAAGGCACCGACGAAACCAATCGCGAAGATTGGTATCAGCCGCGACATCTTGGGTTTCGAGTCGAGCACGGACATCGTGGAGAGCAACCCGAAGGCCAGGATGCCCTGCACCCCGGTGCAGTCTCCTTCGACGTTGAGGGCCAAGGAACTTGCCCCCGAATTCAGGAAGACGTAATGACCCGACACCGAGTTAGACACCCCGATCGCGGACATTGAAGCCCCCATCACGCCCGCCATCCAATCCTGCATCGCCACGTAGTTCGGGGTCAGGTTCTCGATCTGGTATCCCAGAAGGAGGACCACGCCGTAGGCGGCAGGCACCCAGAACAGCTTGAACGACCTTATGCCATAGAATGACAGCGCCACTGCGGAAAAGAGGATGGTAAAGTCCAGGATCCCCAGCCTCTCACCGGTGGCTATCTTGTACGCGTAGAGGGCAACGATTATTCCGCCCCCAAGCACGATCTCCCAGGAGCTGCCTTTCGAGACCTGGGACTTGACGGCTCTCCACTTGATGGAAAACCAGGCTGCCAGGACCAGTGCGGTGATTGACAGGTAGGTGTAGTCGACGCCGACTCCGGGGATCAGGATGGCGGCCAGGAACGCAATGGTTATGCCCGCGACGAACGCGAAGGGACGACTTAGCCCAAAGGATGGCACGTTCATCTTGTACTTCGCCCGTAGGCCAAAGATAAAATCATTGCGTGAGGGCCGCGGAAGAAACGCGACGCAAAGACCGATGGTGCGCGGCTGGAAAACAGAAAGAATGGCGCCATATCGGAAGTCATCTGTGGCTCACTTTGTCCCCTGCCTCGACCTCGAGGCCTAATCCCTGCTAAAATAGCCTATGAGCGCCGAATCCTTGCGCATGGATTTGAGGCCTATCCGGATCTTGTATGGGAGGTGACGTCGGTTTTGCGTCAATCTGGACTTGATGAGGCCGAAGGAGGCCGATGCCGAGGGTATTTCCCCTTCAGAGAACGGATTGAGGCGTCTGGGTTGCCCGACCCGGGTTTCGAAAACCTTAGCCGCACGTGCTTACTGGAGGCTCCCTACCACGATGAAAAGACGGACCAAATCCAAGGTTCTGCTCGTTGTTTCGCTTGCCGTTGGAATCGTCCTTCTTTTCTATCTGTACGCGACCCTCGCCGCCCGAACTGGTTCGCCCAGCGAGACGACCGCGATTGGCAATTCCTCAAACGGCGCGACATCCGGACAGAAAGAATCGTCTACTTCCCTTACGAAGTCCAATTCGCTGGAGACAACCGCGAGATACACGGTCGACAGTCCATCGACCGGCCAATGGCTCACGGTGCAGGCGACGTCTCCCATCTTTTCCGTATCAGCGAGCGACAGCGGGACAATACCGCCGTACAGCTCTCTCGCAAGCCTGAATCAAACTTCCATAGGCTACGAGTGTTCGCAGCCGGCCAGCAATGCCGGTTGCGGCTCCTATGAATACGTCCAGCAGACCGGCTGGTTTTGGGACTCCTCCAGCCACATACTCACGGTGCACTACTTGGGGGGCGCGAACGTCACCTTGACCGTGGTCGAGCAACCTTGACATGATCGCTCGGCAACGTTTCGCGGTCCCCCTCGCTCGGCTGGTCGCTAAGCCCCTTCACCTTAAAAAAAGAAAACGCCTCGGCATGCGCACGCCAAGGTTTCTCCTCGTTTACCGTCCGGCTTCTGTCAATTGCCTAGCCGGGTCTCCCCGGACTTGGTCCGCGATGTGGCAAGCCCGATGGGCCTTTTCCCATCTTCGGGCCTGCCCTCATTCGCGCAAGCATCTGCTCGTCTAGCCGTTTGAGTTGCTAGTTCGTCGGGATTTGAAGGGCCTGCTTCCTCTTGGCGAGGACTACGACCGCGGCCATTCCGACGGCCGCCACCACCAGGGACGAGCCACCGAACTGTGGCACTCCATTGATCGAGGCAGTCGAGGGGAACGCTAGGACCTGACCTGCCCAGGTGAGGCAGTCGTCTCCGCCACCCGCGATGGAGGCGTTGTCCGATGTCGAACCGAGGGCCTCAGTCACGGAGTACGTCTTAGTGTCCCACAGGTTGCCGTACGACCAGCCTTGTGTTGAAGCTCTGGCGTCGGAGCCGGGGAACGCGTTGGTGTCTATGACCACGCCGTTCCAAGAGGCGGAATTTCCGGGGAGCTGACCGTCGGCGACTATGAACGTGGTCGTGGCGGTCGTTGCGATCGTCGCGCCGTGGTCGAAGACGCTCGTCAGTGAGCCGCCTGTCACCTCGGTGTAGGTGCCTGTGTAGATGTAGACCTGGTTAGTCACCACCGTCGTAGGCGTGTAGACTACGACCAGCGAGGCGCCCTCATCGAGGGGCGTGGCATATTCGCTCCAGGGGTCCGCCCCATTGGTGTAACCGGACGGGAATCCTGTGAGGTGGTTATCGCCGTTGTTCACGAGGGACGTGACGTCCGCCGCGAAGACCGTCAGGTTTCCTCCACCCCAGCACGGGCTCACGTCTGTCGACTGGAAGGCGCCGGTTATGGTTTGGCCGTTGAACGTCCCCGTATCGAGTCCGGCCGTCGTGGGGTTGATGTACCCCCAGATCAGATACGCCTTTACCAGAGTACCAGTCCAATTCACCGTTATGTTACCGTAGCCTTGGTCCCTCATAGCCGCGCCTGCCGCCACATAGGTGTAATCCCCCGACACCGCGAAGAGCGCCGTCGAGCTGAGGGCCGGGTCGGGCGTAATCACCGTGCCTGGAGGGGGGGCACCGCCGACGTTTGCGTATACCGCCGGCGCCATCCAGGACGCGAACAGAAGTGCTGCCAGAGAAATCGTCAAGAGTCTAGGTAAGTGCTTCTTCATTGGCTCCAAGATAATCAAGAGTTGATTGATAAGCACCGAGAAGGCCAGCTAAATCGGCATGAATCCCGAATCCATAGGAATTCACACGAAGAATGGTTGACTCGCCACATCCAATTTCCAATGTAGCTTGATACCGGTGGTCCCCGGTGCCTTCGGATGCGAGTCGGGATCGGCTGAGGTCGTCGCCTGGCCCCTACACGAGACGCCCCTGGCTCCCGCTCCTCGCTTCGAGGCCCGCTTGGCACAGGGAGGCATTGTCCACGGTTGGAACGCCATCCGATGACATACGGACGTGTTATTATGCCGTATGATGGCAGAATTAACTAAGCTTAAGTATCGTACCAACTACGACGACCGCCTTCAAGGAATCGGAGGGAACCAAGATGAATCATAGAGCTGCTGGAAGAGTAGTGAGCCTCGCAACCGTCATGCTTCTCACGTGCGCTGCCGTGTTGGTTTTCGTGCCATCGTCCCTGACGCAGCGGGCGAACGCAGCGGGCCCCTCGCTGGACGGTACTGCGCAGAACGGCGCGAACTTGGCGAGTACGTTGTCCGTCAGCCTCACCACGAACAACCCCGATGTGATCATAATTTTTGTCGGGATCAACGAGGCTGGTGGGACCGCGACAGTCCAGGGGGTGTCGTCTCCACACTTGACCTTCATTCAGCGGGCCGCCGGGACGGGCAGCTCGATGTATCTGGCTGAATGGTACGCCGTCGGAAGCTCAGCCCTGAGTTCGGAGGCCATCACCGTCGCCCTCACCGCGGAATCGAGGTTCACGGTAATGGCCTTTGCGATTTCTGGGGCCAACACGGGGACGATATTCGATTCGAGCCCCTCCGTCGGGCCTGGAGGGTGCTGCGGCAGCGTGGGAGGCTCGCCCTACGGGACGACGGACTATACAAACACGTTCAGCACGAGCAACCCCGACGACCTCATTCTGGCATATACCGCGACCCAAGGCAACCCCAGCTACACCGCCGACTCCCCGCTGACGCTGGGCGACCAGGCCAGCGTCGCCTCCTGGATGGGGAGCGCATGGGGATACGCCGTAGTGAGCGCTTCGCAGGCGTCCCCGCAGTATTCGTTCACCAACAGCGTGGGGGAGAACGGCATCACCTTCGTCGACGCGATCAGGCAGTCGTCGACGACCAGCAGCACGAGCACCAGCACAAGCGCTCACTCGCGATCCGGCACGATTGCGTTGGACGGGACTGCCTATAACGGCGTCAATTTGGCAAGCGCATTGTCCGTCAGCCTCACGACGAGCAAGAGCCAGGATGTGGTGATCGTCCTCGTCGGGATAAACACCGCAGGAGGGGGTGCTACAGTTCAGAGCATCACCTCTCCGCACTTGACTTTCGAACGTCGGGTCACGGGAACCGCAAACCTTCTGCATTTTGAAGAATGGTATTCGGTGGCAGGTTCCGTACTAAGTTCCGAGGCCATTACCGTCACATTGTCCGGAAGTGCACGATTCACAGTGATGGCGCTTGCGGTATCCAATGCAAACACAGAGACGATATTCGACGGCGGAGCCTCGACAGGCCTCAATGGGTGCTGCGGCAGCGTGGGAGGCTCGCCCTACGGGACGCTGCACTCCTCCAACACCTTTAGCACGAGCAACCCTGACGACCTCATCATCACGTACGACGCCAGCCAAGGCAACCCCAGCTACACCGCCGACTCCCCGCTGACGCTGGGCGACCAGGCCAGCGTGGCCTCCTGGATGGGGAGCGCATGGGGATACGCGGTAGTAAGGGCTTCGCAGGCGTCCCAGCAGTATTCGTTCACCATCAGCCCCGGAGAGAACGGCGTCGTCTTCGTAGACGCGATCATGCAGTCATCGTCCACAACCACTTCCACAACCACTTCCACAACCACTTCCACAACCACTTCCACTACGTCGACGTCCGCATCAAGGTCGTCCTCAAGCTCCACGACCTCGACGACGACCACTACCAGCACGAGTACCCTCCAAGCCGGTAGCAACCGGAACTACTTCATAATGGACAATGGCGCACACCTCAAGAGTGTGACGGCGTCGATGCTCCTGAGCGACCAGCTATCCGGAGTATCAGCCGGACAGTATGGCGGAAACTGGTCTCTCCAGTTCAACGCGTACTCGCCCAACGGCTTCGGAGCAGCGTTCACGCAGTTCGTGATCTCCTACTCGAGCGGAGTGATGATGCCGGACGTCGAGAGCTATTCATCCACAGGCGCGTTCCTCGGCATGGACGCTCTTTCAGCGACTAACATACCGTCCGGCGACCTCGCCAGCGGAACGCAGGTCTCCATAACCGCGTTGACTAATTCGACGGGAGACGTCGTCGGAGCCTCGTTCGGCGTCGTGGCCGGCAATGGCGAAGTGCTTTGGAACGAGTCGGCCGGCCTTACCAGCTTTCCCTACTTAGAGGCTCCAATCGTAGGGTTTGAGTTGATCCTCGTTGGTTATGGAGGCGGATCTCAGTCGGTCGCAACATTCACGCAAGCAAGCGGGGTGTTCCAGTTCGAGTCAGCCACACCCCTCGTCTGGACGACGACCTTTCCAGGGAACTTCTCTTGGGTCCAATACAAGGGAAGCGGATCCTCCGAGTCGTCCAACCTCCTCTACGGGGTGCCACAGCAGGAGACGTCGAACGTGATTGCGCAGTCGTTTGGAACGACTATCACAACAACTTCGACCACGAACTCCACTATTACCGCAACCGCGACCACGACTACCACTACCTCCACGAATACGACCAAAGATGGCAAACCATAGGCGGGAAAAGCCGCCTCTCGCACTGCACGGCCTGAGCGGGAGAAGCCCGGTCGGGCTTCTCGAAAATGGGAAGTCGAGCTCTCCAAATTCGAGTGCCTAAGTCCGCGAGCCCCTTCGTCTGACACGAAACCGAAAATTCATAACGTCTAAAGCCATTCCATGCAAGCGTCATCGGAAGAGGAGGTGCAGGCAAGATCAAGATGGCGCACACTCGAAATTCGACCACGCTTGGACGAGTTGAGTTCAAAGCCCCCCTACTGCTTGGAGTCCTGGTCGCTTCTTCGTTCGTCATCCTGGGTGGTTCCAGCATCCCAGGGGTCCACGCTGCTCAGCCCATTCCCTCGTCCGAATACTTTGGCAACGCCTACAACTCCACCCAAGCCTCGCTTGGCACGGTAGGCCTCACAAACACGACGCAGCTAATCGATACAAGGTTCACGGCGAGATACAACGGCGAGGCAATACCTCGAGTGAGCGTCTATGCGGATTATTTCAACACCAGCGCCAAGTACGATGTCGTAATAGGCGTCCAAACAGACGATTCAGGAAACCCCTCCGGGCAATTCCTAGGAGCTTTTGTCTGGAATGTCACAAGCGGGCTGTGCAGCGGCTGCGGCGGTTGGGTGTACCCTGGCTTTGCCCCCAAATCGTACCACCTCAACGATACGATAACACTGGTTGCCGGGACAGTATACCACCTGGTCGTGAAATATTACAACGGGACTTTCACGAACACTGGCGGGTGCTACGGCACCGACTGTCTCGCGTTTCAGTACATCGGCGGCACGAACTTTCAACAGGAGTCGTTGGACGTGCACTACGACCCAAACCAAGCCCTCCTAGCTTGCGGCAACATTACCAGCTGCGACATCGTTTCCGGCGCCAACGCGGTTTACGCCCTGGACATCAACGGCAGCGCGTGGTCGCAGGGACAGACCGAGAGCATGGTGCTCGACAGACCGATTGGAGCCGCGAAAGGGGGCACCGGCCTCGACTCGTTCCAGGGAGAAAGGTTCTGGATGGCGTGGAACTCCGTCACGGTGAACCGGCTTCAGGTGCTCCTGTCAAAGATAGGAACACCGACTGGAAGCCTCAACCTCCTGGTCTGGAACTTCACCGCCGCGTCGGCTTCCGATATCCTCAGTACGTCAAATCCGCGTTTGATGCTCAATCAATCCCTCGTTCCCAACCTGGACGACATGTCGCCAGTCGGCGACAAGTCGTATAACTTCAGCCTGAGCAGCAGCCTCACTCTCGAGTACGGCCACATGTACCAGGTCTCATTTGCGATCTACGGGAACACCACCACAATAAACGGCGCGAACGAATTAGGGATCGAGGTCACGAACAGCAACTACAATTCGAATCCGTTGAATTGGGACGGCTCCGACGGGTCTCCTAACTTCCCTTGTTGGCAATATGCCCTAGGTTGCGCCGGCTTCAGATACGCCGGGTCGACCGACAACGCCGCCGCCGAGGAATGGGGGTACGAGGACCTCGTATTCATCATGAAGATAGAGTACACGGCGGTTAGACAGCCGATTTCGGTGCAGGTGAGCGATTCGGGCCCGATCTCCCTGGTGTCTGTCGAGGGCTGTCACGCCAGCCCCTCCACTTTCTCCGGCGACGGCGCTCCCCATGTGGAGAGCATCGATCCATCTTGCGCCTTCTCTCTATTTTTCAACAACAACGGAAGCACGAGGGCCGGGTTCCAGGTCGACGGAGGCTTCTCGGCCACCTCCGCCAGCCAGACCTCTTGTGCGATCGGCGTGTGTCCTGGGCTGAATCTGGCAGCCTTCGACCAGGTGGAGAACAGGTTCCGGGCGACCCCGACGACGCCTGCAAATTGGGACGCCGACCTGACAATCCCGGTGACAGGAATTCAACTCGGACTGGAGGACACCGGGTGCGCCATCTCCACGACGGCGGGAGGCGGAAGGGCGGTCTGCCAAGCCTGGTTCGACTACGGCACCAGTGCGACCATCTCGAACTCGGTCGCGGCATCGAGCTCCGAGCGATGGTTCGCGGCCGGCCAGAACGCGTTCGTCCAGAGGACGGGCGGAAACAACTACACGGCGGGCTACGTCGACCAGTTCAACGTCACTTTCGCCGTCAGCCCCGTGAACTCGGGAACCGTCTACCCATCGGACTCGAGCCTGTGGGAGACCTATGGCTCGATCACCATCAACGAAACCGCCGAACGTGGATATGGATTCGTATCGTGGGCGACCGACACAGCCAAAATCAGCTTGGCCGCCGAGGGCAACTTCTCAACGACCGCGGTGGTCCACGGGTCAGGGACGATTACCGCGACGTTTGCGGCCTTGGTCAGCCAACCTATAGCCCTCTCGATTACCGAACAGGCAGGGCAGGCGGCGACTTTCTTGCTTTCGGGTTGCTCGGTCTCTCCGACCCACCTCTTCGGTGACGGCGCCTCCCTTACGGTCACCGCCATTCCCTCATGCAACATCCACGTGACGTCCCCGGCAGACAGCCAAGCTTTACGCTACAGGTTCAGCTTAGGAGGTCAACCGTCCTCCACGATTTCGGTGCCAACTTGCTCGCAGGGGGCCTGTCCGGCGGCGGCGTCCACATATTACGAACAGCTCGGCGAAAGCTTCGCGTATGCAATCGTGAGCGGCGGCTCACCGTCCTTCCCTTCGCTCAACTTCACGGCGCTGGGGGAAAACACAAGCCAGATGGAGGCCACGACGCCTACTACAGTCTGGCTTGATTTTGGAACCCATTGGTCCTTGAGCGACCTTCTTCCGGGCTCATCCCAAAGCGAAAGGTGGGCTGCCTCGTCAGGGACTAACGGGACCGCGCTGGTTTCTGGGAACGAGACGACCGCGTATCAGCACCAGTATTCCATCACGATCGCGGCCAACCCGGCCAGTTGCGGCGCCGCCACCCCGCCGGGGTTGACGTGGGAGCCCGCGGAGACCGTCTTCTCTATAGAGGTATCAGGCTCAAAGAACTGCATCTTTGACACATGGAATTCGACTTCAGCGATACTGATCGCACAGCCCACTGCCTTGAACTCCACTGTCACAGCCCAAGGTCCAGGCACGATAACCGCCTCCTTCACCAAGGCCTTGCTATCGTCTTTCACGCGCAACACCCAGTTTGTTTACGCCGGGATACTTGCTGGCGTTGCAGTCCTTGTCGGGTGTGTTGCCCTGCTCGCGAGGCGAAAGACTCCGGGGAACCCCCAACGAGACTTGTCTATGGCACCGACGGCCCGCTTGAAGAGGTAGCCGCCAGCGTGAGCCGGAAACGCAACCAGTCAAGACCTCAAGAACTTGACCTGCTCTTCCGTTCCGCCCAAGAGGCCGACCAGAGAGGCCGTGCTCGCTTTCCAAGTGAATTTCGATA
>JAPCJP010000056.1 GCA_027886885.1 Nitrososphaerota archaeon | reverse complement strand
AGGGATACTTCGCGCAGAACGGGATTGACGTGACCCCCGTGATCCTGGCGGGGACGTCTGCGGCCGAGATAGCCGTGGCGACCAGCAATTCTCCTAACGCGTTCGCCCTCGGAGACCTCTACGACCTGGTCAGCATCGCCGTGAACAACGCGTCCTTGAACCAGCTCGTCGAGACCGGAGGCACGGGTATAGTGAATCCCGTGGGCATGATATTCCTCACGAGCAGCGGGATCACCGGACCTCAGTCGCTGATCGGCAAGACCATCGGTGTCCCGTTCGGCAGCGAGAGCTACAACATGTTCATACCCTTCCTCAAGAACAACGGAATCAGCCTAAGCCAGGTGACGATCCAGAACATCGGCTTCTCCGACCTGGGCGACGCGCTCTTTGCCCATTCGGTGGACGCGATAGTCGAGTTCGCCTCTGACTACGCTGCGCTGCAGCCACAGGGCGTCTCCCTCAACGAGCCGGTCTCATACCTCCTGTTCTCGAGCTTCGGACTGCCCCCAGTCGGCTCCGGCATAGTGATGCAGCAGAACCTGGTCAAGAACGACCCGACCGTAGCGAGGGCGATAACAAACGCCACCATCTATGGCTACTACTTCTGTATCAAGAACCCAGACCAGTGCGTGCAGGACTTTGTCAACATCAACCCGAGTTTCAACTATACCTCGACCTTGGCTCAATGGCAGGCATCGCTGATCTATGAGGTCGGGTATAACGCGACGACGCTCGGAACCCTTACAGCGCTCCAGTTCGGGTATATCCCTCCCGCGACGGCGACTAACATAGTGACGCTGGCGGTCCAGGTGCAGGGCCTGAGCTCCACGCCGGCCGCTACCTCCCTCTACACGGACCAGTTCGTACAAGCACCTCCATCGTAAAGGTCCCAGTGATGCGTAAGAACGTCTGGGCCTTCGCCAAGAAAGAATGGCCCGTCGCGGCATCACTTGCAATAGTGCTGGTCGTCTGGCAGTTCATCTCTCAGACGGGGATTGTCCGGAGCTTCCTCCTGCCCGCCCCCACGCAGATAATCAGCGCCTTTCAGCACTCGAGGGTCGACTGGCTCTCGAACACGCTGGTCACCCTGAACGAGATACTGGTGGGCTTCGCCGTCGCCGTCGTGATAGGGATATCGCTGGCCATCCTGATCTCGCTCTCTCCCCTCGCAAGGAAGATGGTGATGCCGTACATCGTCGTCAGCCAGGTGCTTCCCACGGTGGCCATCGCGCCGATCATCTACATCATCCTTGGGTTCGACAACACGTCCAGAGTGGTACTGGTCCTTCTGATATCCTTCTTTCCGATAGTCCTGGGCACTGTGACCGGTCTCACGGACGTCGACCAGAACCTCATCTACCTGCTGAAGAGCCTCGGCGCGGGTAAAGTCAAGATCTTCTACAAGGTCCGCCTTCCCAACTCCCTTCCGCACATGTTCGTAGGCCTGAGAATAGGGATAACCGGCGCTACCATCGGCGCCGTGATTGCCGAGTTCGTCAGCTCGAACTCCGGTCTCGGCTTCCTGATCACGACCTCCCTTACGAACTTCGACACCACCCTTTCGTATGTAGCCATTGTGATACTCACGTTCCTCGGCCTGGTGCTCTACGGGGCGGTCGAGCTGACCGGGAGGCTCCTCATGCCCTGGCTCCGGAGCCGATGAAGTTGGGTGCGCTGGTGACCCTGAAAGACGTGTCCAAGTCATATCAGTCGATAACCGGAGACAGGATTCAGGCGGTCAAGAACATCTCTTTTCAGCTCGACGAAGGCGAGGTGGTGGCGCTGGTGGGCCCAAGCGGCTGCGGCAAGAGCACAATCCTGCGCATGATAGCCGGCCTGGAGAAGCCGGACAGCGGGGCGGTCGAGGAAGTGAGGTCCGAGAGGTTCCTGATTGGCTACATCTTCCAGGATTCCAGCCTCATGCGGTGGCGGACGGTCTACAACAACGTGAAGGTCCCATTAGAGATACTCGGAATTAACAAACCCGAGCGAGTGCAGAAGATGATCGACATGGTCGGCCTGTCGGGCTTCGAGAAGCAGTATCCCAACGAGCTCTCTGGTGGCATGCAGCGAAGGGTGTCGATAGCCAGAGCGCTGGTGCACGAGCCTACCGTGCTCCTGATGGACGAGCCTTTCACGGGGGTCGACGAGATAACCAAGGAGCTGCTGCAGACTGACCTTCTCTACATCATAGGCGGCCTCGGCGTGACGGGGGTATTGGTCACGCACGACGTCGAGGAAGCGGTATATCTGGCGGACCGGGTCTTGGTGATGTCCGCGCATCCGGGGACGATCATCGAAGAGGTCAGGGTGCCGCTACCAAAGACCAGAGAACCGGTCATGAGGACCCAGGAGCCCTTCAACCTATGCTGCAAAGAGATACGCGACAAACTCCACCTGCTGACGCCGCGACGACCTGAGACCAGGTGATGCCGCATCGTGGTTCTTCTGATAAGCGAGGGTGACGTCTCGTCGCTGCTCGACATGCCCGCAGCCGTGCAGCAGATGGAACTGGCCTTCGAGGAACTGGCGCGGGGGAAGGCTCTCACCCCTAACCGACTTACCATCTCGGTCCCCCAGTCCTACGGGACCTTCAGGCTCATGCCCTCCGTACTTCTCGACTCCAAGGCGTCAGGATTCAAGCTCTTGGCCGGTGTCGCAGGCCACAGGCAGCCGGGGAGGAACTACTTTCTGGTGACCCTGCTCGACTACGAGGACGGTTCGATACAGTGCATCATGAGCGCGAGCCGCCTGACCCAGATAAGAACCGGGGCGGTCTCGGCCCTCGCCACCAAGTACCTTGCGCGCAGGAACTGCAGCTCCTTCGGGCTCGTGGGAGCCGGGGTGCAGGGTCAAGGGCAGCTTGACGCGATCTGCTCCACGGTGAAGCTCTCCACGGTCAGAGTCTATGACCCGAATAGAGCGAAGGCAGCACGAATGGCTGAGGGGGCCACGGCGGCGTTCGGGGTCGACGCAAAGGCGGTGGATTCGGTTGATGAGGCAGCGGCGGCGGATATCGTGGCCACGGCGACCACGTCGACCTCGCCGGTGCTGAAGCTCTCGAACGTCGCGCCCGGGACGCACATAAACGCCATCGGCTCGAACACGCCGGCGAGGAGGGAGATTGACCCCGCTCTCCTGAAAGTCTCCAAGCTCGTGGTAGACCTCAGGGACCAGGCTGTGCAGGAGTCCGGCGACTTGGAACCGCTGCGGAAGGGCGAACTCCCGCCTGAGACCATCTACGGGGAACTCGCCGAGGTCGTGGCCAGGTCCAAACCCGGGCGGACTTCCGATTCGGAGATAACGATCTTCAAGTCGGTCGGGATAGCGCTCCAGGACATAGTGATTGCCAAGTTCCTTTATGACCGGGCGCTCACCAAGGGAATCGGGAGAAATGTCGACCTCTAGCACGGCAAGAGATATCTAGGCGTTGGCGTGGGAAAGTCAAGATGAACAGGAGAGTAAAGCTGACCTTCACGAGGGAAGAGACCTCCGCCTTTGCGGAAGTGCTCGACGACGAGGCGCCGATGACAGCGGAGACCATCTGGAGTCTCCTGCCCCTCCATGGGAAGGTCATCCACGACATCTGGTCCGGACCCCAACTCGTGTTCCACCTGGACAACTCGGTGAAGCTTCCAGCGGAGAACATGCTGATCTATCATCCGTTACCCGGTGATATCTTCTACTACTATCGGCCGCCTCACTACTACAGGGGTTCTCCCTATGGGAGAGTCGAGTCGGCAGAGCTCGGGATAACTTATGCACGGGATTCCAGGCCTCAGGGACCCAGAGGCCCGAAGGCTGTAAACCTCTTCGGAACAGTGACTGAGAATCTTGACCAGTTTGCAAAGGTAGCAGAGAAGATGGTCTACGAAGGCAGTAAGGAGCTGGTGATAGAAAGGGCATGACGACCGTGCCAAAAAGGAAGCTCCTGCTCGACATGGACGGTGCCACAGCTACCGCTTCTCTCTTCGACGAGTACGCGCCGAAGACATGCGAAGCCATATGGAACATACTGCCGGTCACAGGTCGTTCCATACACGCGAACTGGTCCGGAAGGGAGATGATGTTGCACCTCGAAGGAGATAAGATCCTTCGTCTGCCCCAAGAGGTTCCCGTGCACTCCAACTACATCTACGAAGGAGACATCCACTACTTCTATCGGGCGAGTTCCCTTTCCAGAGGTAAGCAGCTTGCATACAGCGCCCAGTTTCAGAGAGAGCTTTCGGAATTCGCCATATTCTATGGGGAGCCCGCCGGCGAGGGGCTTTCTGCCTACGACCCGCCTCGCACCCCATACGCCGACGGTATCCACGTGGTGTGTAAGTTCGCCGCGCTGGACCGGCCGATGCCTCAGGCCTTCAAGATGAAATGCGAAAGCGCGCGCTATGAGGGTTTGAAGCCGCTGACCGTGAGCAGGTACGAGTGATTATCCGGATGGCGCAGAAGCTCAAGCTCACCCTGGGGAATGTCGAAGCGACAATCGAACTGCGAACTGAGGACGCCCCCGAGAGTTCGAAGCTGCTCAAGAGTCTGCTCCCCCTCCAGCAGAGGGCCAGGCACAGCATGGAGAACGGAAGGGAGGTGTACATCCTCCTGGACCCGAAGACGGAGGTTCCCGATGAAAACCAGACGATCTATCAGACCGTCGGAGACGTTCTGTTGTACTACAAGCCATCCGTCTTCGTCGAACCTGACTGGACAGGCTACGCAAACCAGATGCCTGTGCTGAGCTGGGTCTACGAGAGGGACACCGCGATCATGGGAACGTATGGTCCCATCGCGACCAACGTGGTCGGTACCATCATCGGCGGTCTGGAGAAGCTGCAGACTGAGGCGCCCAGGATGCGCAGGGAAGGCATGGGAACGATGAACCTCAGCCTCATCGAGTGAAGAGACATGGTCGATTTCGGAGTCGGGCTGGCACCCACGGAGCCGATAAAGAAGGTCGCCTGGATAGCGAGGACGGCAGAGGTCCTGGGCTTCAAGTACGTGGTGCACGCGGATCAGAGGTTCCGGGGTGAGAAGGACGTATTCGTGACCCTGACCGCCGACGCGTTGAGTACCGAGAAGATAATGCTCGGTCCATGCATATCGGACCCATACTCTAGGATTCCCGGAATGCTAGCGACCGCCATCGGGAGCCTGGATGAGATCTCTGGAGGCCGCGCGGTACTGACCCTCGGTGTCGGCGGCTCCGGCTTTGAGGAACTGCACATTGAAAGGAAGCATCCGAATACGGCGGTGAAGGAGTCCTTCCAGATAATCCGGGGCCTCCTGCGGGGAGAAGAGGTCACGTTCAAGGGAAAGATGTTCCAGGTCACGAAGGCGAAGATGAACTTCCAGTGCCGGAAGGACATCCCAATGTTCATAGCGAGCAGGAGTCCGATGAACCTCGAACTCGCCGGTGAACTGGCAGACGGCGCCGTCCTGGCGTCCTACGCATCGGAGCCGCAGCTGAGATACGCCATGAAGAAGGTGGAGGTAGGCGCCAAGAAGGGAGGACGGACGCTGAAGGACCTCAAGCTCATCGCCTGGCTTTACGCCTCTATCTCCGAGCGCTCGAGCGAGGCGGTGGCGAACGTGAGACCGTTCGTGACCCAGGCCCTGCTCAACACCTCCCCTGAGATGTATCCGGTGATGTTCGAGGGGTTAGACGCCGGGGTTACGTCGTTCGTACTTGACTGCAGAACGGCAGGTGGCAAGCAGCGGGCGAACGAGGATCGCAAGTACCTGACGGACGAGGTGATCAGACGTTTCTCGGTGGCCGGCACCGCCGAGGAGTGCATCGAAAAACTGCGCGCGGTGGCAAAGCTCGGAATCGATACGATTTGGCTTCGCCCGTTCTCCGCCCCATTCTCGGAATCTAACCACGAGAAGGTGATAATACCGTTCGCCGAAAAGGTCATCCCGAATGTCTAGCCCGGAGCTGATATGATGCTGGACATTGCGATAAGAGATGCCTATGTCATCGATGGGACAGGAAGGGCGCGATACAGGGCTGACGTAGGGATAAAGGGTGATAGGTTAGAAGAAGTGGGCCAGGTCGGCCCGGCGGCACTCGAGTTCATCGCGGGAGACAGAGTGGTCGCCCCAGGTTTCATAGACGTGCACTCGCACTCCGACCTGACTCTGATGGTCGACCCCGCCGCGAGCAGCAAGATCAGGCAAGGCGTCACCACGGAGGTGGTCGGAAATTGTGGGTTCTCGGTTGCCCCGGTCAGAAAGGAAGGACTCGCCTCCTTCAAGCGGTTCTGGACGAGTTCTGGCTCAGAGTGGTACGGGGTGGAGCCCACGTGGGAGACGATGGCTGAGTACATGAGCGCCCTGGAGGCGCGAGGACCCGTGCTGAACGTCTCGATTCTTGCAGGTCACGGCACGATAAGATTCTCGGTGATGGGCGATGCCCCGCGGAGAGCGACCGAGACCGAGCTGGCCGAGATGGAAGCCCTGACGGAGGAATCGATGGCGAGCGGCGCCTGCGGCCTCTCGTCCGGCCTGAGGTACACACCGAGCTGCTACGCTGACGAGCGGGAACTGGTCCGGCTCTGCAACATCGTCAGGAAATACGATGGCATCTACGCGACACACATGCGCAGCGAGGGTGACAACGGAGACTGGGAAGCCGCAATAGCCGAAGCCGCTAGTGTAGCCAGAGGCGCGCGCGTACCTCTGCAGATCTCGCACCTGAAGGCGCTGAGCAAGAACGTGTGGAACACCAGCGGCAGGGCGCTCGCGCTGATAGAACGCTTGCGCGCTGAGGGAATCGATATCTCGTCCGACCAGTATCCCTACGACGCAGCTCACACCGGCCTGACCGTATTCCTTCCGCAGTGGGTGACGCTCGCGGACCTTCCAGCGCTCCCGGGTGACAAGAGAGGTGAGGTGATTGCCAACATCAAGAGGGTCCTCGACGTAAGAGGAGGTCCGGAGAGGATAGTCGTCGTATCGTCGCCGGAGGCGCGCTTCGACGGAAAGGATATCGCGGAGATAAGCGACTCCATGAAAATCACACCGGAAGACTGTATCTTCAGACTGATCGTGGACTATCATGGGGAGATATCGATAATCAGCAGGTCAATGCTTGAAGAAGACATCAGGCGCATCATGAAGGCCGAGTACGTGATGATAGCAAGCGACGGTTACTCGCTCTCTCCGTCGGGGCCGGTTGCGGTCGGGGTCGCACACCCGAGGTCGTACGGGACATTCCCCCGCGTCATCGGCGGATACGTGAGAGAGAAGGTACTCACGCTAGAGGATGCGGTCCGCAAGATGACATCTCTCCCCGCCCAAAATTTCAAGCTCAGAGACAGGGGCAAGATAGCAGTCGGATTCTTCGCAGACCTTGTAGTCTTCGACCCTCTCACAGTAAGAGACCGCAGCACCTTCTCTTCACCGACCGAGTACCCGGTGGGCATAGAGCGTGTGTTCGTGAACGGGAAGCAGGTCATCGAAGGCTCTGCCCCTACTGGAGTAAGGGCCGGGAGGCTAGTGAGGCATGAAAGCGTCCATCCTGAAGATTCATAAATAGAAAGCCGGAGCGACTGAATTCCATGACGAGAGAACTAAGTGGCATCTGCGTCATAGCGGTCACCCCTCTCGACCGGAAGAGAAAGCTGGACAGACAGAGCCTCGAGAATCTCGTCGATTACTACCTGCAGGCTGATGTCGATGGGCTCTTGGTTCTGGGGGAGGTCTCCGAGGTAAGCAAACTCAGCAAGGACGAGCAGCAGGAGGTCGTCGAGACCGCGATAGGTCGTGTCAGCGGAAAAGTACCAGTGGTGGTCGGGATAAGCCGGGAATCGACCGACCTCGTCATCGACGCCGCCGGCTGGGCGAAGGACCTCGGAGCGTCGGCCCTGATGGTCGCGCCCCCAAAGAACCTCAAGCTGGGCGACGGAGCGATTATCGACCATTACGCGGCGGTCGGAGGCGCAGTCGACCTTCCACTGGTGGTACAGGATGAACCGGAGAGCAATCACCCCATAATGTCCGCCGAGCTTCTCGCCCGTATCTTCGCAAAAGTTCCGAGCGCCAGATACCTGAAGCTTGAGGATTCCCCTACTCCCGCGAAGATCCTGAAGTTTCGCAAGCTCACCAACGACGGGATGAGGATATTCGGAGGGACTCACGGGAGATGGTTCCTGTGGGAGATCGACAGCGGCTCGTCGGGAATAATGACAGCCTCCCCCACGCCGGAGTACCTCGTGGGAATCTGGAAAGCCTGCGCACGGGGAAAGCGCGAGCAGGCCAAGCAGATCTATCTGTACAACCAAGCATTGACCTACTTCTACCCTGAGATGGCGGTAGCTGTGAAGAAGGAGGTCCTGGTAAAAAGGGGCGTGATAAGGACGGCCCTGTTAAAACAACCCGCGACAGAGTTCGGGGACCTGGAACGGCGGCAACTCTCAGAAGTACTCGAGTGGGTCGAGGAGAACGTACGGGAGAGTACCGGTGTGGCTCCCCTTCGCTGGACTGGCGGTCCTAGACGTAAGCGATAGCATCCATCTCCACAGAGGCCCCGATATCAGAATGGAACGTGGTTCTTGCCGGAGGGTCCTTAGGGAAGTACTTTGCATAGACAGAATTCATCCTCTCCCAGTCTCGCTCGTCCCCTAGTATTACCGTGACCTTGAGTACCCGCTCCAATGAAGACCCGGCGTCATCAAGCACCCTGGCGATGTTCTCGAGAACGTTCGCCACTTCTTCCTCGACCGTGCCCTTGAACTTCGTCCCGTCCCGGTTCCTTGGTGAGATGCCTGAGACGAATACTAGTTCACCGAACTTGACCGCCCTGGAGTATGGTCCTGTGGACGGCACTCCACTCTTCATGATAACGACTTCCTTGCGCCTCGACATTGACGCGTCCGAGAGCTCTGTACCGTATTTAGAAATAGCGACATGATGCGCCAACCCCTCGCCGGCGGGGCGCAATGACCTCAGTGCATATCTCAACAAGGATTAAAAGAATCTAAGTCCATGATTCGGCTACGAACAAACCAGCGAAGAATGTGGACGAATACATATCGGCTGCTCCCACGGAGACGCAAGGTAAACTGAGAGAGGTTCGAGCAGCCATCAAGGAGGCGGCTCCGACAGCCCGCGAGAGCATAAGTTACAGGATGCCTTACTATGACTACAAAGGGCGACTGGCTTGGTTCGGGCTTCACACGGAGCACATCGGATTCTACGTGCGCCCTCCTGTCATAGAAGAGCACAGGAAGGAACTGGCTGGTTACAAGACGACCAAGTCGGCCGTCCATCTTCCTCTGAACGAGAAGGTCCCCG
>JAPCJP010000018.1:30816-34332 GCA_027886885.1 Nitrososphaerota archaeon | reverse complement strand
GAGCATCAAGATTGCCAGACGACGGGACTCGAGATGACCATATCTGGCCACGCCGACTGGGGCCCGACGCAAGAGGGGACCATAGGGATTCCGTTTGCGCATTCCCCCGCTCGGATTACCGGAACCACCGCATGGTTCGGAAACAAGTCAACGGTTCAGATCGGCTTTGACTGGTCCGGTAGCGTTTCCAATCAACCTTCCTTGAGTTCTTCCAACGCCTCGCTATCGTATTCGGTAGGTCCGTCATTCGCGATCGATCCGGTCATAGTAGTCTCGGGCGAGGAGTACGGTCCCAACACGGATTACTCCCAAGACGCCTGCTACTACGGCGGCTACTTCTATCTGTTCTACTACGTGGCGAGCGGACCTTATTGGGAAGTGGCCTCGAGTCCCGATGAGGTCCACTGGACGGCCGTTACGGTGGCCTCGTACGAGTACGATTCCCTCTCAGTTTGGTGCTCCGGGGACATAGTCTACTTCGCGGCCGATGAAGGATCAGGCGGTTACTCCCAGATCACCTGGCGGTTCGGTGTCATGAACGCGGGCGCGATCAACTGGGCAATCAGCGAGCTCCTCGTTGCTAGCCCGTCGTGGAATCTTGGTACCCCTATCATAGCTGTGAACTCCACGGGTGGCATTTTCATCAAGGACGTTGACGTGCTAGAAATCGCAAAGAACGCAGCCGCTGCCGCAGCGGGCCATTGGACGTCCGCAAGTGGCACGAGCTGCGGGGCTGTGTATGACGGCGATCTAGTCCCACTAGCCAATGGCGAAATCGGGTGCATTTATGTGAGCTCCTACGACTTCGACCCCAGCTCACTTTGCGCTACGATTTGGACGGGACCAGGAGCGACAACGTGGACATCGTCAACATGCACTTCAGCGAGCACCTACATACTCAGGAACTCGGCAGCCGTCTCGATCGGGGATACGATAGAGGTCGCAGCAAGCACGGGTTACTCTTCTCCAGGTACTATCTACTACCTTACTTTTTCGAGCGGCGCGTGGTCTAGTCCGGTAACCTTGGCAACGTCGCAAATTCTCGCGAGTATCTCTACAGACGGGACTTCGTCTCTCTACGTCTTCTATGCGACCTACTCCACAGGAAGCGCGATTTCGGTTATTTCGAGTGCTAACGGGGGTAGGACTTGGTCGTCCTCGTACGTTCTGAGCACCGCACCGTCGAGCGTGTATGTCCTTTGGATGTCATTTTACACGGAAGACAACCTCGCGTTTGGGTCTTGGCTCGGCGAGATCTCGGGAACCTGGGACCTCGTTTGGTCCTCCCTACCAGTCGCGGGACTTGAGGCGTCCGCCACCTCGAAGCCGTGGGCCAAACCGGGGATTTCCCCGTACGAGAGTTACTTCCAGGACCTGACCGAATACGTTTCCCCCGGAAATGGACTGCTGGGGGTATCCCAGACTGACGTCAGTATCTCGGGACGAGGTCTGAACCTAGACATAGGGAGAGTCTATTCAGAACCCTACGCTTTTCTGTACAGTTCCTCTCCCTATCGTTATGATAACTACACCCTGACGAATTTGGGTTATGGGTGGTCGCTAAACTTCCCATGGATGGGGACCTACGAACTGCACTTGACCGATGGTCAGGCTTTCGCGTATGCCTGGTCGGGGAACGTCTTCCAAGTCAATTCCGGCGTCAACTTCGAACTTGTCAACAACAGCGGGAGCTACGCGCTCTCCCTGCCGAACGGCACTCAATACAACTTCAACTCCGCGAAGCAGCTCACTTCCATAACCGACAAGACAGGCAACAACACCATCTCCTTCAGTTATGGCACCAACGGATACATATCTCAAATCTCAGATACTATTAGTCGTACGGTCACTTTCTCGTACAACTCGAACAACACTCTCGCATCAATAACCTCGGGTGAGGGAACCGTACACTACTACTACTCGGGACACAACCTTTCCTCGGTTAAAGACGAGGTTGGCCGAATCACCCGTTACTACTACGGCACAGGAATAAACAACTGGCTGATTAGCGAGGTACTCTATCCCACAGGAGGAAAGACGACCTATGCGTATGGGAGCGCCCTCGCCGGGACCGAGGCGGAGACATATTACGTCACTTCCCGAACGGTATACTCGTCTTCTACACAGATATCACAGACGGACAGTATCTCGTACAAGGTCCAGAACGGCCAAGTCGTGTGGTCGAACACCACGCTCTCCGACGGCTCAAACATCCAGGGCTACAACGACTATTATTTCCAGAGTACCAAGAATTACCAGAGGCTCTACGATGAGAGTGCCAACGGCACCGTGACCAAGATAACCGAATATGATTTCGATGGCTCGGGGAGAATAAACAACACGAAGCTCGTATCACCATTATCATACAACATGCTGGGCTATTGGCCGTTCGATGAAGGAACAGGCGGCTCCGGCTCGACCACGGCGGATGCCTCGGGACACGGCTATAGTGGTACACTCGAAGGCGCCTTGACCTGGCAGACGGGGTCAAGCTGTGTCTATGGGAACTGTCTTTCCTTTTCGTCCTCTTCGGACCAATACGTCAACGTGCCCTCCTTTACCTACTATGCATCTCCAAAAGGCAGTTTCACGGTTAGCACTTGGTTCAAGACAACGTCATCAGCTGGTTTCAACCCAATCTCCGATTCGGGTACCTACGAGTACAATACTGGGTTTTCGCTAGCGACCACTAGCGGCCAGGTCCAGTGCAGGATCAACTATTACTCTCCTATTACTAGTTCATCCACATACGATGATGGTAACTGGCATCTCGCGACATGTGTCTTCAATGCAGGTCATTCTCTTACTTTGTATGTGGATGGCTCACAAGTGGCTTCGGAAACGACGACGATCACCTCTACTAGGTCGATTGGGCCACTAACAATCGGCGCGTTGCTGTTCCCGGATAACAGCGTCTATTATTACTTCTCGGGGACCATAGATGACTACAGAATCTACAACAACACGCTGGACGCGAGTCAGATTCTGCAGCTCCATTCAGAAACGAGTGTGTCAACAGCCCTGGCGTCTTCCACGAGCCTATACGACAATTGGGGAAACCAAGTCTACGGCGTGGACAACACAGGTCAGCAGACTTACGCCTCATACGCAAACACAAACTCTCAAAATACGTTCAACACCGTTACAGGAGGCATGGTTGCATACTGGTCCTTCGGTGAGGGAGCCGGGACATCCGCTTACGATTATTCAGGGAACGGAAATACGGGAACGCTGGTCAACAGCCCAACATGGATCACATCGGGGTGCGAATCCGGCGATTGCCTTACCTTCGTCGGCTCATCCAGCGAGTTCGTCAAAATCCCCACTCCAACAGAAATCACCGGGCTCAGCAGCGCGATTAGCATGTTCGCCTGGGTGAAGACATCAACTGCGACCGGAACATTGATTGTGGTAAGCAGTTGGGACGGCGGACCTCAGGGAATGCAGGTTTACCTGTCGGGTGGCGACCTAGTTTGCTGGGGTGTCGTGGGATCGACAGGAACCACTCTGGTCACG
>JAPCJP010000018.1:0-30806 GCA_027886885.1 Nitrososphaerota archaeon | reverse complement strand
GGAAACTGGCAACAAGTCGGCTGCACCCTTTCAAGCACCGGAACGATGACTGCATATGTGAACGGAGCGGCTGTTTCGAGCAGCACTGGTTGGTCGTTGGTGGCTGCGACCAAAGACGTCCAGGTAGGCGCCCAGTGCTCCGGCGCTGGAAGCACCAGCTGCAGTGGTTACTTTACCGGCAGTATTGAGGACGTCGGGATTTACAACATCGCCCTGAATTCGATCCAAGTAGGTGAGCTTTATGCGAACACAGGCTTTTCGAATTCGTTCTATTCTGGAGACGGGCTACTGACTTCGCTCAACACGGGCATGGTAGGTTACTGGCCCTTGAACGAGGGAACCAGCTACATCACCGCAGACGATTCGGGAAATGCCAATCCTGGAACCCTCGTCAATCAGCCAACGTGGCAGACAAGCTCCAACTGCAAGTATGGAGATTGTCTAAGCTTCGCAGGTGCGAGCAGCCAATACGTTACCGTTCCAAGCGTCGCGGCGTTGAGCTTCCCAACATCAACTTCTTCATTCTCAATCAGCTTCTGGGTGAAGGTAACCTCGACCCCCTCTTCACCTCAGGCGCTCGTATCAAAGTCAGGAGTATGCTCGTCGTGCGGGGACACCGGATACGGAGTGCGGATCGAGAACGGGGGGACGCTCTCGGGCTATTTGATGAGCGGAGGTACGGTCATCGGTTCGGCTAGTGGATCCGGGGTAATCTCCAACAATGTATGGTATAGCGTAGTTTTCGTAGATAACGCCGGCTCCTTGACGCTCTACCTTGACGGTTCTTCGTACGCGACCGCCACTGCGACCCTGGGTTCGATTGGGAACAGCAATCCTTTGACCTTTGGAAGCGACGGAACCAACGGTATGTATTTCACGGGATCTCTTGACGATGTCAGAGTCTACGAACACGCTCTCACAGGCACCCAAGCGAGCACCTTGCATTCTGAGTCCGCGCCTGCGGCGCCTTACTCGATCTTCGATGCGATTGTAGGCAAGGCGAACTGGCAGAACGGCCCAGGGACGAGTGCGGTCACACAGGAGACTTTCTATCAGTACGACTCCCGCGCCGACATGCTTACCCAAGAGCAACTCCACAACGGAGGCTGGATTACGACTTCCTATACCTATGACAAGTATGGCAACATGATAACAATGACGAACCCTCTCGGCACAGTCGCACACTACCACTATTCTTCTACCTATTCGAATGCGTACCTGACTTTGACCAGTGCGCTGGTGACGACAAGCGGAACTGGGACTCTTGCCCTTGATGGCAGTGCCACCTGTTCCTCAGGGAGCTCCAACAGCTGCACGATGTCTTTGACCACCAGCAAGAGCAACGACGTGATTATCGTAATCCAATCGGCCGAATCGAGCGGCGGGGTAGGGCAGTTCGCCGCAGTGACGGACACAAGCTCACTAACGTGGCATAACCGGGACCAGGTCTGCTCATGGACCTCGAGCACGTGTTCTGGAGCTGGCGGATCAGGCACGCCCTCATCCATTAGTGAAGACTACGCTGTGGCGTCGTCCCCTCTTTCCACTGATACGATTACCTGCAAACAGACGGGTAACACCAACGCGCACATATCTTGCGTCGCTTTCGCGATATCGGGGGCGAACACAGCCTCACCCTTCGATTCCGCCTCGGGGCTCCCGTGTGTGGGGAGGTCGGGGAACGGAGTAACGGGTACCTCATTCTCTTGCACTCTTTCCACCTCCAATGCTGCCGACATGATCCTGGGCGAGTCTGCTTCTTCCGCAGGCTCTGGAACGTTGACGCTCGGGACAGGATTCAGTACAGCCAAGTGTAACTTCCACGATGGCGACGGGAATGCGTGTGGTGAGGAAGAGGTAGTCAGTTCCACTCAATCTAGCCTCTCTGTTGGCATGACGTCGAGTGTCTCAGTGACGTGGGCCTTCATCGGCGACGCCGTCGTTGCCTCATCCTCGGCAACGCAGAACGTCACCCAATCCTATACGTACAACTCTACGACGGGATACATGCTGTCCTCTACCGACGGGAACGGCTACACCACGAGCTACAAGTACGACAATCTCGGAAGGGCGACGCTGATCACGTATCCGGCGGTGGGCGGCGTCAGCGGGACCACGACATACAGCTACAACGACGCGAGCAACTACGTGACCATCACCGACGCGAACGGCAACGTCGTGAAGCAGTTCTATGACGGACTCGCTCGAATAACCTCGGTCGAGCGGTTCAACGGCAGCACCCTGTATTCAACACAGACCTTCACCTACAACTGGCTGAACCTGGTGGCTTCCAACGAGACCGCAAACAGCGGTACCTATTCATACGCCTATGACCAGGACGGGAGGATAACGAAGGCAACCAATCCCGATCTGACGACCGTGACGACTACCTACAACGTATACAAGAATACAAAAACAGTCATCGACGAGAACGGCCATCCGACCGTCTTTGCATATGATCGTGACGGCAGGCAAATCTCGGTAGAACAGTTTTACACTTCGACAAAGTACTACACTACCAGCTACACCTACGATCTTTCCGGCAACCTTCTCGGCACGACGGATGCAAACGCCCAGACCACTTCCTACAAGTACGATGATCTCAATCGACTTGTCAAGACGACATATCCGGGTAGCTCCTACGAAGCGGTCAGCTACGATGCATTGGGCAACAAACTCGGAATGGTCGAACCCAGTGGCTCAGTCCTCAACTACACTTACGATGCACTCAACAGGCTAACCAAGATCACGTATCCAGGTTCTTCCACTCAGACCTACGCCTATGACGACGATGGAAACGTACTCTCCTCCGTGGACTCCAGCGCATCCATCTACTACACCTACGATGCTAGAGATTGGGTGACGAATCAGACGGAGGTCATCAGCGGACACTCCTACCAGATTGACTATGGTTACGACAAGGTCGGGAACGTAAACTCGATCACCTATCCGGGAGGGTTCTCCATATCCCTGACATACGACGCTCTGAACAGGATGAAGACCCTCGGCGGATACGCTACGATCTACTACAACCTTGACGACGAGGTCTCGGAGATAAAGTACGGTAATGGTGAGGTGACGACCTATTCCTACGACAGCAGAGACCGGATCACCCAGATAGACCTGAAGGACGGTAGCACGAAGGAATTGGACTTGAACTACACATACGATGGGGATAGTGATGTAAAGACCATCAACTCGGAGACCTTCCACTACAACTGGCTGGACCAGCTGATTTCGTCGAGCGGAATCGGGAGCGGGAACACCACCTTCGCCTACGATGGCGCTGGGAACATGCTCAACCAGACTCTCGGAACGACGACAAAGTACACCTACGGGACGTACAACGAGCTGACGTCAATCGGGAAAGTGAACTTCACCTACGACGGCAACGGGAACACTCACACAATAGTCAACGGGTCCACCACATGGACGTACTCCTATGACTATCAGAACGAGCTCACACAGGTCCAAAAGGGGGGAACCACCGTCGCGCAGTACTCCTATGGCGGGAACGGCATGCTCCTCAAGAGCGTTGAGACGGACACAATCGTGTACGCCTATCAGGGGGATAACCGATTATTTCAGGAGAACACGGGAAGCTCGAGCATGGCTAAATTCTTCTATGCGGATGGATTGTTGATAGCGAGCTTGAACGGAAGCGCGACGTCCTACTATCATCAGGATGCCCTAGGAAGCGTCAGGTTGGTGTCGAGTTCGAGCGTCACCACGATTTACAGCGCCAACTACAAGGTCTACGGAGCAATCTACTCACCGTCGGGATCTTCGACCTTCCAGTACACCGACAAGCCATGTGATCCAGCAACTGGGCTATACTATTCAGGCGCCAGATGGTACGATTCTGCGAGCGGAAGGTTCATGACCGAGGACACGATGGCCGGTCAACCTGGGATGCCATTATCGCTCGATAGGTACGTATATGCGCTTGATAATCCGATGACGTATGTTGATCCAACAGGTCACGATCCGGTAACCTATACAAGTACTTATACTGATACAACGGCTTCGTCGATTTCGTGGACCGAAGGGCCTTATACCAATTATTTTGTGAGCTATAATACCAGAAAGTATTCGGTGACTACCACTTGTTATACCCCAGGCGACTGTGTTACGGGCGCGTCCGTCTTGGTTAGCTCAACTTCTTGGTCAACTCAGTCAAGTGTGTATCTCCCAACTGGTGAAATATGCAACGCGGACTCCACAAATCCCGCTCTAACATGCACAGGTGGGTCCCCTGGACAGCAACCGACATCATGCGACGCATTATGTCGACAAGAAGCGGCGGGTCTTCTGGCTGGCCTGGATCTTGGAACCGCTCTGTGGACGGGCTTTACTCTTCCATGGGGACTTCCCGTGTCAATTCCTCTATGGGGCGGTGCAATCTATGCCAACGACTATTACTGGGCAAATCAGAACTCAGCCACTCCTGGGGACGTGCTGGGGGCCTATCTAGAGGGGGCAGCGCACACATGGGAGATTGAGCTTTGGTTCTTAGACCACCCCATTCCATAGGTGCTATGCTGACGTGACATCTAACCAAAGAATAGTAAGGAACTCGTCATCTGTCTATTGGATTCGCGATGAAGGAATAATGGTCTTCAGGACGCTTTCTTCTTGGGTTGTATTCGGCATTGATATTTTGCTCTCGCTGTTCATTGCAAATCTTGTGACGGCAGCCAGCCAATCCCTAGTCAGCGGGACGGTTGCATTTGCGATAAGCTATTTAGGTATCTACGTTGGGTTCCGTCTCTTCTCCACTAGAAGATTGTCGAGGATATCCAAAGTCTCTTTGGACAGAGTAAGGATAGAAATCCCACCACAGAGAGTAATTCCGTGGGAAACAATCACGCAAGTCAGAATAGATGGGTCAGTACTCTTAATTCAGGCAGGAAACGTAGAAGCTAGAATCAACGTCCCCAAAGAACAGACAGCTGACGTAATTCAATTCGTAAGAACAAGAATAAGGAACGAACTCATCTCTGATACGGAGACGGCTAGGAGGCTGACAAAGCCTTTCATTCTTCTTGTTCTCACTGGTGCGACTATGAGCCTATTGGGAATTGCATCTTTCGCATTAGGTAACCTGTCAGCAATTCCCCTTGTCATTGTCGGACCCGCAATAATGCTTGACGCATCAATGATTTTTGCGCTTCAGAATCCTCGGTTTCTTGCACCGATTCCGCGGCTCGTGGCATATTTTGGGTTGGTTACTCTTTCATGTGGTATCCTCTTGTGGATTCCAACAACGGTGGTGGATTCTCCACTGATTCCGTTCGAATATGCGGTATTGGCCTTCTCGCTCGGCGGGACCCTTTGCGCGGTCATTCTGGGCCGAGTCTTGCGAGTCATGATTGCAGGGGCAAGGGTGTGATAAAAAGGAAGGTTCTGAACCTGTTACGCGAGCGTGTCATCAAACCTAGTTTTTAGTTTGACCACTGGAGCCTGTCGCCATGCCAGGCTAGTCCAAGTCTGGAGTCGCGATATAGGTTTAACCACCGACAAACGTAATAGTCATGAGATTTTCACACCTGTCAACATAACCGCCACGATGACCTAAAGGGTGACGATGTCGCAATTTTCAGGTAATTGGGATTCAAAGAAGACCCCAGGTCTGACCGAGAGACTCCGGGGGAGGTTCAACAACCCCGGACCGCTCAAGCCGCGGCTCGACCAGGCCACCCGCCAGGTCCAGGTGGTCATGGCGAGGCTCGACACTGCGATGATGAAGCTGCGCGACCGGGACGCTTTCTTGTTCGGCAAGATAGTCTCTTCCCTGCAGAAGAGGGACAACCAACGTGCCTCCATGTTCGCCAACGAGCTCTCGGAGCTGCGGCGCATCAACAAGATGGTAACGCAATCTAAACTCGCGCTCGAGCAGATGGTGCTCAGGCTGAACACCGTCTCCGAGCTAGGCGACGTGGTCAACACCCTTGCCCCTGCCACTTCCATAGTCCGCAACCTCAGGGAGGGCCTGTCAGGGGTTATCCCAGAGGCCGAAGGCGAGATGAGCGAGATTTCCGGTCTCCTCAGCGGCATACTGGTCGACGCGGGTTCGGTGGGAGGCGCGTCCTTGAACTTCGTCACCGCCAACGAGGAGGCTGAGAGGGCGCTATCCGAGGCCGCCGCCGTGGCCGAAGCTAGGATGCGCGAGCGGTTCCCAGACATCCCCCAGTCTGCCGAGTTCTCCGAGGAAGGACTGGAACCGGCATAGGCGCAGGCCCGAGACTAGTCCATGGCCCCCGTCGGGCCCTCAGACTTTTTAGTCCGCAAGATGGACGAGTCCAGGCTTGAACTGGGCCAGGAACGTCTTCGTGAGGAACGCCCGACTGTACGAGGAGGTCCTCGAAGGGATGTGGCAGAGGGGCGAGGAGGACGCCCTTGCGATCTCGGGTCTGCTGCAGGAGCGAGGGATGTCGTCATGCAATATCCTGGACGTACCCTGTGGCATCGGAAGGGTCGCGATACCGCTGGCACAGCTGGGCTTCAGGGTGCACGGTCTGGACTACTCTCCTCACCTGGTGGAGGTCGCCAAGGCGAAGGCGAGGGATTACGGGGTGGGTAGGACTGCCACCTTCACCCAAGGAGAGATGTCGAGACTCGCCTCGGAGTCCAGGCGCCGCACATTTGACTGCGCCATCAACGTCTTCACTAGCATAGGCTACGGGGACGAGCACGACGACGTTCGTTTCTTCGAAGGGGTACGCAGGTCGGTCAGGAAGTCGGGTCTCTTCCTCATCTCCGGGTTGAGGAACAGGGACTACATCGTCAGGAACCCCTCCCAGAACGTGTACGAGGAGAGCGAGAGGGTCCTGGTACTGGACCACTATGAGTTCGACGCCATGAGCTCCAGGGAGCGAGGTTCCTGGCGTTTCTATCTGAAGGTGGGGACCGCGATGAAGCGCGCAGGGGAGTTCCCGGTCGACATCAGGCTGTACTCGCCCCACGAGCTCGGGAAGATGCTCGAGGCCTCTGGCTGGAAGGTGACCGAAGTACTGGAGTCCTTCGGAAGCGGCCGCAGCTTCAACGTGGCAAGCCCGGTCTATTCAGTCGTGGCCGAAGCTGTGTGAACGGCGCCGGGCTTCGCCGCGAGCGCGAGCTTCTGGGAGCGCCTCAGCCCCTTGATCTCTAACTCCCGCCTTAGCGCGGCGGATTTGCCTCCGCAAAGCTCCTGGTAGATCAGGCTCACAGGCCGTCTGGCGCGCGTGAACTTAGACCCGGCGCCCCTGTTGTGCTGGGCGATCCTCCGTTTCAGGTCGGAGGTGCAACCCGTGTACAGCTCCCCCGTCCGGCACCGGACCATGTATACCCACCAGGGAGATGCGCTCACCCAAGAAGATAAGAACAGGGGCGATAAATCGTTGCCATTGGCCTACGACAAGGACAGTCGAGAGAAAGGGTCGGAGATGAAGTGTCCTGGATGCAAGAGGAACTCTCTGAAGAGGCGCGAGACTGCCGTGTCATGCGGATTTTGCGGTTATGCCCTCTCTCCAGGCGAAGAGGCTAGGTACAGGCTCTACGAGATGCTGAAGTAGCAAAGGGCTCACCCTTCGCAACAGTTTAAACTCCCATCGTCCACGGGCCTCGAGATGTCGTCGACTGGGTCAGAGAATTCCGCTCTCGCCTTCGTCGCGATCCTGCTCCTATTCGTCGTCCTGCGCATAAGGAGGATCATCAATGGAACGAGGATCAGCAAAGCAAGGTCGATAGTGTTCTCGATCTATTACGTCGCGTTCGCCGCCATCCTTACGGCCACTTCGTTCCTCAATGGTGTCTCAGAGAACTACGTCATCCTCTACGTCGCCGTGGGGGCTGTCGGGTTCTACGCTGCCTACAGGGTAGTCAACCGTAGGCTGATCTTCTGGCGAGGTCCGGACAACTCGATCTACGCCAAGGGTGGCATCATAATCTATCTCATCTACGTCGTTGCCCTGGTAGCCCGGGTGGCGATCGACGTCATCTACGTGCCCTCCGCCCTGACCTTCACGTTCACCTCGTCGAGTTCTGTGAGTGCGAGCACGGTACTTGCGGAGATCGTCACCGACGTCCTCGTCGCCTTCGGCGCGGGACTCCTCACAGCCAGGAACTTCCGACTCTATCAGAGGTATGTGGGGATCGAGCAGGGTAAGGAGACGATACCCGACTCGATGCCGACCTAGCCGGCGCTCCTCACATTGTCCCGTGGACGACGCGCATACAGGCGTTCATGACGTAGAGCGCGCCGTTTGAGCTCAGCGTCTCCTTGGCCTCCTCGTTTTCAAGCCCCTTCTGAGCCCAGAAGACTAGAGGTCTACCGCGCCTCTTGCCGACCTCGACCGCCTGTCGAGCGACTTCCGGCAGGTCCTCGCTAGGCCTGAAGACCTCGACGACCTCTATCTCGTTCGCGAGCGCATCTGGCAGGTCCAACAACGAAGGGTATGCCTTCTCGCCGAATAGCTCGTCTGCGCTCGGGTTGATGGGAACCACCCTGTACCCATGCTCCTTGAGGTATAGAGGGACGGTGTGAGCGTCCTTGGTGGGGTTCTTTGATGCTCCCACGACGGCAATGACCCTGTACTTCTTCAACACCTCTCTCGGGGAGATGGTAGCGCTCGGAAGTGGCAACGGACGACCCGCTCTCCTACTTGGTCACCAGGGTGAGGACATCCTCGTCCATCAGGAGATGGTCAATCCCCACCCGCTGACCGCCGAACTTCACGCTCTTCCCCCAGATCAGTGCGTAGCGAAAATCCTCCTTGATGTTCCTGTGGACCTTATTGCAGACCTCCAGCACCGTGGAGCCGTTCTTGACTATCATCGGCTCCTTGTAGTCGGTCTCGCCGGTCCTCCTGCGCATGTATATCCTCACGAAGTCCAGCCTCTTGTAGATCTCCTCCTTCAGGGCCGCGATGTTCACGTCGCTCTCCGCCGATATCGGCACGAACTTGTAGGGGAGCTTCGAACTGATCGTGTTGGTGAACCCCGCGTTGACCAGGTCGATCTTGTTCATCACGGTGAGGGACGGGATGTAGGACCTGTTGTCGAGCATCACGTCGATGAGCTGCTCGTCCGATATGTCCTCCCTTATCACCACCCTCGCGCTGTTGATGTTGTAGACCCTGAGGATGTCCTTGACGAGCTGCTCGTTCATCTTTGTGAGCTTCACGACGCTAGTGACCGCCAACCCGCCGGTGGTCGTCTGCTCCAGGACCACGTTAGGGGGGTCTACATCGACCCTGATCCCGGTGTTCTTCAACTCCCTCTCGAGAATAGTCCTGGCCTCCGGCTGGAAGACATCGATGACGAACAGCACGAGGTCCGCGTTCCTTGCCACCGCCAGGACCCTCTTTCCAAGACCCTTGCCCGCGGAAGCACCGGATATTATCCCAGGGAGGTCCAGGACCTGAATCCTGGCGCCCTTGTATTCCATCAGCCCGGGGACCACTTCGAGGGTGGTGAAATGGTAGGCAGCCACCTTCGACTTGGCATTGGTCAGCCTGTTGAGCAGAGTTGACTTCCCCACGCTCGGGAGCCCTATCAGCACGACCGTGGCGTCGCCCGATTTCTTGACATCATAGCCGATCGCGCTCCCCGAGCGGCGCGATTGCTGTTCCTCCTGCTCCGCGCGTAGCTTCGAAAGCTTCGCCCTGAGGATGCCGACGTGATGCTCGGTCTTCTTGTTGATCTGGGTCCGATGCATGTCGTCCTCAATCTTCTTAATCTTCTCCGGAATTCCCACACGAGCTCCCCGATTACCTGCCCGGAACGCTTTCGCCATGGATTTTAACTTAGGGGTCCAGTTACAGGCAGATTCAAATCGAACCGGGTCCCACGCAGCGGAGTTGATCTGCGACAAGTGCCACGCCGGACAGATGCTCGAGTACCAGCGCACGATATCCTCCGGGACCAAGGAAACGGTCTTGACAGGAAGGAGGTGCGAGAGGTGTGGCTTCACCGCACTCGACAGCGACGACGACGTCTGGTCTGCGGTGGGCCTGTAATCTGGGGCCCTAGAGGTATTCTTCCCGTCTCACGACGTTCCTTGGTTGCTCTCCTTTGAGGAAACGCCCGATGTTCTCCATGGCCAATCTCAGGGGCGCCCCTCCGGCGGCGGCGGTAGGGCCTGCGGCGTGGGGTGTTCCCACGAAGTTGTCCAGCTCCAGGAACGCAAGCTCGGGAGAGTAGGACTCCTGGCCGTCCCTCGCCCACCAGACATCGGTGGCATAAACGAACTCCTCGTTCTTCACCAGATGCTCGTATAGGGCGCTCTGGTCTATGATCTCCGCCCGCCCCACGTTGGCCACGACGGCATCTTTTCTCATCAGCTCGAGTTCCTCCCTCCCCAGCATCCCGGCGGTGGACTTTGTCAACGGGATTGCGAGAACAAGGAAGTCGCACCGGGGGAGCATCGCCCTCAGTCCATCCCGACCCATGAAACCCGTGACCCCGTCCTCGCCCACGTCCTGCCGGGAATATGCGAGGACCTTCATCCCAAATGCCGCGCCAAGTTTCGCCACCGACCTACCTATGCCACCATAACCCAGGATCCCCAGAGTCTTGCCTCTCAGCAACCTGGCCTCCTTCCCAAGGAACGGTGTGGGCGGCCTCACGAAACCTGCGCGCCTGAGCGCCCTGTCGTACTTTGTGACCCTCTTCGCCGCGGCCAAGACCAGCGCCCACGCATATTCTGCGACCTCCTCTGAGTAGGCACCAGCGTTGCTGCACACGACCACTTTGGGGCTGAGGCTCCGGAACGGTATCTGGTTGACTCCGGCGAGCCCCGACTGGATGAACTCCAGCTTGGACATGGTCGCGAGTCTTTGGGTAGTGAGCTCCTTCGGCCAGAAGGTCACGAGGACACACCCCACGGACGGGAGGAGGCCGTCGAGGGCGCCGCTCTCCACCTCGTCCAACCAAATCGCCTCGGCATAGGGGTCCAACACCCGGAACTCTTCCTTTTGGTGGAAGCCTATCACGAGGAGCTTCTTTCTCAACTGGCTCGCCTCGGCAGGTCCACCATATTCAAACGATTCGAATCCCCGACCGGAATCCATTAATCAAACGTTGGTCTCGGTCAGAGTGTGGCGAAGAGATCCTTCACGATTGACACAGGGAAAGAACAGATAGAGGTGGAGGGACACGAGCACAAGAACGTCGCCGTGAAATACCTGATGAAGAGGCGAAGAAGCCTGCTATCCACCAAGGACCCGGCGAAGGTGGACAAGCTCTTCCAGGAGCTGCCCAATGGGGTCAAGATAATCGGGAAGCAGCTCACCAAATCGTACAAGGTGGCGTGGGAAAGGACCGGGACGGGGGAGTTCGCCGGCGCGCGCTTCACCTTCACCATGGCCGAAGAGTGACTAGCGGTTCGATAGAGCTTGCTCGGGGAAGATCGTTCAGAGGAAGAGTTCAAGGCCCTGGTCGTCGCCACCATCCTGGACACGAACCCCGAGGGTGCCCTCGACATGCTCTGCGAGCACTACAAGGTGGACCGGCCTACCCTGGGGGTCGGTGTCGTCAAGGGGAGAAGCAAGGGAGTCCTGGCTGTCTACTCCAGGAACAGGAAAGAGATCCTCGCAGCGAACAGAGACTCCCTCTACGACCCATTCACAATAATCCACGAGTTCTACCACCATCTGAGACATCACGGCACCAAGCACAGAGGGACCGAGAAGCACGCCGACAAGTTCGCCGGGGGGTTCATCCTGGCCTACAACGCCACCGTGAAGAGGATGCTTGCAGAAAACGAAAAGCCTGGCCGAGGGCCGCGCTAGTCTATCAGGTCGGGCCCATCATTACCTTCTCCGCAGCTACGAACCTGTCGTAGAAGTACGCCAGCACGAAGCCGAAGAGCAGGGCCGTACCGAGCCCCGTGCCGACCTGAGTCAGATAGACCCCAGCTCCGTCCTGAAGGTTCCCAAGCCCTCCAAGAACGCTCAGGAGCACCCAGAGGATGCCTGCGAGGACCAGTCCCTTCACCATAGAGGTCTTACCGGGTATCTTTTCGTATTTCCAGCCATAGATCGCGCCGAGGATCAGGCCGCCTATCACCCCAAAAATCACGACCACCGCGGGCGCTATGAGGAGGGTGATGCTGTAGAGCTGGTTCGCGGTGAGGCCCGAGTTCGGGGGGATGCTCTTGGCGATGGCGGTCTCAATCGACGCCTTCGATGAGACCAAGGAGAGGTAGACTATGATTGCCTCGACTATGCCGTAGGGGATTCCCGCAACGAGCCCCGCCTTGGCGCCGTCTCCAGAACTTCCCACAGATACATCCCTTCAGTACCGTTGGCCCAGGGTTCGCTTTACAAGTGTTTCGTTCCCGGACAGGGAACGCGGTACCCGAGCACTACCTGGCCTGGGAGGAGCCCAGTCGAGCCACGGTCGGGGCGTCCATAACCTTCGCCCCGCTCTCTGCATTCTCCACGGAAGCAGGTGAGTCCCTGGACCATCTGATCGCCCAATCTCCCAACTCCGCGAGTATGGCTTTCAGCTCAAGACCCTTGGGGGTGAGGGCGTACTCCACGCGTGGAGGGCTCTCCGGAAAGACCTTCCTCGAAACCACGCCTTGCTTTTCCATCTCGTTCAGCCGCTCGGCGAGGCTCGTGGCGCTTATCCCTTCTATCCGCCGCTTCAACTCGTTGAAGCGGGCCGGTTCCTGGAGTCCCAGCGCGTGGATGACCGGCAGAGTCCAAACCTTCGTCAAATCGTTCCAAGACGAATGAATAATCTTGCACGAATCAAGTACGTCTTGGTTAATCTGCACAGACTTGCTCAAGTCAGTATTACCTACTTAGAGCCGCAAGACTACTACGTATATAAGTACGACCGCATCCTGAGGGGAGGTGAGCAAGATGCCTCAATCTCACGCTGGTCATTCACATTTCCCGGACCTGAGCGAGAGGGACATGGAGGTACTGCGTTTCATCGGCGACGAGTCGCTCATGGGTTTCACCTTCGAGGGGCTGAGAAGGAGCACAGGGACCCATGCCGAGACTCTGTCCCGGATCCTTGACCGGCTAGAGGAGCAGAGCGTCCTCGAGAAGGCCGAGCACGGGTACAAGGTCACCGAGCGCGGTAAGGAGTTCGTGGGGCTCAACCAGATCTCGCACTCGGCACCGAGGGTCACGCTGCTGAGGACGTTGCTCCCGCACGTGGAGAACACGGGCGAGGCGATCTCCAGCCTCAGAGGCAGATGGTTCGGCCCGCTCCGGTGGCTGGGTTATGCCGAGGATGACAAGGGGACCAGCATGAAGTGGGTCACCGAGGACGGCGGCATCCAGGTGGATGCGATCTTTTCCAACGACGAGCTCACGATTGAGGGGAGGATCCGTGAAGGTAAAGACCTAACCGACGCCATAAAAGCCTCGCATCAGCTGGTGGGTTACATCTCGAGGGTCTACCCGGCCCCCAGGAACAGGGTAGCATACTACACCCCTGACCTGTTCATCCCCAACTAGACAGCCTTGTGACTGGATGCGGCCAATCCCAGTCAACAAGTATCTGCCATTTCCATAAGCAGCTTAGTGATTCATAATTGAACAGCACAATGAACGCGACGGAGATACTGCAGACGTTCTCCACAGCCATCCAACAGGTGGCCGAGGGTACGAGCCCCTCGGTGGTGAGCGTGGGTTCGGAAGGAAGGAGCGGCTCGGGCATCGCCTGGGACGAAGGCGGACACATCGTCACAGCCTACCACGTGGTGCACGGCCTCGAAGAGGTCGAGGTCGGCCTCGAGAGCGGCAAGACCCTCACCGCCAAGGTGGTCGCCAGCGACAGACGGTCTGACGTTGCTCTCCTCAAGGTGGAGGAGGGCCTCAGCCCGATCCTCAGAGGCGACTCCGACTCCCTCAAGGTCGGCCAGTTCGTCCTCGCACTCGCGAACCCATTCGCGACCAAGGCGAGCGCCACCTCCGGGATAATAACCGGGGTCAGGCGCGACATCGGAGGCTGGTGGGGTGTCGACCTCAAGGAAGCCATCGTCACCGACGCACGGGTCAACCCTGGGTATTCCGGAGGACCCCTCGTTGACGCGTCCGGGAAGATGATCGGCATGAACGTCGCCCTGATTGCGAACAGGGGCATAGCGGTCCCGGTCTCGGCCATATCCAAGATAGTCGAACGTCTGGCCACGGGCAAGCCGATGAGTCGAGCCTACCTCGGGGTCGTCTCGAACCCGGTAGAGCTGCCGACGGATGTTCAGGGCCTGTCTGACCAGGGAACCGGCTTGATCATACTCTCGGTCGAGTCCGACAGTCCGGCAAAGAGGGCAGGACTCGCCCTGGGCGACGTCCTCCTTGACTTCGACGGCAAGACCATCAGCGGCTTTCACGACCTCACTGCCGCTCTCACGGAGGATGCCATCGGCAAAGAAGCGAAGCTGAAGGTGCTGCGCGGTGGAAAGCTCGAGCAGCTCTCGGTCACCCCTGTGGCAGCGGCGGAGAGGGAGTGGTAGAATGTCAGAGCCAGGAGGCCCGCGCCCCGGACCTTCGATTCCAGAACCCGGACCTCCGGTCCGACAGCCCTGGTAGAGTGATAGAGAAATGACTCTCTCAGCGCTCGAAAACCAGGTCACCGACGCCGTCGAGAAGCTGAACGCTAGCGTCGTCGGCATCGACAGCACCAAGCTGGCACGCGACTATCGGTTCGGCCTCGTCCCCGTCGAGGGCCAGGGGACCGGCGTCATCATCGACCCCAGCGGCATAATCGTAACCAACAACCATGTGATCGACGACGCAACAAAGGTCCAGGTG
Source organism: Nitrososphaerota archaeon (assembly GCA_027886885.1). GTDB lineage: Archaea > Thermoproteota > Nitrososphaeria > Nitrososphaerales > Gagatemarchaeaceae > Gagatemarchaeum. The sequence continues at coordinate 16,053 of JAPCJP010000018.1, read as the reverse complement.
AACCTCAGCGACGGGCGTTCATTCGTCGGTGAAGTGATAGGCTCGGACCCAGCTACGGATGTCGCCCTGGTCAGGGTCGACGCCACGGACCTGCCACACGCCACCCTTGGCGACTCCGAGTCGCTCAAGGTCGGGCAGTTCGTCCTCGCCATAGGCAACGCGCTCGGCCTGCCGGGCGCGCCGACAGTATCGATGGGCGTGATCAGCGCCCTCGGCCGACCCCTGCCGGGCACGGACTTTGTGCTTGAGGGACTCATCCAGACCGACGCGGCCATCAACCCCGGGAACAGCGGAGGCCCGCTGGCCAACCTCGAGGGCAAGGTCGTGGGGATGAACACGGCGATGATAGCCTTCGCCCAGGGAGTCGGGTTCGCCATACCCTCTGACACCATCAAGCGCATCGTCGAACAGATATCGAAGAACGGGCGAGTGGTCAGGCCCTGGATCGGAATCTCGGGAATGGACGTCAATCGCTCCGTGGCCAAGAGGTATGGTCTCTCGGTCGAGTCCGGCGTCCTGCTCGCGGAGGTCCTGAAGGATGGACCGGCCCACGCCTCCGGGCTTCGTGAGGGGGACATCGTCGTGAGCATAGGCGGCAACAAGGTGGAACACATGAAGGACCTTGTGACCACCCTCTCGCATGCGAAGATCGGCGACGAGCTCGCCCTCCGGTTCATGAGGACCGGGGGGAGATACGAGACCAAGCTCCGCTTGGCGGAGGCCCCGACCCTGGTCGTACCGCGGCGAAGGTGAGCGCTTCCTCACCTCGCCACCTGTTTTTTTTCTCCAAACTGCCTATTTTGAACCGGTGTCGGCCTTTCTCCTGCCGAGGAAGAAGCCGGACAGGATCACCACAATCCCGATGAAAGCGGTGGTCACTCCCTGATACTGCCAGGTGGAACTGTCGTACATGAAGGAAGTCTGAGGTCCCACGTCCCCCAGCCCCTGGAGCGTGAAGACCAAGCCTGCCAAGGCCAGCAGGACGCCGATGATGACCAGGAGCAGGAAGACCGGCCTCACGACAGCCAACCCATGGCGGACGCTCTTCAGGATTTCTCCAGCAGAGGCCCGTAGGTGTCGGCGAACTCTGGCTCCTCGAGTGGCTGTATCTGGGCTATCCTGAGGTTCTCTCTCACGTGCGCCTCGTCCTTCTGGCCCACGAGCGTCGCTATTATTCCGGGACTTGCAGAACGTGAGAACTGCAGCAGGGAGAGCGCAATGGAGCCCTCCAACTGGGGGACCCTCTTGTGGCCCAGCAACCTGCCCTCCCCGAACGGGGCACTGGTGAAGACCCCGACGTCCAGCCTCTTCGCGGCCCCAAAAGTCGTCAGGGGGTCGTCCGCAATCCGCTGGTTCCTGAGCTCCAGCGCTTCGTTCATCCCAGGGTTGAAGGGTACCTGGATGAACCTGAATCCATGCTCCTTCCCCCCAATTGCAGCGTTCTTTGCGACCTCGACCACGTCGTCGAGGTTCACGTGCTCGCGTTCCCCCTTGGGAACTCTGAAGCACGTCCAGGTCGCGAGCCCGTAGTATCCCAGCCTGCCCCTGGCGCGTTCCTTTTCGTAATAGGAGAAGACGTCGGCCAGCCGCTCGAGGAATCTCCTGTAGCCTATCTCAGGCAGCCACGACTCGGCCGCGTTGTGGAGGTACATCACGTCAACGGACTCCAGCCCAAGGTTGGCGAGGCTACGCTCGAGCTGGTCTCTCAGGAAGGGGAGGGCCATCGAGTGGACTTCCCCTGCTATCTCGTCTATCTTGAGCTTCCCGGGTTTGATGAGCTCTCGCTGGATGTAGCTCCAAAAATCAGCCGTGACGTCGGCGTCAGAGGTCAGGTAACCGTTCTTGGTGCAGACAAGAAGGGAATCCCTCTTCACTGTACCTTCCCCGACAATCCTGGCGATGGCTCTGCCGACGGACCGCTCCGCACGCTGCATCCTATAGTTGATCGCCGTGTCGATGACGTTCACTGCACCCGAGGCCATGGATTGATAGGCCGCCTCCTCGACCAGCCGGTCGGTCTCCGCGTCCGACTCCCCGAGGTAGGTGCCGAATCCCAGCGAAGAGAGCGACAACGAGTCGAATATTCGGAAGTGCTCGGGGATGGCCTTTTTCTCCGTCTGGGCCCACTGGGCATACTTCGCGCTCCCCTCTGCCGTAATGCGCCCGGGAATCAGCACGACCCGTATGCTGGACAGGGGCTTATGAAGTAGCTGGGCTCTCTCGGTCCAAAATAAATATCCGAGCGAGCGGACCGGCGTACTCAGTGAAGACGAGCCCAAGGCGCGGTCCAGCCTCAAGCAAGATCCGGTTTTTCATGGAATCGGCGATAAGGGAGATGTCCGCTCTGGCGGACGCCACAGGCGCTGTCAATCTGGCGGTGGGTTCGCCGGACTTTCCGGCTCCGCCCGCGCTGAAGAGGGCTGCCATCGCCGCCATCAGAGGGGATAACAACCAGTACGAGGTCAACGCCGGCTCCATCAAGCTGAGGCGCGCAATAGCCGAGAAGGTCGGCCGCTACAACCGTATCGAGGCGAACGCTGAGGACAACGTCACCGTGACCTGCGGGTCGACAGAGGCGATAACCGCGGCCATGGTCGCCCTCACAGAGGCAGGGGACAAGGTGATCATCCCGGAGCCCTTCTACGAGAGCTACGTTCCCGCCACCATAATATCCGGGGCGAAGGCCATCCACGTCAGGCTGGAGGAGCCCGGTTTCGCCTTCCGAGAAGAGGACCTGAAAGCGGCCTTCAGCCAGAGGCCGAGAGTCATCCTCGTGAATACCCCGAACAACCCGACGGGCAGGGTCTTCTCGGCTTCAGAGCTGAGGACGATCGCAGACCTCTGCGAAGACTACGACGTGATAGCCATCACCGACGAGATTTACGAACGCATCATCTACGACGGCAAGACTCACGTGAGCCTCGCGGCCATCGGCAACATGCATGAGAGGACGGTCACCGTCTCCGGCATGTCCAAGACCTACAGCATCACCGGGTGGAGGGTAGGTTACGCAGTGGCCGAGAAGCGGCTCACCAAGTCGATCAGGACCATCCACGATTTCCTGACCGTTTGTGCCCCCTCCCCCTTCCAGGAGGCGGCGTTGAGGGCGCTGCAGCTCCCCGAGTCCTACTATCGCCGCCTCACCCAGATCTACGAGAAGAAGAGACGATACATGACCAGGTCACTGAGCGAGCTGGGCTTCAACTTCCAGCCGCCGGAGGGCGCCTACTACATATTCGCAGATTTTGAGCAGATAAGGAAGGTCGACGACTACGCTTTCGCGGAGTGGCTGGTAAAAGAGGTAGGCGTGGCCGTGGTGCCTGCCTCCAGCTTCTATGCGGACCGAAGCGGAGGGAGGTCCATGGTGAGGGTCGCCTTCCCCAAGAAAGAGGCGACGCTAAGAGAAGCCGTGGACAGGATGAAGAAGAAGCTCTAAGCGGTCCCAGTTCACGGTCAGGCCGCGTCCACGTATTTCCCAGGGTTCATCAGCCCCTCTGGGTCGAAGACCTTCTTGATTTCCTTCATCAGCCTCAGGGTCTCTTCGCCCTCGTGGGCTCTCAGCTGCTCTCCGAGCTGCCTAGGTTTCTGGGAGCCAATCCCGTGCTCCCCGGAGACCGAACCTCCCATCCCGATGGCGATGCTGCAAAGCTCCTCGAAGGCGTCGCCCGCTGCCTCCCTGCTCTTCGGGTCGGAGACCTCGTAAAGTATCACAGGGTGCACGTTGCCATCACCCGCATGACCGTTGACCGGGATTCTCAGGCCATGCTTCTTGGCTACCCGCTTCACGGTCCTGAGGTATTCTCCGAGCCGGTCGATGGGCAGAGAGATGTCCTCGACCTGGACCCCTGTCGCGGTGCTCTTCACAGCCAGGTAGGCCATCGTCCTTGCCTGATAGAACGACTCGGCCTCTTCCTCGTCCTTCGCGAGCTTTATCGTCAGGGCTCCGCAACTCTCAAAGATCTTGGTGGCCTCAGCCGTGACGACCGCTTCCACGTCCACCAGCAGCGTGGCCTCGCTCTCGTCAAAGGCGGTCCCCGTCTTCTCGTTCAGTGCGTGAATGGTCTCTCCGTCCATGAACTCGAACAGGTGCGGCATTATCTTCGACGACCGGAGCCTCCCTATCACCTCGCCGGTGGACTCCCAATCGCCGAAGGTCAGGAGGAACCGGTTGGTCTTCACCGACGGTATCGGTATGATCTTGAGGTATGCCTCGGTTACCACTCCGAGGGTGCCCTCGCTCCCCACGACCAGATGGACCAGGTCGTAACCTGCCCTGTTCTTCGCCAGAGGTTCCCCCAACCTGGCGACGCGTCCATTGGCCAGGACCAGGCGTAACGCCACCACCCAATCCTTCATGGTCCCGTACTTGACGCACCTCAGTCCCCCTGAGCCCTCGGCGATCGCTCCGCCCACCGTGCAGATGTAGCTGCTCGCAGGGTCAGGGGGGAAAAAGAAGCCGTGGGGCTTGAGTTCCTTGTTCAGGTCCTCCAGGGACACCCCAGCCTGGACCTCCACCAACCAATTCACGGTGTCCACCTTCAGCACCCGGTTCATGTTTCTCGTATCGATTACGAGTGCTCCCTCGAGCACGGCGGCCCCCGTGAGGCTGCTCCCCGCTCCCCTTGCGAGGATCGGGATGGACATGGACCTCGCCAGCTCCACGACTCTCCTCACCTCCTCTTCGGACCGCGGCCTTACCACGACGGCCGGCTCCGCCATGTAGTCGGCCATATCGTGAGAGTAGTCTTCGTAGGCGGGTCCATCGGCGATGACGTTGTCGCTCCCGCTTATCTCGACGAGCTTCTCGAGCAGCCGCCGATCCGCCTTCTTCACCATGCAGGTCCGGGTTAGTCCTCGTTATTTAAAATCTAGAGCGCATCAGTCGTATATCAGCAGATTGGGACCGACCGTGTATGCCCAGAGGTACCCGGCGACCACGGCGACAAAAATCGCGACCCTGGCGAACCTCGGAATCTCCTTGCGGGTGAGCAGGTACCCTCCCCCGAGGGACAGCGCTGGTATCAATGGAAGGAGATACCAGATCCAAACGATCCTCCCCCCCAGATAGATGATGAGGTTTGCTGTGAACGTCGTAAAGAAGAGCAGGGCTGCAAGTGCAAAGAGCCTGTCCTCCGGCCCGACCTTCTTACCCCTCCTCAGAAGAGCCCAGGCTCCAAAGGGGATCCATAGGAGGATCAACCCGAGCAGCACTGGGTTGTTGCTAAGGTCTACCATCCAGTATATCGAAGTCAGGAAGAGGTACCAAGGTCCTGGCAAGAAATTAGCATAGCAGTGGACCCCGCACGAAATCGACTGCGAGAAGCTGACCATGTAAGAGAGGTTGTCCAAAAAAGTGGGGAAAGGGGCTCTGGCAAGCGTGTCGAAGAGCTGCAGACCGGCGGCGATTACGATGATGCAAGATGCGATGAGCTCGAGTGCCTCTGACAACCTCACCTTCCAGGCAGCTCCTCTGAACAAAAGATGGTAAACTATCAACGGAGGCACGAATATCAGTCCGGTCTCTTTCGAGAGGAACGAGAGGGCCAGGAGAGACCCTGAGACCCAGTACTGGTTCAGGGGACCTAGTCTGTAGGCTCGAAAGTAGACGGCGTAGGCACAAAGGGCGAAGAAGACCATCGGGACGTCGAGATATGCCGTCCTGGAGAAGAAGGCAAAGAGAGGGTCCAGCAGCAGGAGGGCCGAGGAAAACAGCGCGAGCTTCCTGTTACCAGAAACCCCAAGCGCTATCAGGTATACGAGACCAACTGAGAGGGCTCCCATGACGATCTGGAAGAACCTGAAGGAGAGAAACGACGCCAGGATCTGGGCGATGCTTCCGAGCGGGACCTCATACACCGAGCCGACGGCCTGGCCGGGAGCGGCCCACCCAAAAATGTAGTAGCTCAGAGCCTCGAGGACCTTCACCAACGGGGGGTGCTCGTAGTTGCAGGGGGTGGAGAACGGGAGCGCTACTATGGTACAGCTCTGCCCGTGCACTAGCTGCAACGCGGCCCCCATGTAGGTCTGTTCGTCGAGAAAGTCGAAGGCCGTGCCATGGACGGCCAGTGCGAGGTTGCTCGCCATCGAGAGAACCGCCAGGCACAGGACGGCTCCACCCTCTCTACTTATTCTCATTTAGGCGACCTGCTCCCCGTCTGGGCGACTGATTAACACGCCCCTCGTCAACCATTAAATAATCCGAAGAGTCCGAAGCACCGATGAAGACGGAACTAGAGGCAAGCCGCGCAGATATCGATTGGAATCTGAGCAACCTCAACCATCTTCTGGGTGCGAGCAGGATATGCCTTCTCGAAGGAGGCAACTGGCTCGCCAGCAGGATCTACCCAGGGGGCCCGATACTCCACGAGAAGGACCTGAACTACATCTACAAGGGAGTATGGGGCCTGCACGCCGCGGGGGTCCACCCGAGCGTCCTGGACGGATGCTTTCGCTGGATCGAGACGGCGCTGAAGCCCAACGGTGATCTCTACTTCGATGAGGAATCGGAGTATCACAGGAACGAATTGAGGGGATATCGCCTCTTCACGATCATGAAGGTCGCGGGCTGGGTAGGCGACCCTCTCGCCAGGAACCCGACGATTCTGAGCCGATTGATGGAGTATCAAGCTCCTTCCGGGGGTGTCTACGATTACATCGGCGAGCGGGCCGGCAAAGTGGAGATGCCGCTCACCCGGTTCACGACGCTCAACACGCCGTTCTTCGGGCACGCGATGCTGGCCCTGGGGAAGAAAGAAGCCGCGCTCGCCGCCGGCACTTGGCTCTCCAGGTTCGTCGAGAGCAACATCCCCCACATGCGGAAGGAGGGGGTCATGTACACCGCCGCGCACATCGATGGAAGCCTGAATACCAAAGTCGACCCTGATTCGATCTTGGGGAGAGTGAACCTGGTGGACGCAAAGCAAGAGTTTTGGCAGGTGGGCGTGGTGATGTCATACCTCACCCTGCTCTACGACGTCGCCCGATCCCGGTGGAACATGGAAGAGGAAGCCGAACCATTCCTCAAGATGGCTCTGGAGCTGAACGAGTTCGAGTCGCGCATGCCGCTCTACACCTACCTGTATCCGTCCAAGTGCAAGGTCGCGTGGGGCTCAGGCGAGCTTCTGCGCGTGCTCTCAAAGTATGGCCTGGGAACCCATGACCAAATCGAAAAGGCCCTTGCCGCGACACGCAATACTCTCGTCATCACGTTCATGGACAACCAGCTACCAAACGGGGGGTGGGCGGGCGAGCACTATGTGACGAGCAAGAAGGACCCCGAATATCAGTTCGAGTACAAGCCCCTAAAGGGCACGGTGAATGTCCCCACGCAGCCGCTCCCCGGAAGCAATCTATCCTTCATAACCGGGGAGGAAATTGCAGGAGAGTTCTTGGGGGAGATTAAAGCGGCAGAACAGGGTCTGATCGCGCGCATCGACTCCCTCACAAACGGGGACTAGGATCGCCGGCAAGGCCGTTCAAGAGCGGTGCCGGGGAATCTTGTCGGCTCAACGGTCGAACAAGGATGGCCGCGAAAATAGGCTCAGATTTTCGAGTCGAACTCGCCGATAAGGCGCATCACTTCATCCAATCGCTCGATTTGGGGAAAGTGTCCCGCCTCTGAGACCAGCTCGAAGCGTGCGCCGGGAATGCTACTGGCGAACAGGCGCCCGTAATCCACGTCCACGACTCGGTCGCTCGCTCCCCACGCGACCATGGTCGGAGTCGAGACTCCGGCCAGACGCGACCTGAGGCCTGGGTCGTACATGAGCGAACCAGCGTAGGTCCGCAGGGTCTGCTGGTTGTTGGCCATTATCGCGAGGGCGTCGGGCGTGGTCGGCGCTATCGCAAAGCGCTTGGGGTCGTGGAACGAGTAGGATGCCCGCTCAGCCGGTGGCACCTTCGTCATGTCCGTGATCGTCTTGTCCGACGAGCCGGTATCGATCCCGACCGCGTTGAGAAGAACCATTCCAGCGACCCGCGGAGAATGCCGAAGCGCGATCTCTGAGGCGATCCAACCCCCAATGGAATTGCCGATGACGACGACCTTCGACAATCCCAGCTTCTCGATGAGAGCGAGGTTAGCCAGGGCAAGGTCGTCTACGCTGGCGAACCAGTCAGGCCTGGGTTCGCCGTTGAACCCCGGATAAGTCGGCACGACGGCCCGAGCGCTCTTCGAGAGCGCGTTTGCGAGACCGGAAACGGACCCGGGACCCGCACCGCCATGGAGAATGAGAAAGGCGCGTCCCTGACCTTGGTCGTTGACGTTCAAGCTGACTGTCTCGGACAACAATTCCAGTTTCTGCCTTTGGGGAGTCATGCGCTCGCAAAGCAAAGAAGACTAATTAAATGTTCCATGAGTATCGAACCATAGAACAGTTAAATATCGTCCCACAAAGCAGTTCCTCAATGAGGGCAGTCGTACATCCGGAAAGGGGAGCGATAAGATTGACCTCTGTTCTTTATGCGCTGAGCGACCCCATTCGGTTGGACATAGTCCGTCAGCTAAACGGTCACAACGAAAAACCGTGCGGGGACTTCGTGTCGCTCCCCAAATCCTCTCTCTCCCATCACTTCAAGGTCCTAAGAGAGGCTGGTGTAACTCGAACGAAGCTCGTCGGAAGGAATCGTTTTACGTCCCTGCGTCGAGAAGATCTCGAAGCGAGATTTCCTGGTCTCATAGATTCAGTCCTCGAAGCCCACGACCCGCTCTAAACCCGAATCGGGGCAATACCCGTTGTAGGCGGGCCCGGCAAGATTCGAACTCGCGGCTTCTAGCTCACTTCCCTGTCAGGTTAGAAGGCTAGCGCTCTATCCATGCTGAGCTACGGGCCCTTATTCGCACGCCTCTCGCCAATTCAACATAAGCATTTGCAAACCGACGTTTCCACAACTCAACGCAATTTTCCGGAATCTGCCTCGCACAAACGAATAATACCGCTGAGTCTGGGATTTACCGAGAAAAATTCCAGAACGTCGAACGTTTTTTAACAATACACAACTAACTTCGACCATGGAACCGCCCCGCGGGATTCTCTTCGGAACCAACGGAGTGCGCTTCATCCCCGGAGTGAACGCGGACCCGGGTTTCGTGATGCGACTTTCAGAGTGCATCGGGACGTATTTTGCTGAAGGGGACATCCTCGTGGGGAGGGATGGGCGGTTCTGGGGCGAGACCCTCCTCTACGCGGTGACGTCGGGTCTGATGAGTTCCGGAAGGAACGTGGCAGAGGCTGGGCTCGTGCCCACCCCTGCGCTGCAATATGCGACGAAGAGCCTGGGATACCGGGGAGGCGTGATGGTGACCGCCTCACACAACCCGCCCGAGTACAACGGCGTGAAGGTCTTCGGGTCAGACGGGGTTGAGATCAACCGCCTCGACGAGCAGCGGGTCGAGAAGGTCTTCCGTGAGGGTTCCGTCACCAGGGCGAACTGGAGGGATGTCGGGACCTCGCGGAGCGAGCCCTCGGTGGTCAGGACTTATCTTCAGGGAATACTGTCGAAGGTGAACACAAAGCTCATCTCCGCCAGGAAATTCTCGATTGTAATGGACCTGGGAAACGGTGCCCAGGCCGTGGCCGCCCCCTACCTTCTCGATGGGCTGGGGTGCAAGGTCATAACTCTCAATGCCACCATCGACGGCGCCTTCCCTGCGAGGGGCCCTGAGCCGACACCGGGGACCTTGGGCGACCTCAGCGCGGCCGTCCGCGCCGCGGGCGCGGACCTAGGTGTGGGATATGATGGGGACGGCGACAGGGCCATATTCTGTGACGAGAAAGGGACCGTCTATTGGGGGGACCAGTCCGGTTCGCTACTGGCCGACTATGTGTTGGAAAAGAAGCCTGGGGGGACGGTCGTCACACCGATAAATTCGTCGCAGGTGGTCGAGCTGGTCGCCGCCAGAAGACGCGGAAAGGTGATCCGGACCAGAGTCGGGACCGGCGACGTGTCTCGGACCATCCTGGACCGCGGGGCCGCCTTTGGGTTCGAAGAGAATGGAGGGAGCATCTACCCGGACCACATACCCGTAAGAGACGGCGCCATGGCCACGGCGCTGATGTTGGAATGCCTGGCGGCCAGGGGGCTACCATTCTCCAAGGTCATGGGGAACACACTGCCTCTGTTCTTCATGACCAAGACCAAGGTGCAGGTACAACCCGAGAAGGTCAAGGAGATAATGCGGAAGGTGGAAAGACAAGCCGATGGCAGAATCGAGAAGGTCGATGGGATCAAGACCTGGGTCGATGATAAGAGCTGGGTCCTGGTGAGACCAAGCGGCACCGAACCGATCATCCGGATTTTCGCGGAGGCCGAAACCCAGGAGAAGGCCGATTCTTTGCTAAGGTCCCGCGTGAAGCTGGTAAAGAGCGGCTGACCTCAAGCTAGATGGACCCAGCCTTCGTCCCGCAGGCTCCTTCCCCCCATGGTGACGATTGAGGGCGGCTCGGTGGTCTCCCCTATCACGGTCAGCTTCTCCCCCATCGAGGACGCGATCGCCTGGGCACCTTTGATTCCCGCCTTTTCGACGGTTGCCACGATCTCATATTCTTCTCCCCCATACAACACAAGGTCCTCGACCGAGTAGCCGTTTGTCTCGGCGAACCTCTCCATGCTGGGGACGTCGCAGGGGAGCCTGTCAATCCTCATACCGACGCCGCTCATCCGCGCGATCGTATGGAGACAGACCGCTAGTCCATCGCTGGAATCCATGGAAGACGAGAGCCTCCCTGCCAGTTTGATGCCGAGAGCGAGCCTCGGCGAGGGCATGTAGACGCTCGCGAGTGCCGATTTCCTGAACTTCGGGTCAGGCTTCGCGCCATCGAGAAGGATCTTCAGCCCGGCAGACGTCCGTCCGAAGTCTCCCGTGACCGCGATGAGTTCACCCGGCTTTGCGCCGCTCCTCTTCACCACCCGGTCTGAGAACCCGACCAAGACGCAGTCGACCACGACATCGTCGGCCTCGTTGGTGTCCCCTCCCACAAGGCGGACACCCCATTCCTTCATCCCATCACCAAAGCCCTTGATGAGTGACCGAATATCGGCGTCTGAGAGGGAGCGAGGGATACCAATCGAGACCATGAGCGCCTCTGGAGAGACTCCCTTGGCCGCGAAGTCGCTGACGCATGCGGCCACTGATTTTCTTCCGGCCTGCCGCCAGGTCATGCCGGGTGGGACGTCGGTCTTTCCGACGAGCATGTCGGATTTGAGCACGACGCCCGCACGTCGTCCGCGCAGGACCGCCACGTCGTCCCCGATGGAGAGCCAGCCGTCGGGGGGCTTACCAGCCATCGTTTTCATGAGCCGTATGATCTCAAGTTCGTCCATGACGGTCCCTCATGCGAGTTTTTTCACAGCGTTAAGGTACGTGCGGGCGATTTTCGCCGCTTCCTTCTCCGATATAGCCTCAGCCGAGACCCTTACCACATCCTCCGTTCCGCTCGGCCGAATCAGCACCCATGAACGGCTCGAAATAGGGATCTTCAGCCCGTCGAGGGTCTGAGCCTCGGGGTGCTCCCTCTGAAGCTTCCTTATGGCCACGGCTGCCCGTCTTCTCTCGATCTCCGCCTTCAACCTGACCTGATTGTATGACATTACCTTCCCGAAGACCCTCCTCCCCCTTGTCCTGAGGGCCCTCACTATCGTGACTGCGGCCAACATCGAATCCCTGCAAGAGTTGAAGTCCCGGTCGATGAGACCACCGCTGCTCCCCTCGCCTCCGAACCTCGCGCCGACCTCCGTCATGGCTGAAATGACGTTCGCTTCCCCCACCTTCGACCTGTGGACCTTGCCCCCGAGTCCCGAGACGACCTCGTCGATAGCCTGCGTCGTATCGACCGAGACCACGACCGAACGGTCCTCTACCGTGGGCAGAAGCTCCTGCAGAGCCAGGGTGAGCATATAGTCTCCACTTCTCTTCCTCCCGTCCGAATCGACCAGGACCAGCCTATCCCCGTCGCAATCGAAGGCGAATCCCACGTCGGCTCCCTTCTCCTTGACCGTCCTCGAAAGTACCTCCAAGGGGTCGGCTGTAGGGTCGACGCGCCTCGGGAAGACACCCGGCGTTCCTCCGATGACCGTCAAGGTGCACCCCATCGCTCTCAGGATAGGCGCGGCATGGGGTATCGCCGCCCCTCCGTTGAGGTCCAGGACCACTTTCACGCCCTCCCCGGAGGCTGCACCCGCCATGTGCTCGACTTCACCGTTGTAGGCCGGTTCGGGGCCGAGGGATATGCTTCCCGTGCTCCCAACGCGCTTCTTCCCCTCCTTCCTCGTCGCCGACGTTCTCTCGTCCAGAATGCTCTCCAGCTCTGGGTGGACTATCCCTCTTCCATCGATCACGAACTTCATGCCGTTCCATTCCGGTTCATTGTGGGACGCCGTGATCATGAGGGCGGGCGCAGAGCTCCTCCTGCTTTCACGGAAAAGGGCGGGGGTCGAGAGGATCCCGTAGTCCACCACGCTCACGCCCCGTGATAGCAGGGTGCCAGTGACCACTCTCGAAATCAGGTCGCCCGTCGAGCGAGTGTCCCTGCCCAGGAGGATCCTTTCGCTCTGGACAAGGGACGCGAAGTTCGCCGCGTAGCCGGCGATGTCTGCAGACAGAAGGCTGTCGTTGAAGACCCCACGGATCCCGCTGATGGAAGCGACCGCCCCGGTCATGGCCTCAGGCACCGAGTAAGAAATTGGCCTGCAAGGAGTGAACTCTTTTTGAGTTCCGGCCTTTTGATGAGTTTCGCCAGTCGTTCGTTCGGATTGGCACTAAAGGTATTCAAGGCGAAAAGGAACATCGCTCTGGGAGAGTACAAATTCACCCAGATATTCATCGGCGTTGAGAACTCACCAACCCTTCTTAGGCTCTTCGGTTCACAGAGGAGCATGTTGAAGATCGTTCACCATCTGAAGCTCAGAATCGTCGATTCAGATTGGGGTATCTGGCTCGACCATAACACCGGCGCCGTCTGCATAGGCTCGAAGTACATGGCCTCGGCCAGAATCAACTGTCTCTACCTCGATGTGATCCACGTCCTGGTCCACGTCAAGCAGTTCCTCGATGGGAGGGACCTCTTCGATCAGACGTTCGAGTATGTGGATAGGCCAACCGAGATCGAGGCCTACCGCTACACCATCGACGAAGCGAAGCGTCTGCAGATGAGCGAGGACGAGATACTGAAGTATCTCCGCGTGGACGCGGTCGACGACTCGGAGCTCGGCAGACTGATAGAGAAGATCGGCGTGCGACCGCGGCGCTGATGACGGTCAAGCCTTAAGTGCGGCCCGGGCTCCTCGCGAGCCATGAAATACGTGGAGAGCGCCAAGAGGTTGTTCTTGGAGACGGGGACGACCTTTCCACGGGAGATCACCTGGTCTGTGGCGCTGCTAAAGTACGCCTCAGCCGGTGCGAACCTTTCGCTGGGCAAGTTGGACGCGCCCCTCTCGAAAGCCATAGCATCCGCGGCAAAGGAAGTCATGGATGGCGAACATGACCGCTCGGTCGTCGTCGATGTGTTCCAGACGGGTTCCGGCACGGGGATAAACATGAACATCAACGAAATCATCGCCGAGCGGGCCTCGGAGATTTCGGGGAAACCGGTCCACCCCAACGACCACGTGAACATGGGTCAGTCTTCCAACGATGTGGTCCCCTCTGCCATCCGCATCGCCGCCCTCTACCTCTCGACCAAGGCCCTTCTCCCAGCCCTCGGTGAGATCGTGACTGCCCTCCGGGGCCTCGAGAAGCGAACGTCGACGGTCTACAAGTCAGGTCGCACCCATCTCAGGGACGCCATGCCGGTGACCATGGCGCAAGAGTTCGGTGCATACGCGGACGCCTTTGAACACGACCGGGCCCTGATTCGGGGCGCGCTCCGCTACGTCGCAGAACTGCCCATAGGCGGGACCGCTGTGGGCACGGGTATCAACACCGACAAGCGTTTCGGGGAGATGGTCGTCGCAGAGGTCAACAGGGAGTCCAAGCTGAAGTTTGTAGAGGCGAGCGACAAGTTCAGGGCGATGCGTCTTCTCTCAGACCTCCTTGCCCTCAGTTCCGCCCTCAAGGTCACAGCTGTGGACCTGCACCGGCTCTGCCAAGACCTCAGGCTGATGTTCTCGGGTCCGCTCACGGGCCTCGGAGAGATCGACCTTCCGACCCAGGCTGAAGTTGCCGGAAGCAGCATCATGCCAGGGAAGACCAACCCGGTCACGGTCGAGGCTTCCCTCCTGGCGTGCTCTCAGATAATCGGACTCGACCTGGCAAACCAGATGGCCGGGACGCTTGGGGAGTTTGAGCTTAGCATGGGGGTCCCGTTGATAGGTTACAACGTGAACCTGCAGCTCAGGCTGCTCTCCGAAGCCCTCCGGAAGCTCTCATCACTGGTCGTCGTCCCCTTGAAGCCCAACAAGGAAGGAGCCAAGAGGTACGCCGAGACGAGTGCTTCTCTGATAACAGTCCTCTCGCCTGTGATCGGCTACGACAAGGCCGCCAAGATAGGCAAGAAGCTCTCGCCCGGGTTCTCGATTCGCGATGCGCTTCGCGAACTTGGGTACAAGGAGAAAGAGATAGACAAAATCCTCGACCTTGAGGCACTCGTCCGGCCGAGCTCCTGAAACTCCTAGCTACGCTAGGATGTCAAACTGCCTGTCGTGGGTTTGAACTAGTCGGTTCAGTGGCCGCCGCAGCCGCATCCTCCGGCCTGGACGTTCGGGTTCGATATCTGGAAACCACGTCTCTGAACGCTCTCGGTGTAGTCAATCTGCGAACCCCTCAACACCTCGGCACTGTTCTTGTCAGTGACCACCTTGATGCTTTCCACCTGTTCGACTATGTCGTCGGGCCTTGCCTTGGCGTCGAAGCCCATCCCGTACTTGTAGCCGCCGCTGCACGCGCATCCTCCCGTCGCGAAAACGTCTATCCTCAGGAATTGGTCGGTCGCTTTCTGCTCCTTCATCACGGCGACCAGTTTCTCCATCGCTGGACCGCTGATCTGAACGATGGGTGCTACTTTCTGCATGATTTTACATCCCCGGCTTTTGGTATTTATACGTTCCCCATGAATGTGCCGAGCTAACCCGTTTCCTTCAATTTCGAATTGCCCAGCATCGTCTCTGCGAGGGCGACAAAGTTCGCGTTGGCGCTCTGATTCAGAAGTATCACCGTACCGTTCTTCCTGATTATTTCGCGCTCGTACTTCTCCTTCAGCGCAAAGGTCACGGCAGCGTAGTGCACAGTCCCCCTGAGGCTTTCCCTGATTATCTCTTCGCTGTTTGGGTTGAAGGGCGCGATTTGGAACGCGACTCCGTTGCACCATGCGAGCAGGGGAATCGTGGTCCCTCCGGCCGACCTCGCCTGGTTGACGATCTGGTCAATTAGGTCGTTGAACCCGATCTCCAGGACCTCGTGGACGACAATCTTCCTGTAGGGCTCTATGGAGATTTGCAGGCGGTGAGACAAGGTCTAGTTCGCTTGGCTCGGTCAGCCTCTTTAAACATATGGAGCCAGAACGACGACATCTTCGCGGCCGGAGTTCCACTCGATTGACGCCCGTTCGACGGGCCCGACTCGCCTTAAATATGACGCGCCGCAGATTACACCCAGGTTCCGTTTTTGGCAGAGTACAGGTACTGTGAAAAGTGTATGGTGCGCACAGAGCACGAACTGGTAGAGGACACTAGGGGATACAACCCGCGGGGAAGAGGTCTCTACAAGTGCAAAAAGTGCGGTCGGGTGAAGTCGATGCGCCACCTCCGCCCGAGCTCAGAAATAGGATACTAGCACGTTGCCGAAATTTGAGAGCCGGCGACGCGATTTGGACGCGTGACCCTCTGCTTACGAGACAGATGCTCTACCAGGCTGAGCTACGCCGGCACCTTGCGCCCCCCGTCAACCGCGGTTGCTTTAAAACATCGGGTGAGCCCTATCGCTTGCGCCACATGCGGAGGCATTGGACCCGCGCTTTCGGACCAGGAAAGGGTTTTAGAACTGAGCACGGGAGGCGCCCCCTAGTGCGGGGGTCGCCCAGCATGGCCAACGGCGTTGGACTGAGGCTCCAATCCCTTAGG
>JAPCJP010000121.1 GCA_027886885.1 Nitrososphaerota archaeon | reverse complement strand
GAGCCTCCATGTCGTCCCTGGCCCTTTGTCTGCTAGCCATCAGGCCGACATACCTTAGTTTCTTGTTGGCGAGCACCTCGAGCGTCGCGACGTCCCTCTCACCCTTTGTGAGCACGATCACGGAGTCTGAGTCGCTGAAACCGAACTTGTTCAGGTCGTAGTCGATGTCGGTTATCAGAGTGTCGGGGTCCTCGGTGAGAACCGGTAGATGGTCGATGACCACAACCTCAAAGCCGAGGGCCTTGCCGAATTTGACGAGTGACTCCTCGACGTCGTCCTTGCCCCCCTGGCCTATGATGACCAGGCGGTCCGCAGGCTGGTATGGGTCCACGTAGATCTCCATCATACCTCCGCAGTTCGTCTCCACATAAACTTCATCCGGGTCCTTGCTGCTGAGCGTACCGTCCAGTGCCGCTCTCGCATCCTCGAGGTGCACCTTGACCACACGGGCCCTCCCGGTACGGAGGGCGTCGATTGCCATGGTCGCTATGGCCGACTCAGGGCAGACTCCCCCCACGGTACCATAGATTATCCTCCCTTCCTTGTTGACGACAGCCTTGAACCCGGGCTTGCCCAGGGACGACCCCTTGATGTTCACCACCGTGGCGACGACGAAGGGCTCTCGCCTCTCAGCAAGCTCGTGCAAAAGGGAGGTGAACTCGCGGATTCTTGCCATAGGAGCTTCACCAAACTTGGCCCTTTGCGATATTTATCCCTGCCGGCGCCGAGCGGGCTGAGGCCCCTCTTTGGGCCGCGAGGAGCTAGTACACCTCGTAGGACACTGAAATGTGCAGCTTCACCGTTCTCCGGACCTTCTTCCACCGGAGACTCCGTGAGACCGTCCCGTCGGACAATAGGGGCATTGTGAGCGGCTTTGGGACTAGCAGTTGCTCCTTCGGCCCATCGATGAACGGGTTCGGCAGCTCCTCGAACCTGAGGAACTGGACGAGCGCGGCGATGTGGGTGTTGCCCAGTTGCGCGAGCCTGGCGGCCCGGTGGATGCCGTTTCCAAGTACGAGCTTGTAGGTGGCCGTCTTCGTCTGGGGGTCGACGCCCGTAGGGATCTTGATGACCTGGACCAATGGGAGGCCAAGACCCACGGCTATGGGGACGACCTTGGCGTCGTAGGGGAAGGGGGCGCCCTCGACAGCGAGGTTGATGTCACGGACAGGCTTGAACGGAAGGGGCGGGATGAACCGCACGTTGGGGTCGTCGGAGAGGAACTGGTAATTGTACTCGAAGCGGTTCTGGACAATGCTCTTCGGCGAACCGAGGTAGATCGAGTCGATCGTCGCGGGCGGCAGGGGAGTCCCCAGGCAGAGCAGGGCGTTCTCGTCGTCAGAGAGAGGGCCCCGGGCATCGCTGAGGGACCTGCTGAGCTGGTCTCGACTGAGAGATTTTTGGGGGGTGATGAGCTTCGAGATGGGCACGAAGGCCAGGTCGAATGTGGGGGGGATGAAATACCGGTAAGACGCCAGGACCGAGTTCACCCTGCGCATCGTCTCCTCCTTGACACTCAGTGGGAGCAGGTCCGAGTTGAGGACCTCAAGCCTGGGCGGGGCCATGGCCTCGAACGCCCGGGCCTTGGCGCGCCAATCCTGCATCAGTTCATCGATCGAGACCTCCTCGGCAGAGAGCCCGTCGGTAAAGGTCTCGACCATCTCCCGTTCCGAGAATGCCCCGATAGGAAATGTGCGATGCTCGAATTCCAGGCCCTGAGCCATCGACTCTCGGGCTGTCGCGCCTCATTTATGGCTGATGAACGTGCGGTCCAGTAGCTGGGTGTGTTTCGGTCCCCGTGCCGGCGCTCCCGGCTATTCAGGCGGCAGTTCCTTGAACGCCAGGGAGAGGTCGACCCCCTGAGACCTGCGATAGGCGCTTGCGAGGAAGTAGAATATCACCGCACCGCCGAAGAGGAGGATGAGGAACGCTCCCTGGTCCGTGGTCGGCGTGTAGAACACCGAGGTCGTTATCGAGTTTACCACGAAGTAGGCGAAGACGAGGAAGGAGGCCAATCCGGCCAAGCTGAGGACGGGGACTCCCCCTATCCTGTATTTCACGCTCGAGTCCTGGAAGAGTCTCTTCTGCCGCAGGGGAATGGCGACCGCAGCGACGCTGACTATGGCCCAACCGACGAACTTGATCAGGAGGCTGTCGAGGAGGACCGAGGTGTAGGTGGTGTAGAGCTCGAGGGTCCAGCCCGTCGCGGCTACGATCAGAGTGACCAGGATCGCCACCCACGGCGAGCCGAATCTGTTGCTGAC
Organism: Nitrososphaerota archaeon; assembly: GCA_027886885.1. GTDB lineage: Archaea > Thermoproteota > Nitrososphaeria > Nitrososphaerales > Gagatemarchaeaceae > Gagatemarchaeum. Next base: position 38 of record JAPCJP010000121.1, on the reverse strand, counting down.
GCTGGAGAGCTTCGCTGGGAGTATCCTGTCGAAGGACC
>JAPCJP010000017.1:6229-34661 GCA_027886885.1 Nitrososphaerota archaeon | reverse complement strand
CCATCGACCGCGCGAAGCGACCTAGTTACTTTTCCGGTAAAATCGATGTGGCCCGGCGTATCGATTAGGTTGATTACGTAGGGCCTCCCTTCCGATTCATAGTAAAGAGTGACGTTCGCTGCCTTAATCGTCATCTGCCTCTGCTGCTCCAGCTCCATGTAGTCCAGGGCCAGTGCTTGACCAGCTACGCTAGGGCTCAGCATCCCCGTCGCCGCAAGCAGGGAGTCGGATGTCGTCGTTCTCGGTAGTAGAATCAGACTAAGTTACTGGTTACTACTATTCCCGTGGTCGACATGAGCGATGATCCCAATGTTGCGGATCTGGTCCCGGTTGTGCACGATTTTGAGTGCTTCAGTCGTTGACTTGAATTTCGGCATGACCTATCCTTCTTGAGCCCTTCCAAGTCGTGATGGTTATAACGTTTTTCGCGCTTTGTGAGGTCTGGATAACCCTTACATCCAAGACTGGGACTCTCGCTTCATGAAGCATCGGAGGGTAATCATAGGCACGATCGTAGTTTGTTTAGTGCTGCTCTTCGTCTTTGCACCAGTGATTTCATATTCGTGGTATCAAGGTTCCGTCCAGTACGGGGGTTGGGCCTCGCCATCGCTCTACATCTTTGGATGTGGCGCGTCCCATGTTTCCTCTGAGGCATACGGTGGGTCGAAACCGACTTCTCTACCCCAATTACCCTTCTGGCAATTGTGGAGCTGTCGACAGAATTATGGAGGGAATGGTTAGACGACCAGTGATTCTTCGCTGCTGATTGGACATTCCTTACGCTACCACCAAGATGACCTCTGTTTCTTTTGACGTTTCTGGCGTGTTGATATCTCCTTCAAATGTGATGAAGCGAGTTTCATGCTGTGATTGCTTCGAACTTTTCCCTTTCTCGTTCCTTGAGAAAGTGAATCTCCTCCGGCTCAACCCAGTAACGATACTTGACTTGCAAGTATTCTACAATCAGTCTCTTGGCCTCACTGTCATCGCTCTCGCCCGAGGTCCTGATCATGTTGAGCATAGCGGTCTGCTTCCGCGGTATGTTACCGAACAGGAGCAGTAGATGCCTTTGATGTAGATGGTCTGCTCTGCGGGGATGTTCTCCATCGAGCTGAAGACCTGAAATCCTCCCTCCTTCGATTTCTTGAGAAGTTGCTTAGCCTCATCAGTTGAGATTAATCTGACATCATCTGGTCCAATGTGGCTCACTCCGTAGCTGTTAACGCGAAATGCAACAGCCTCCCTCGCGGCCTTCTTGCAATAACGCCCGCCGTATTCCCCCATCGTGCATCCTCCTACATCCGTTACCAGGCGGCCCTTTTGATCAAATACCAAAGCATAATCTGCCTTCACTCGGCGCTCTGGAGGAGGAATGCGATAGACCGATGCGTAAACAGTGTAAAGATGCTCGGAATGCAACTCGTGAATACAGGGCATCCAGAAATTTTTAAGCACGGCGGAATAAAAAAAGAGGAAGGGGAAGACTACACGAGACTGTTGAGCTTTGCTTGCTTCCTTGGTGAACGAAGAACAATGCTCGAATGAAATGCTCGAATGCTTTGAACTCTCTGAACGCGAAGCCACCAATATGCTGTGCTTATCCCATCACACACATACGCCTTCTGCGGAGACAGCCTGCTTACTATTCCAAAGGAACAGAGCATGACCGCCGCGGAAACGAGAAGTAGTGGGGGATTGGCTAGAACGAGTGACTGATTGTCCAGGCCGAGATGCTTGAAAGGTTTGTTGTCGGGCCACTCTGGAATGTACTCCTCAGGGTAGAGTGTCACGGGGACCGTTTGACTGACCTTCACATCCTGAGATCTGACGCATCCTTCTGCATCCCAAAGGGCAGAAAGGCATTCAGATCTGATTTGAGGTGGGCAGTCAAACAGCCAGGATGGAAATGGATTGTTCGCCAGCTTCTGATCCCGAGTGTTGTCAAACCCTGCGGCGGACAACGCTGATGGGACCAGATAGCCGACGTTAGTTCTGATATATTTCCCTTCACCGAATCCTCCGCGCGCCGAGACGGTCTCAGTTATTGTAATGTCACCGAGGACCTCTTTCACGACATCGCGGAAATCCATGTGGAGGGTGTAGTCTTTGTTGGTGAATGCGCCATTCCGGTTGTTGGAGTCTCCGTAGTAGCCGATAAGACGCGCGCCCGAGAGTGTTGCAAGGTCGATTGGGAGTTTTGGATTGCTGAGAGTACGGATGTGTGGCCCATCAGATACTCGAAGAGATGACACGAAAGGCTCTAACTTGTTCACGTCAAAGCCCGTCAACGCTGCGAAGGCTCTCCACTTCTTGAGACGGGCAACGATTCCGGACTTCTCCTGAAGATAGTTGGCGATTCCGCGAAACTCTCCCCAAGCCAAGCGACGGCCTCTCGACGTTTCCAGCTTAGCCCAAAATGGTTGAACGACTGACCGACCTTCTGACCTGAGATAAACGATGCAATTCTCAGTGAGGTCTGCTAGACGGACAACTGGCCTTCCTGGACTCGCTCGATATCTCTCGATAAGGAGCTCGACCCAGGCTTGCCGGAAACGATTCTCTCTGCTGTTCGTGGCTTGAATGAGTGACGCGCCTAGACTCCGAATCAGAGTTTCGATACGCTCTGTCTTCCCCGCTTCGCCAGCTTTTGTTCCTTCATATTCTGTCATTTGATTTAGTCACCTCCCTCGAGTTTTGGCTCAATGGAACCGGTGATCGTCCTTCTTCCTTCCTCCGTGGTCAAGGGCTGCGAGCGAGAAAGACGGCGCCGAGCCCGGAGTCAATGAGCTGTGTTTGGATGTGCTGAGAACCTGAGATTTCCGAAGGTATTGCGATTCTGATAGTCGATGTGGAACCGTCTTCCCTCTTGCTCTCCCTGTGCGGTACACGGTCGCCTCCCCACCTTCACTGCGCTTTGTCGCGGGCCGCTCTCGTGCACAGGACTATATCGCGCCTAACCCTTCGATCAGGCGTTCATTCGTGCGCAACTTCAGTGAGGCACGATGGGTACAATCGCGTAACCATCTAATCAAGCGATGGGCGCGAAAATGTACCCATAACGACCCGGATGGGTACAGAACGTTACCAAAGGGCGGGTTTACGGTCACGGACTGCGACCGTAGGTCGATGGAATGAGTCTGCTAGCGGGTTTGTGATGATTGAGCGCAGAGTTCTGCTCCGATTCCTGCCTTAGATTCGATGCCGCCGGCCGTCGCGAAGTTTATCCGTCAGAGACGCTCAAAACGCAAGGCCGGGTCCGGAGCACGATAGGGCGCCATTCCGATGACCCGTCTGTCACTCCCTTCGGGTCCGGCGGTTAAATGCACCTTCGAAATGATTATCTATGGACAATCCAGGTTTTGATTCGATGGTCTCGAAAACCAGCACGTTCACGGTGCGCCTCGTGAAGGACCCTGAGACGGGATGGTTCGCGGCCCATTGTGTGGAGCTCCCCGAAGCCATCAGTCAGGGCAAGACGGAGGCCGAGGCGATGAAGAACGTCAGGGAGGCCATCGAGCTCGTCCTCGAAGATTCGAGGGACAAAGCCAAGCGCGAAGGCGGAAAGCTGATCCAGCTCGTTGTCAGAGCCTAGAAAGCTCCCCCTGTTGTCGGGCCGGCAAATCATCAAGGTCCTCGCCAAGCTTGGGTTCAAGCCGGTCCGCCAACGGGGCAGCCACGTCTTTCTGAGACATCCTGACGGCCGCAGGACCGTGGTGCCGCTCCATGACCAGGTCAACAAAACGACCTTGATGGAAATCATAAACCAGTGTGGATTGACAAGAGACGAATTTCTGAGATCCGGGTAGCGCAGAATCCGGTTTCGGCAGGCGGTGGGCTAGGCGATGGTGCAGCGTCAACTCGCTAAAGCCGCTCAACCCATCCCGGTGCAGAGTGAACGCGACGCGAACCATAACGATGAGCTACCCCCAGAGAAGGGTACGGTCATATTCTACCCCGAATCCCTGTAATGATATGGTCGCAGTGACGGGTCAGCGTCGAACGGGTATCCGTGTGAAGACGCTCAGGTCGAACTACCTGGAATCGTTGGCCGCATTCGCCGTGGGAGGCGGCGGCGTCGTAGAGGAATTCCCCGGCATCAAGTGCTTCCGCAGCCCGGTGAACTACATAGGCTTCAACAGGGCGTTCGTGCTGGACCGCAAGGGCGTCGGAGTGGAGGTGCTGAGGCAGCTCCAGAGATTCTACCGTGAGGGCGACGCGGCGTCGTGGACGCTCACCGTCACCCCAGACATGACCGACCTCTTGGACAGGGTGATGAAGCAGTTGAGGGTCGCAGAGTGGCAGAGGTCGCCCAACATGATACTGCGGCGGGAGAAAGCGGCGTTCGGGGAAGCTCCGCCGGAGCTTAAGGTCGAGCCGGCGAAGACACCGGCCGAGCTGCGAGAAGCGATGAGCATAGTGACAGCGGCTGGTAACTACAGCCCGGGCCTCTTCGAAGGCCTCGCCACCCACGAGACGCTGCGGCAGCCCGGGCTTACCGTGCTCGTGGGGAGGGTCGACGGAAAAGCGGTCGCCACCTCATCTGCCAACACGGCGCATGAGGTAGCGGGCGTCCACCTCGTCGCCACTCTCAAGGAGCACCGCGGGCGTCGGTACGGCGAGGCGATCACAGCCGCGGCGGCGAAGATTGGCTTCTCCAGCGGGTGCCGGATGTCATCGCTCCAGGCGAGCAACGTTGGCTATCCAGTCTACTTCAGGCTGGGCTACAGGCACGTCTTCGACTTTCACAGCTGGGTCATCAAGCGGGACGCGCCCGAAGTGAATGGTGCGTAGTCGAGCCACAACTGTACGCCAAAGCGAGCCCTGAAGTCGGTCTGAACCCGGGCTCATTGGCGGTTATATCTCCGCCACGGCTTTTGTGTCAGTTTGGTCCGCGGTTTCTGCTTCCGGTGCCACAGGGAGGTCGGAGGATTCAGGAAGGCGGTCTGGCAGTGTCCGAGCTGTCACAAACTGTACTGCGAAAGGTGCCCGAGGAGGACCGTCGGGCGATTCCTCAGGAAGCTCGTGTGCCCCGAATGCCTCGTCGAGATGCACTACGGCGGAATCCCTGCCCCGAGGGTCAACAGGTAGCGCAGAGAAAGCGTGCTCGAACTCTCTTCCTACTTCGCTCCCGCTGCGCTGACCGAGTACATCACTGCCTGGACTGCGCTGGGTTTCGGTGCGATGGTCTGGGCCAGGTTCGCCTTGAGCGCCGGGATCGAAGGGATAAGCGAGCGCCGCCTGGCCGTCCTCGCCGCCCTCGGTGGGTTCGTCGGGATAATCGCCGGCGGGCTCTTCCTGCGTCACAGGATGCAAAGGGCCGAGTTCTGGGCCCCTGTGGCCTTCGCCGCTTTCCTCTGGGTTATGTTCTTGATAGCCTACTTCAACCCATGGATCCTGCCGTTCTGAGGTGATGCCGCTCAGCTCAGTCCTGTCTTTATAAGGAGAGACAAGACCCTGCCTCTAGAGAGCGTTGGCGCAGGTAGAACTCGAAACTGACCGGGCGCCATGACTTGAGCGCGTCTCCAGGCTTGAGGCAGACTCGAAGCAGGTTCAACGGAAGGCGGCTGATGATTCTTGTGCTCGCTCTCCTTGCGGTCGGCACTTTCGCCCTTTCGCAAAGGGTCGCCGCGGAATCCAACAGCCCGTGGGCTCCCACGTCAAACTATACGGTCAACGTCCGTGACCAGTCTTGCGCTGAATACTCAGGCTACATTTACTGTGTCGGCGGAATCGTCGTCAACAGTGCTTCCAACGGGGTATTTTACGCTCCAGTATCATCTTCGGGAGCGGGCGCGTGGAATCAGAGTCCGAACGCCTATCCTCTGAGCGAGGCCGGAGCGTCCTGCGTCATAGGCGTATTCTCCTCCGCTGTCTCCACCAACCCCTACATCTACTGCATTGGCGGCTATGATTCAAATGACGCATTTCCCCAATCGGCCTATTACGCTCCGGTCAGCCCTTCGGGGGTAGGAGCCTGGACGGCGATCGCGAACTATCCTACGGGGTTCGCCTTTGGGTCCTGCGTGGTCTATGAGGAGCAGGCTATCAACCAACTAACCCGGCTTCCGAGCACAGTCCCGTTCATAGCCTGTGTAGGCGGCAGCACCTCGGATTCCCAGGTAACGAGTGCGGTCTACGTCTGGTCTGGCACCTCGGGAACTTGGACTCAAAGCGCTTCTTACGTGGACCCTGTCATGAACCAGTCTTGCTTCTTCTACTCGAGTGACATCTATTGCGTTGGAGGATATCTCGACATCAGTGGCACCGTATTTCTCAACAACGGCGTCTATTATGCGCCCGTCTCTTCCTCGGACATAGGACCATGGACTTCGACGACGGTCTACCCTGACTCGAGCATCGAGGGCTTGTCCTGCGTGCCTTACTCAGGGTACGTGTACTGCTTAGGCGGCGCGGTGGGCGGTGGAACCAAGCTGCCGCAGGACACCCAGGCCGGGCTCTACTATTCTCAGCTTTCCTCCTCCGGGGTCGGAGCGTGGGTCAGTGGGACCAGCTACCCCTACGGACTGGTGGGGTACGACGAAGTTTCCAATCTTTGCGTACCATACTCGGGTTCAAATGAATACATCTTCTGCGTAGGAAATGACGCCTTCTCGCCCTCTAACCAAGTCTACTATGCGGAGATAGTCCCTGCCGGCAGTACGACGACGGTGGTGAGCACCACCACCGTAGATTCGACGGTAACGTTAAACTCGACTACCACCGTGACGTCCACATCAACCTCGACCTCGACGGTGACCACGACTTCTACATCGCCGACCACTTTAACTCAAACTTCTACCTCGACTACCACAGTCACACAACCCCCCACATCCACCATGACCTCCACTGAGACTTCCACAACTACCGCCACCTCAACTACCACTGCCACCGGTACGGAGACACTGACGAACACGGAGACGTCAACCGCGACTGTGACTGCGACAGGCCCGCAGACAGCGACGGTCACGGCTGTTGGAACGTCGCCAGCAACCGTCACCTCAACATCGACCGTTCAGAATACCGTCACGACGGCTTCAAGCGGTTCCCAGAACCTGACGCCGTACTTGATTGTGGGAGGTGCGGTAGTGGCGGCCGCCGGGATCCTGGGCGTTGTGATGCTCATACGCAGCAAACCCAACCCTTAGAGCGCGACATCGCATCCTTCGCTAGCAACCTGCCGACTTCACGGACGTGGCGCGTCTTCTGGAAAGCGGCCGGGGCATAAGGATAACCTGACGCGCTCGTTCGGGCTTACGTTATCGGCTATGCAACGCGGGAGCTAACTGGGAAATACCGCAGCGAGCGCCTCAGCCCTGATTCTTACAAACTGGAGCGCCTCATGTCGAAGGGAGTGGCGCTCGAGCTTCTCTGCGATCCTAAGCCGCTTGACCAGGTCCCTCAGGGACCCGCTTTTGGCCACGAAAAACTCAGCAATCTGCCTGGCTACCCTCCAAAGCTGTCCCTTCTCCTGAATTTCCCATGGGACAAGTCTCTCTATCAATCGGTCCGGATCTGAGAAGGGATTCTCCAACCGCAATAGCCTACCACATAACGAGTATAATAGCTCAAGAGCGCTTCTTGGCCCAGGCATCCTTCGATTCATGAAGAAACGGCCTCTCCTTTGCCGTCATTCTCGCTATCCCGATTGTCGGGGATGGTGGTCGCTGACATCGGCGCTTAATAGGTCCGCGGAGGTAAGATTACGATGGAATTCGATATTAGTTCCACGGTATCGTCCGCAACAAATTCAACCTCCTCCACATCCTCCACTGTAACCTCCACGACATCGACCGCCTCTTTTCCTAACTATGGTTCGACCATCGGGGGCTACTTCCAGGCGTTCGCTGGTCAACTCCACATCGTAGCTTCCGGGGTCGACGGCGCCGCGATATTGATCGCCTTCTATGCAGGGCTGATACTGATTCCGATTGGTGCTATCCTCTACTGGGGGCATGTCTCGAGGCACTCGGGCTGGGGGATGCTCGTGGGCGGCATTATCCTGATAGTCCTGTCTTACACTGTCTTCCCGTACCTAAGCACAATCACGCCGCCGTAGGCGTTCTCGATGAAAGGTCGCCGCGGTTCGATCTCGCGGAACGTCCCGGTATGTGGCTGAATCTTCGTGGACTCCTAGGGGTAATAATTCATTATTCCATATTCGAATACGACTTTTCGCATCAGCGAAATTATTATAGTATTCATATCGCCAAAAGTCCCATGTCTCAGGAAGCAGCACCGATAAACGGAATCAACGTACCCGAACTGGTGAAGGTCATCAACGGCGTCGCACAGGATGCCGACAAGGGCAAGACAAAATGGAGAGCGAAGGTTAGGTGGCAGGGAGGGACCAAATCGGACGTATACATCAGGAGCTTCCCAGCTATCAGGATGGATGAGCCACCGGGGCTGACCGGCTCGGACACCGCGCCCAACATGGTCGAGTTCACGATAGGCGCGCTGGGCGCTTGCTGGATCACCGGATTTGCTGCCAACGCCTCTGCCAGGGGGATCAAGATAAACGACCTCGAGGTCGAGCTCCAGGGTGACATAGACCTGAGGGGTTTCTTCGGACTCTCTGACCAGGTCAATCCCGGCTATGACGCCATCAAGGCAAAGGTCCGTATCAACGCTGACGCTCCCAAGGAGAAGCTCCAGGAGCTCTATCAGGACGTTCTGAGGACCTCTCCGGTGGGCCACACCATCTCGAGGCCTGTCACAATTGAATCCGAGCTCGTAACTCAATAGCGCAGCTTAATCCTCGCCGGTCGAACCTCGAGCCCTGAAGATCATCGGCGAATGGGTTCCGACCGATTGTCGCGAACCCTTCACGGCATCTTCTTCTCTGCTTCGTTAACGACCTGGCCGAGCCACGTTCGTCCGTTGATCCCGGAGATCAGCATCTCAACTCCGATGAAGAGGAGCCCGACGCCCAAGAGGAACGCCAAGGTCAGCAAGGCCACGCCAGGAAGTGCCAGGACCGCGACTGACAATATGATGTCCAGGACGCCGACGACCACGATGAGGCCCCTCGCGCCCGAAGACGTCGCCTTGAGCGACATCGCTAGCGATAAGCGGCCGACACCGTAGATCAGCAGCCCGATGGCGAATAACTCAATCAGGGTCAATAGCGCTAGCCCCGGGAATATCGCTACGATGATCCCGAAGATTATGGCAAGCACGCCCCAGACGGCGCTGAGGGTACGGTGAGTCCTGGCCATCCCACCATAACCCCAGAGGGAGAGCGATCTGATGCCGGCGAGGATGAGACCGACCGAGAGGATGATGACGAGCGTAGCAACACCAAGGCCCGGGTCGGCCAGCACGAAAACCGCAGAGACCAGAGCGATGAGACCAGCGGCGACCTCGAGTCCGCGGAGCCAGCCTGGCTGCCTCAGTGGAAGCAACGAAATATGCGTGGGTTGCCGCAACTTAAATTCGTTGCTACGCCATTCACGGTGAGTTCGAGCCAGAGCGGCACATGGCTGAACTCCTCTGATAGGACGTCGTCCTCCTCCTAACCGGTCGTTCGCTTCGGCGAACCTTTTGTCCTATCCGACAGAGTATGTCGTGACCGTGGTAGTGACGGTCCTCGTGACCGTATCAGTCTCGGTGACGGTGTAGGGTATGAACTGGGTCGAGGTCTCGGTGGTAGTCTGCGTGGTGGTCGAGACGATGGCGGTCGTCTCGGTCGAGGTCACAGTCACATTCTGGAGCTCGACTTGTGTCTGCACCAGAGTTGTAGTCACCGTGCTCGTCCCTGTCGGCCCGCTAGACACCGTGATTATGGTGGTCAAGATGACGGTCTTTGTCTGCGTACCAGGTTGGATGATCGTAGTGGGAATCACTAGCGTCGATGTCGTCGTCGGCCCGCTCGTCGCGGTAGCGGTTGAAACCACCGTCACCGTCGGTGCGGCCAGCTGGGTCGAGAGGCCGACTCCCAGCGTTCCCAGAACGACCAGCAGCACGACTAGGATGGGGACCGTCGCGATGGCGGGCGACCGGTCGCTACTTCTTTCTCTCACGCCTCTCACTTAGCTTGACGTACGAAAGCTGGACGATGAAGAACACGCTGAGTATCAACGACGCCGACAGGGCCGAAAGGCTGTCGGAGATGTGCCCAAGCACCGAGATACCATAGACCAGCGCTGCGGCGACGGCGGCGAACGCGACAAAGTATGTGTTCTCGGTATCGAGCAGGAAGTGACCGCTCTCGGAGGTGGTCCGTATCTTCTTTCTCGAGACGAGAAGGGAGTAGACTGATTGGATGATCGACAGCGTCAACAGGATCAGGACGGCGGTCCTCGACTCCGCAAACAGGCTATCACCCTCTGCTTCCACACCAAGACCGAGGTAGGACGCGCCGAACACGAGGCCTGCGGCGCAAAAAGAGAAGAGCGCGACCGTGCTGTTTCCCCAGGCTATGTTCTTCCTGGCCTCCCAGAGCTCAGAGTTCCCTTCCACAAAACAGACCAAGCGAGTTGGGGATTTAACCGTTGAAACGAACAAGCTGGCGAGGGGCCTCCACATTGCAGAAATCAGGATGGAGGGCGCACCGCCGCTACGAGGTGTAGTTCCCGTCCGCGCGGGATGCAGATAGCCAAAGGCATCCCGTGATTCCTTGACACGATTGGCGACGGTCTTTAAGTGCCGGCTAATTGTGGACTCGGTTGGGATGGGAGAATAGGAACGTCGGATAACGGCTTCGAGAGGGTTTCCGGTCCTACCGATATATCTCGAGGCAGTATCAAGGTAGTCAAGGTCGCCGGACAGGAAGTCTCGATAGCGAACATCGAGGGCAAGTACTATGCCTTTCCGAACAAGTGCACGCACTTGGGAGGGCCAATGGGAAGGGGCGAACTGAAGGGTTTCGTCGTTCAGTGCCCCTGGCATGGTTCCAAGTTCGATGTCAGGACCGGCGCCGTCGTCAGCCCTCCAGCCCAGATTCCGCTGAAGACCTTCGCCGTCAAGGTCGACGCACATGGCGTCTGGGTCAAGAAACCGACCTAGCTAATGACAAGCGAATAACGGAGATATACCTCAGGACAGCGATAGATGTCATGCCAAGGGTAGTCGTTACCGGAGGGACCGGGAAGGCCGGTAAATGGTGCGTCAGCGACCTTCTAGAGCACGGATACAAGGTGTTAAACGTCGATAAAAACCCCGCCCGTCGAGAAGTCGTCCCCGTTCTTGCAGGCTGACCTCGCAGATTTTGGTCAGACCATCGAGGCTCTCTCACAGGGTCCGGGCGGGGATGGGACCGACTACATCGTGCACCTGGCTGCGATCCCGAGTCCTGGGCTGCTCACCAACTCCGTGACCTTCGAGAACAACATCCTCAGCACCTACAACGTCTTCGAGGCGGCCCGGCGCCTGGGGATCGATAACATCGTCTGGGCTTCAAGCGAAACTGTCCTCGGGCTGCCGTTCGACTCGCCCCCGCCCTACGTGCCAGTGGACGAAGAATATCCCGGACGTCCCGAGAGCGCATACTCGCTCGCCAAGCTCCTGGGTGAGGAGATGGCCAAGCAGTTCTGTCGCTGGGATCCCGAGCTGAAGATATTCGGGCTCAGGTTCTCCAACATCAAGGAGCCGAAGGACTACCAGGCGTTCCAGGGATTCGATTCCGACGCCAAGCTCCGCAAGTGGAACCTGTGGGGCTACATCGACGTACGCGACGCCGCACAGGCTATCCGCAAGGCGCTCGAGGCGCCCCTGAAGGGCTCGGAGGTCTTCATCATAGCGAACGCCGACACGGTGATGTCCCGTCCAAACGACGAGCTCCTCACCGAGGTCTTCCCCGGGGTGCCTGTCAGGAAGAAGGACCTAGGCCCCAACGAGACGCTGCTTTCCATAGACAAGGCGAGGCGATTGCTCCACTATGAGCCGGAGCACAGCTGGCGCAACTCAGGCGGGCCATAACACAAAACGCGAACAACCGGGAGCACGGCTATGATGGTAGACCTTGAGACGGCCGGTCTACCGATTTACTATCGCAGCGCGACGAGGCAACGTCAATTTTCCATTGAACCCTTCGCGACAGTCACCCTATCTCTCGGAGCTCGTGCGTCTCATGGGTAAGCAATTCGTTCTCATTTCGACCGATCACGTAGATGTCCTGCCAGATCGTCGGTAATTTTCCCGCCATTGCGAACGGCTCGACGCTCAAGACCATGCCGGGTTGGAGCATCGTGGTGTCCGTCTTGGAGACGCTCGGCGGCTCGGTCGGCTCCATACCAAGGCCGTGCCCCAGTCTCCCAACGTCGAGTATCGAGAAGCCAGAATCCCTGATGGCGTCCCGCGCTACGCGCCACAGGTCCGAGCACTTCTTCCCGGCACGGGTCTCCTTGAGCATCGTCCTGGCCACCCCTTGGATGCGCTCGTGGTACTTTTTGTGAAGGGCCGACGCTCTTCCAACTGTCGCCAAGCGCGAGTAATTGGTAGAGTGTGAGCGGACATATGCCCCACCATCGAGGAAGAGCAGGTCGCCCCTGCGAAGCTTCGTCTCGGAGTGGAACTGTGTCAGGTTCATGGGAAGTCTGGTTCCCACGTGGACGAAGTTGACTCGGTCCGCGCCATTCGCGAGCATCTCCTTGCCGAAGATTCGAGCCACCTCCCTCAGGGTCGTTCCCTGAGCGATTTGGTCGAACGTCGCCTGTCTTGCCCTTCCAGCGATATCGGCGGCGAGCCTCATCAGCACCAGCTCCTCCTCGGACTTTATCATGCGTAGAGACCAGATAATCGAGGAAGCGTCAACGAAGGTCGCGGCGCGGAGCCCGCCCATGACCTCCTCGATCTCGCCGAGCGGCATTCCGAGCCGTGTTTCGTGCCCTCTCTCTATGCCCACCGTCCCGTGGTCGAGGCCGGCGTCATTCAACGCCTTGAGGTAGAGCTCTGTTGGCACACCAGACGTTGAGGTGTAGACCCTGGTGTCCTTGACCGCTTCCGCGACCGTCGGTGCGCTGGCGGAACCCACAACGGCTATCGGCTCTCCGTCCATGGGGATGAAGAGGGCCGCGGGCCTCGTGTTCGAGTTGTGGAGGCAAATTGTTCCGGACACCCCGGAAAAGTACTGGAAATTCTCCTCGCCGCTTACCATCATCACGTCCATCCTCTCCTGCCTCATGCGGTTCTGTACCTTGTCCAGCCTTCGTCTGATTTCTCCCTTTGAAAAGACCAGCGACATCAGCCTGGCGCGAGTCGTTCCCGAAGTTAAATTCATCGAACGTGCCGGTCAACCGATTTATTATGAGGACAGCAACCGTTCGAGTCGTGAGACTTACCCTCGCGTCGCGCTTCAGAATCGAGCCCCTCCCGCCGTTCAGCTTCCAGCTGACCGTCAAGAAGCCCGCCGGCTGGGACCTCTTCACCCCCGACGAGGTGTACGATGACGGGAAGTTGTGGACTGCAGTCCGTCTGCGCAGCTGGCCGGTCGGACTCAAGATCGTCTCAGCGGGCACGATAGGGCGGCCCGTCCTGCAGGTCAGCGCCTATGCGAAGAGCGAAATGTCAAAGGCGGAGAAGCAGGAGCTCCGCGAGACCATCGCCGTTTGCCTGGGCGCGGGCCAGGACCTGAGGGAGTTCTATGCTTTCGCAGAAAAGGACCCCATCCTGAAGCACGTCATCGAAACCCTCTACGGGATGCACGATACCCAGACAGTCTCCCTCTTCAACTCCGTCATCCTCGCCATATGCCTCCAGATGGCCAGGCTCGCGAGGTCCAACGCCATGATGAAGGCCATCAACAGTAAGTACGGCGACCCGATAGAGTTCGACGGAAGGCGCCTCCTCCTATATCCGCCGGCCGAGAGGATTGCGAAGTTGGACCCGGCCGTCTTTGCGAATGAGTGCAAGCTGGGCTACAGGGCGAAATACCTGGTGGCCTCGGCCAAGATGATAGTCGACGGGTTTCCAGACATGAAGGCGATTATGGGCATGGAGCCGGCCAAGGCCAAGGAGAAACTGATGGAGCTACCGGGCATCGGAGATTATGCCGCAGACATCATAGACCCGCACGGCGGCTTCCCCATCGACGCGTGGTCAGTGGACGTCTTCGGCTTGCTCTTCTTCGGGAAGGAACCGGCGAACAGGCGAGAGGCGATCGAAGAGGTCAAGGCAGAGGGCATCAGGCGGTGGGGGAAGTGGAGTTGGATGGGCTTCTTCTACGTGGCGCAGGACCTGAGGAATCTGTCCAAGCGTCTGGGCGTGGAACTCCGGTTGGAATGAACGTCCTTATTCAAATATCGGACTCCATAACCGTGATTCGTTGGCTTCGCTCAAGGACTTTGGATTACAGTTCGAGCCCCAAGGAGGGATGAGCGCGCAGGCGCTGCTCGACTGGTGCCGCTACGCGGAGAAGAACGGCTACGGCTACGCCTTCCGCTCGGACCATCTTCTTCCCATCCCCGATGGGGTGGCCGACTCGGGCGAATGCTGGACGTCGTTGGGAGCCATCGCGGTCAGCACGAAGACCCTGAAGTTCGGGCCCATGGTCTCTCCGGTCAGCTACAGGAACCCGGCGCTGCTGGCAAAGATGGCCCGGACCGTGAACATCCTATCGAAGGGGCGTTTGATGTTCGGCCTGGGAGCGGGCTGGTACGAGAGGGAGTACCTCGACTACGGCTACGAGTTTCCGCCGTTCTCCGTGCGCCTGGACCAGTTTGACGAAGCGCTCAAGATCATAGTTCCGATGACCAACGGCGAGAAGGTCCACTTCAAGGGCAAGTACTTCAGCGCGGACGTGCAAGCGCTCCCTAAGACCAAGACACACATTCTCATAGGGGGAGACATCCGAGGGTCATCAAGGCGACGGCAAGATACGCAGATGAATGGAACATCTACGCCAGTCCGGTAGAAACATTCCTAGAAGCGAAGACGCTGATGGACTCGGCCTCCCGCGGCAGGCCCGTGCTGGTATCTCAGACTGGACCAGTGAAAATCGCCGAGAACAGGCGGGGCGTGATACAGGTCATCAGGAAGTCCATGAAAAAAGCGGGAAGGACAGGAGACCCAGAGGTGGACCTCGTCAAGCAGAGGAAGCGAGGCGCCCTTTGCGGGACTCCTGAAGAGGTAGTGGCTCAGATAAACGAAAGAAAGGAGCTCGGCGTCCAGCGTTTCTACCTGGAGGTCGTCGACCTAGAAACCGAGGACATGGCCGACATCCTGACGCAAACCCTCAAACACATGTAGAGTCAGTCCGAAGAAACGTTACGTCGTACTGGGGCGCGAGGATTTATTAGGGGTGGTCGCTCTGAAGTACAGCGGAACATGATTCCAGACGTCGCGCTTCTTCCGGTTATCTTCTCCGTCGCAGCGTTGCTCGCGAGGTTTGGCAGAGTATTGCAGTCCATGATGGCTCGGATTCTAGGGAAGGACCTGGTCGGCTCGCTTCGTCATGCGCGGCGGAACACGCACCGGCCACAGGCACTCCCAGCCTCCGACTAGCCGGCGAGATTGCAGATATCCCCCGCGAGCCCTTCAGAGTCAGGGCGGGTTTCAGGATGTCATGACCCGGAGAATTTGGTCGGGATTAGATGAGAGACGACTTGCCCATAGCAGCCCGGGTCCAACCGAATAGTGCACCGCGAACCATGATCTTCGAAATATCATCGTCATAGTACAGCTTTTCTCCTAATCCCATCGTCATAGTACCACGGAGTACACGTCTTTTCTTTCTGCATAATTCTTCCTAGAAAAGCTTATTTTATTTCTGACTCAATTTTCGTGCGTCAAATCCGGTCAAAACTGCAGCTCTCGCGACCTGCAAAATCTTGTAATCGAAGTACATCTTTTCTGTGAAAACACATCATCATAGTACCACAATGTGCACATCCTTGATATATCCAAAACCGCGGCGGCGAGTCTTCATGCTCAATCTGGTGGACCTCAGCGTTGGATTTGGCTTTGGAGTGCTCGGTTCAGTTGGAATCGTTGCCGTGATGGGGGTCCTCAACATGTTCAAGGGCGACGTCATGGAACAGCTCTTCAAGTTCATGGTCGCTGGATTCGTACTCATCACCGCCGTCGGTTACGGAGATGCGATCCTGCTGATAGCCGGGGAGGCGGTCCCCTCTGGCATCTTCGGTGCGGTCCTGATGGTCTCATTCGCCCTGCTCCTCATAGGGCTCATCCGACTGATCCTGTGGAACGAGAAGTCCACGATAGCCAGCATGGCCTGATGCTGGCCAACCTGGGTATCTCTCAGGATCACGAAACTCGAGTCGCGTCAGGTTCTACCAAGTCTAGGTCGAAGCGAGCCGGATTGGGCGACCGTGAGAACTTCCTGTCTCGCCACTCTAATTGGCTGGGTCCGATTCCACGCGAGGCTGAGCGAACCTCACAGCGGTCTCGCCGTTCGCAAGCATATATATCGCCCAGCTTCTCCTGTGTAAAAGCTAGATTTTGGAACCGTCTCCCGACGGCAGTCGGGCGCAGAAGAAAATCAAAACCGTCCTCCGGACAGTCAGGATGCCCGAAGAGCTGGAGGTGAAGCTGGAATCACTGGCGGCCAACAAGGGTATCGCCCTGAACGCTCTGGTCTCCTCCGTCCTAAACAAGTATGTTCTATGGGACAGCCTTACCGAACGGTTCGGTTTCGTCACCATCCCGAAGACGCTCTTCCACGACATGATCGACGCGGTCGACCCGGAGAGGCTCCAGGAGCTCGCCAGGGTGCACTCCCACCAACTCATGAAGGACATGATGATGTTCTGGTTCCAAGATACTAGGGTGGACAATTTCCTGGATTTCCTCACGAGAAGGGGCCGCTATGGGCTCGACATCAAAGTAGAGCTCAAGCGGGAAGGAAGCAACATCACGCTTATTGTTACGCACGATTTTGGTCAAAATTACACAGCCTACCTGAGGACCGCCCTGGACACAGAATTCCGCACGCTCTTCAAGATCGTTCCCGCCATCGACTCAACAGAGTCGTCGGTCATGGTCAAGGCTACGCTGGGCACATGAGTCGTCCTAAGATGACTCCTAGAGACCACGGGAAACAGTGAGCTCATAGTCACACCAGGGAAGCCGCCGATGCCCGTCAGCAAGACCGCTGCATGGAAGTGCCCCATCGTCATGCCCTCGACAGCACCTCTCGCGCGCCGCCGCTCATCGCCCGTGTGGGAAGAGGTGGCCTGTGCCGGGAGCTTGCCGGCACAGGAATAGGCCTTGCCACGCTCTTGATGTGTGGGGGTACGAACCTGCCGAACGTCAATTCATCCGCATAGAGTATCACTTCGCATCGGGCGCATTCGTAAGCATCGACTCCGACGACACCTTCATCTAAGAAAGAAAGCCTCGCCATCCCTGCATCCCTTTGGCGCAACCGCTTCACTTTGCCCCCGCACATTTCGCACATGATGTCCGCGATAGGCTTGTGCAGACCCAGGGTCTGAGTCTTCATGCTTCCATCTCTTGTCAGGCATTAGGTCACTCCAAGAGTAGATAACCAGGTGGTTCACATAGGCGTCGTAACCTCGAAATTAAGGTCGCTAGTAGTACAAAGTACTAGAAAATGGTGCCCCATACCTCGTAAGGAAGACCTGGATTGGCCCTTTTCCGTCTAAGAGAGGCTGATTTGGACGCCGAAAAATTCGCAGCTATTATAACGAGACGTTCAAGGGAGACTAGCCCCGAATTCTCCTCGGAATAAATCAGCAAGGGATCAGGAATAAATCAGGGAAAAGGATAAAATCGGGGGACGATTATTGCGAGCCATGCCTCAGAAGAGAGGAGAGCTAGTCGAAAAGCCCGAAGAGGGGATCCCGGACCTCAACGAGGAACGCAAAGAGGATGCGGAGGAGGAGAAGGTGGATAAGACAGAGGATGTTCACGAAAAAGCCAAGTTTCGCAAGAAAGCTAGAGGCCATCAGTGAGAATCTACGAAGGAGTCTTGGAATACTCCTCTAGGCCTGCCAAATATTTTCAATATGGCCTATCCCTAAAATAAGTAGATTAGGCATAGTATTATCAAATACAATCCATGTATATTCCCAGTGATGAAAACATCTGTTAGGACATCGATCATAACCTCAGCCACCATTCCTGTGGTACTACTGGCGATCCTGCTGGCGTCAAACGCAGCAGCTTTCCCCCGCAGTGCTTCTAACACGGCGACACCCATTCAACACGTCGTCGTCATCTTCGACGAGAACATCTCATTCGACCACTACTTCGGGACCTACCCGAACGCGACCAACGCCCCCAACACCCCCCAGTTCACGGCCGCCCCGGACACCCCGGTGCCCGATGGCCTGACGGCACCCCTCCTCACCGACAACCCGAACTACCTGGTCACTGGAAACCCTCTGGACAACCCCGCGCTGCTCCCCCGCACGGATCCGATCACCTGCGACAACGACCATGACTACACGGCCGAGCAGGCCGCCTTCAACGGCGGGCTGATGAACCTGTTCCCAGAGCAAACGAGCTGCAGCGACGGACTCGTCATGGACTACTACGACGGCAACACCGTGACGGCACTCTGGAACTACGCCCAAAACTTCGCGCTCAGCGACAACTCCTTCGGCACGACATTCGGCCCCTCCACTCCGGGGGCGCTGAACGTAGTATCTGGGGTCGGCGGTCCAGCTGTGGCGACCTACACCTCCACCGGCGCGACCACCTCGAACCTCTCGGGAGTCCTCGCCAACGGTCAGCTCATAGGCGACATCGACCCGACCTATGACGACTGCTCGTACACCCAAGACAACTCCGCGACAACGGCGGCCATGACCCCCACAAGTGGAGCCGGCGCCCCACAGAACATCGGGAATCTTCTGAACAGTGCACGCGTGACCTGGGGCTGGTTCGAAGGCGGCTTCACCCCGACCATCCCATACAATGCCACCTCCGGACAGCTCGCTGTCTGCGGTTCCTCGGACGCCCAGGTCGGCGGGTCCATCGAAGCGGCCTACAGCCCCCACCACGAGCCATTCCAGTACTTCAACTCGACCGCGAACCCTCACCACCTCCCTCCGAGCTCTCCCTCGATGATCGGATACACGGACCAGGCCAACCACCAATACGACCTCTCGTCCTTCTGGATTGCAGCCGACTCGGGAAACCTCCCATCGGTGAGCTACCTGAAGGCACCAAGATACCAGGACGGACACCCGGGCAACTCTGACCCTCTCGACGAGCAGGATTGGCTGGTTAACACCGTCAATCAGCTAATGACCCTCCCGACTTGGAGCAGCACGGCCATCATCATCGACTGGGACGATTCAGACGGCTGGTACGACCAGATCATGCCACCGATTGTGAACCCATCCAGCGACCCTGCCAACGACGTACTGAATGGGAACACCTGCGGCCAAGGGACATCGCCCCTAGGCGTTCAGGACCGGTGTGGCTACGGCCCACGAATCCCCTCCTCGTCATCTCCCCGTACGCCAAGTCCAACTACATCGACAACACCCTCACGGACCAGACCTCCATCGTCAGCTTCATAGAGTACAACTGGGGCCTCGGCAACCTCGGCCCGACCTCCTACGACCACCTCTCTGGCTCGCTCCTGAACATGTTCGACTTCTCCCACCCTCAGCAGAACGACGGCGTCCTCCTCATGAATCCCTCAACGGGCGAGATTGTCCAGCAGGACAACCACAGCCCATTCCCATTCTTCGACTCATCGCCAAGCATCTCCTCACCAACCGGCAGCACGGGTAACCCCAGCCTAGGCACGACCGGCACGTGCACGGACACAGACACCAACCCAGACGTCTGCGCAACCTCGAACGACTTCGGCAAGAGCAGCATATCCCCCGGCGATACCGTCTGGTTCAGCGCCTCAGCGGACATCACCCCTAAGGAATCTGCGTCGCCCCTGACCGTCCACTACACGGGACAGTGGATCAACCTGCAACTCCAGGGCGGCAACGGACTCCCTCTCCAAATCCCAGCGCCGAACTCAGAGGTAATTTTCAGCTCTAGCGCGACCACCGCAACGACCACATTCACTGGCGGACAGTGGGTCACGACGGTCCCGGTCGGATTCCAGGGGAACCTCTTCATCGGAGGAGTGGCATACAAGGTCCCAACCGGAGTCTCCCTGGCGGGAGCGAAGGTTGACTGGACCGGCATCTTCAGCGGGACGACCAACTCGTTCACCCTCCAGTGGCAATGGGGCGCGGCCATCTATTCTGGCCTAGGCACTGGCACGACCGGCTCCAGCGCCTACTACACCGCCCTCGGAGTCAAGCCCATCGACGCCAACAGCGGCAGCGCATATGCCAACAACAACCCAGCAGGCACCCCAGAGAACTTCGTGGCGGACTTCCTCTCCAGCGCGACCACCGGCTCTCATCCTGGCCCGAGCGCCGTCCAGTACACCGGCGCCTACAACCGCCCCGGCGACGCCTACTACCAAGCGTACCTACTCAACCAATAGCGGACGAAAGAGGGAGCGGGAGTGCCCGCAACCTCTCCCCCACTTTTGTCGCTCGTTCAAATCAGAGATGATTAGATGGTGTTCCTACTGGCGAATTCTCAGCGGACGACTCACCGCAAAAAACAAGGCCAGGGTGACGTACCAAATGTCAACCCTCACGGAGCCGCCAACGGGGGCCGATATCCAGAATATCGGGATCGCTGAGGCAAAGAATATCGTGCCGACGATGGCCTCGAGCATCATGGTACGTCTGAACCTCTTGACCCGCTCAACCGACCTCCTCACTCCGCCCCCTTTCTTCTCCTCGCGCAGGGCGACGTAGGCCATGCCAGCCAGCAGGAACATCATCGCCCCAACGTCCACCCCGTAGACAGAAGAAGCGAAGTCTTGCAGGCTGGGTTGACCCTTGTCCAAGACGTAGAAGAGGTAGGGCTCTATGGCCACGCAGAAGAGGAGGATAATGTTCAGGAGGAAACCCCCCGCGACCTCAAAAGGAAGCGAATCCGTTGCCCTGCTGTAGCCCGACCATATCCAGACCACTATCAGGAAGCTCGCGCCGAACTGCGTGATCGCGCTTACAAGGTCGCTCGGCGTCTGCGGAAGGTTCGAGATCAGGATTATGGAGCCGATGGACAGTGCTAGGCCGAAGACCAGGTCTGAGAGATTCTCTATCCTTAGCCTGAATTTCGACTCATTTCGAGCGCTCTCTGCCATTCCCGAGGCGCGGTGGTGGAGCGCCCGCCCTAATTAATTCCGTCCGAGACCCCGAAAGCCATATATGTCAATCTGCTTGACGGTCAAGACTCTTGACTAGTCAGTCCACTCGTCGAGGCCAACCGCGTTGAGCTTAATCCAGAGCGCTCTGACGGCAAGTATCCCGACGAGTCAGCAGAGCGGCTTCATCGTCTGGAACCCATATTATGGGGAGACCGCATTATTGCTCGCACTCATACTTTTCCTGGTTGGGTCAGCCGTTGTCCTTCTGGGGAGCCGGCTCAAGAAGAGCCGCCAGCTTCCGAGGCCAAGGACATGGCTGAAGGCCGTGATAGCGGTCGTCTGGGTCCTCCAGATCCTCATCCTGCTCCGCATATTCAAGCACATCATCGATGTCGACCCGAGTGCGGGCGTGACCGGGCCCGTGCTTCCAATCACCCTGGCCTCCGCCGCTTGCACATTCGCCTACGTAGCGTACCTTCTGCGACGGGACGGAGGCTCTTCCGCCCTCGGGGGCGCGTTCGCAGTGGCGGTTGTGGGGCCGATGGTCTTCGAGCTCCCGTTTGTCCTCATCGTGGGACCCGTGGGCGAGACACCGACGGACCCCGGAGCCGCGCTCACCATACCGTTCTTCATCGCAATGTTCACGACGCTCGCCTTCCTCACGTTCTCAAGCAGAGCTGCGATTACGAGGTATTCGCTCTATTTCCTTGGGGCCATGTTCCTCGCCTTCGCGGTCTGGGCCCTCTTCGGCTTCTCCTATCCCTCGTCCGGCTCCCCCTTTCTCCTCAACGCCGTCTCCAAGGTCCTGGGGTTCGCGACGACGGCCTCCATGTTTACGAAAGAAGGTCCAACCTCAGCCGGGAAACAAGAAGACCCACAAGGCTTGCCGCCGTCCTAGGGCTAGATCGTAAATCCGAACGAGGCCACCAGGGCCGCCGTCTCCCTCACCCGACTCACAAAGTCGAGGCCCCTCGCGGTGACGGTGTAGAGCTTTTCGAGCCCGTTCCGGTCCTCCTCCAGGAGCCCCAGCGAGACCAGTTCCTCAAGATACCTGACGAACCTCACATGAGAGAGCTTCGTCCTGCGGCTTATCCTGGTCGACCTGCTCGGGCCCTCTTCCTTCACCGCCTCGAGGATCTCCAGGCGTATCCGAAGCGCGCTTCTGGGCCGTTCATCTGGTGTTCCCTCTTCAAGAGAAGACATAGTCCTGGAATCTGGAGTGCGCGTCCCGTCGTGTGAAGCCTTCGATTCCTCCACCACCTGTGAGGTCAGCGAGCTTCGAAAGTAGCCGCCAGAGCGCATCCGTGACATGGAATAACGTACGGCTACAACGTATTTAGCAGAATTCCGAGAACTCTCCCTAATCATTAGCGAATTGAGTCCAGTTGGCAACCAAAACGTGCCAGAGGCGAGTGACTCGACAGCAAAGAGCGGCCAGACATAATAACCGGGAACAAATCGGCCGCTTACGAACGAGATAGTCATCGAGAACCTCACAAAGGTCTACGGGAAGGTGCAGGCGCTCAAAGGCGTCTCACTCAGCGTGGGCTCAGGAGAGATCGTGGGGCTCCTCGGCCCGAACGGGGCTGGTAAGAGCACGCTGATGAAGATTGTCGTGGGCATCCTGCGACCGACGAGCGGGAGTGTCTCCATCTCGGGAAAGGACGTCGCCAGGGAACCGGACGCAGCAAAGCGCGTGGTCGGCTACCTCCCGGAGAATCCCTCTCTCTACACAGGACTAACCGTGAGGGAGTTCCTGAGCTTCGTCGGGAAGATCAGGGGAGTCGAGGACGAACCGCTCCGGTCCCGGATATCGGAGGCCCTGAAGACATTCTCCCTCGAGGAAAAGTCTAGCGCGTTGCTCGGCACCCTGTCAAAGGGGATGAAGCAGAAGGTCGCGCTGATAGCGGCCACCCTTCACGAGCCCGCGGTGCTGGTGCTCGACGAGCCGCTCACCGCTCTGGACCCGAGGACCCAGGCCTTCGTCAACGGCTGGATCAGCTCTCAGAGGGAAAAAGGTACCACGGTCCTCCTCTCCACGCACAACCTGGACATAGCCCAGGACCATGCCACCCAGATAGCGATAATGGACCGGGGCAGCATCATCGCGCTCGGAAGCCTGGAGAGCCTCCGCAAGAAAGCCGGGACGGGAAGCGACTCGCGACTGGATGAGGTCTTCCTGAAGCTCACCACACCTGGCACGGAGGAGTGAGAGGTTGAACTCCTCTGAGACTGTCTACACGCTCGTGAGGTACTGGATGAAGGGGCGTTTCACCCGGGCGACCGCGGCCTGGATGGTCATCGGGGAGTCGTTCGCTGTCGGCCTGGTCCTCCTCGTCGGAGGGACGTTCCTCTCCTTTTCGTCGAGGTTCAACATCGGTTCCGGACTGTCCTACGTGGGCCTTAGCCTGCTCTTCGCGTTCTTCCTGGTGGGGCTCGTCCAGAGCGGTTTCAACGGGAGCGGGTTGCCTGTGAGCACCGCTGATGTGGACTACGTCTTCACCTCCCCCGTGAGCACGAGCGACATCTTCATCGCGAAGGTCTCCATGAACTCGTTCACCACGGTCCTGCTCTCGTTCCCTCCGATCCTCACCCTGTACCTGCGCTTCGGGGCGAGCTACGGCACTTCCCCTCTCGCCGCGCTGGCCGCAGGCCTTGCGACCCTCGCCTTCTTCGTCCTGGCGCTCTTCTTCAGCGCGGACATCACGCTTTCGCTGAATTCCAGGCTCGGAGCCAGGGTCAGGCTCGTCCGCAACGCGACGCTTGTGGCGATAGCTGGGATCAGCCTCCTCCCTCTCACCCTGCTCATACCCGAGGCCCCGCCCCAGCTGGCCCAGGCGGCAGGTGTCCTGCCCAGCGGCCTCGCTGCCCGGGTCAGCTACTCCCTAGTGAGCGGAGCGGCCTGGGGCTCGGGGGACTACATCGACATCCTTCTTCTCGCCGCGTGGTTTCTCGCGCTCTTTGCGGTGGGTCTCCGCCTCTCCCGCAGGAACTTCCTCGAAGTGCTCCAGATAAACGACCCGGACTCCGAAGGCGACACCCTGAAGGATACCAAGGTCAGGTCGAGCTTGAAGACCGAGGGGCGGTCGCTTGGGGCCGTGGTAAGGGCAAAGGAGAGGGTCATAATGACAAGGACGAAGGAGATGCGTAGCCTCTTCGTGAACGCCCTCTTCCTCTCGGGGTTCATGGTCATCTATTCGCTCTCCGGTGTCTTCCAGTCCTCTCCGACCTCATTCCTCTTCCTCCTCTTCATCATCGGCTCCTTCGGCTCTGGCAACGCCTCCAGGTGGCTCGAGAAGGAGAGGCTCTGGCTCATCAAGACCTCGGCCATCGACCTCAAGCGGTACGTGAGCGAGGTATACCGGGCGAGGGTGACCCCCTTGTTGCTCGTACTGGCCCCCGTGGCGGCCGCAGTCGGTGCACCCCTCCTATTGGAGGAGACTTCAACGCCAGGTTCCGGCCTCGAGATTGGGCTGTCGCTCCCGGAGTCGCTCGAGGTCGCCGCCCTGATGATGGCCGGAGGGATGTACTTCGCCGCAAGGTACGGACAGAGTTCAGTGGATGATACACTGGCGACCCAGGGACAGGACCTGGCTGACGTCAAGAGGTTCGTGTACCAGACCCTGATCAACCTCGGCCTCGTGGCGCCGCTCATGGGATTCGTCCTCGGCGCCGGTCCCCTCCTTGGACTCATCGGAGGCTCTCATGTGCTCCTTCTGGCGGGCGTGATTGGCGTAGCCGGCCTCGCCTATACGACGCTGGTTCTCCGATTCATACTGAGAATCGCTGGTGAGTCACTAGAAAGGAGAGAAGACCTCTAGACTCGGGCACTTGGTGAGAATAAACATAAACTGTAATAATATTTATTAGGTGTTGGCTATCATTTTTCCGCATTGTCGTACACGAGCAACTCTGACATCTATGCCGCGGTACAAGACGCCGGAATAAACCGGGTCGTGAAGCACGTCATGATGCAGCGGCCGTCCCTCTTCAACTACGGGACCGCCCTCGTAGCCCAAGACACGGGCCTCCTTTGCAGCCCCATCGAAGCGGCCCCGGCGGTCTACGCGGCCAACAACCCGCTGGTCACGGTCATCGACCCCCTCCCCGTGGTGGGCACTTCCTACGCCATGAACTACGCCGTCCAACTTACAAACGGCCAGATCGACTTTTTCCCCGGTAACATAATCACCCTACCGGCTGACCTGAACCCTCTTCCCAATCAGGAGCTGGCGGTCCACTTCGGTCTTTGCGCTGGCCTGGGTTGCCCCTCCGACAGGCTCAGGCTCCCGATCCCTCCGGGAAGGCTTCTCGGGAGCACCACCACCGCTGCCATGACCCGAAGGTCGAAGGCACCCCCGGCCCACTCTCTCTCAGCACTGCGCCCTCCGGGGACCGGCATCATCAACCCCATCGGTCCCATCCTCCCCGTCCAGCCCCAGCCCGGGCCCATCGTGTTACCGACCCAGGAGCTGGATTGCTTCTGTCTGGACCTCTATGCGACAGCGGGGTGCAGCATCATCGGTCCGGTTGGAAACCAGAGCCTCAGGCCTCAGGTAGACGGCATAGACATACCGGAGCTCGCGCCGGCGGGGCTCGAGAAGGCCCTGGAGTGCTACGCGCTCGTGGCTCTCAACGATGGGATCCTCCCGACGCTCGGGGACTCCATCTCGACCATGGCGTTCGGCCTCATCACGTTGCCGGGTGGCGTCGGCGACCTTCAAGTCTCCGCCTCCACGTCCGTGCCCAACAACCCTGCGATCCAGGACGACCAGCTTGAGCTCTTCATCGACGTTGACAAGATAGACATCAACCTCACCCTGGGCGGGAGCGGCGGAGGAGGGAGCGGTGGGGGCGGTGGAAGCGGGGGCACCATCACCCGGACGACACGTGGCCGGACCAGGACCGGGACCTTTGACCTGACCGCCGCGGTATCAGGGAGCACGCTCGAGAAGGTCTTCGCCGCCTTCGTGCAGGGGTTCAAGTTCGCCAAGTCGGGTAGCGGCACCTACGGCCCAGTCTCGGTCGACTGGTCGGTGGCCGCGCACCTGGAGAGCGGCTCCGTTCAGCTTACCAGCGCAGGCGGCATAGAGGTGAAGGATGTGGTCATCAGGTGGGACACGCTCGAGCTTACGCTGGGGTTCGACATCCCCAAGGTCTGCACCCCGGAGTTCTGTCTCATCCCGATCCCGTTCGACGGTTGCCTGGTGGACGTCCCGGCGGAGTGCCTCTTCGGGGGCGACCCAGACCTCTCCTTCTCCATAGACCTCGGAGGGTTCATAGACTCCAAGGTCACCTTCACGGGAATCCCGAGGGTCTTCTACGGGGTCGGGACGGGCGAGCCCAACCAGTGGCAGATAGCGGTCGAGCCGACGCTCCCCATCCTCCTTGACATCGTCGACATCGCGGACACGGCCGCGGACCTCTTCACGACGCTGATAACGAACTCCATAGACTCCCTGATCTCGGGCCTCCCCAGCTGGGCGCAGGACCTGGTGAACGCCGTCCTCGGGGGCGTGGACGATATCATCCAGACCGTCCTCGGAATCCCAGACGACGTCACAGAATGGCTCGAGGACATCATCAGCAACATGGGGATATTCCAGGACCTGATCGACGCGCTCGCCCAGTACATCTCCATCACCCTCTTCGAGCTCGACGACCCGTTCACCATCCTCCCCGCGGAGGGCTCGCTCATACCGGTGCAGATCCCGATACAGTATATCGGGATCACGGTGAACACCAGCGAGCTTGTGGTCCAGGGGGACATTGGAGATTGACGCCATGAACACCAGAATCAACCGCAACTTCATCACACAGACCACCAGCGACAACGCATCGCTGACATCGATGACCACCGCGGTGCACCGGTTCCGCGAGCCAGGCGACTACAGGGGCGTGCTTCACTTCAAGGGGAGCCCGGTCCGGTCCTTCAGGATAGGCGTGGCAAAGGCGGCCCCCGCGGCAGGCGACAACCCCCGGCTGACGAAGGTCGAGGTGAACCTCAGGGCGCTGCACCTCGCCAGGGGGAGCGCTGTGGAAGAGAGCCGCTACGAGCTCGAGACCGGTGGCTACGCCGTCTTCCGCGTCCCAGCCGGGACGGGTGGAGGCTACGCTGTCGAGGTCCACAGGTCCGAGTCGGGCGAGGGCCCGAAGGTCTTCGATAGCCGCGAGCTCGGCGTCGACGACATGCTAGCAGTGGTGGTCATTCGACCCGGGACGTACTCCATCGCGTCCACGACCGAAGGCAACGAGTCAAGGGCCGAGTTGACGGTCACCTATCCAGAAAAATACCTCAAGCCCCTCGACCCCGTGAAGCTGACCTGCACCAAGGGACGGGTCTCCCCGGACAGGGTCAAGGTCCAGCCTATGCAGGGGCTGGTCTTCAGCTTCGAGGGCCCGACCAAGCTGAGGGTTGAGCTGACCGCTCCCGACGACCGGCCCAGGACTCCACCGAAGACAATCGTGGCCCATAGAAGGAAGAAGCAGAGCCACAGGCTCGCCATGGTCCCCCGCCACGCCCACCCCACGGCGAACTGACAAGGCTTTTCTAAGAGCCCATCGAGCGAGAGGCGTGGTTCTCGGACAGGGCGACTACACCTACAGGGTACAGACGGACTGGGCGAAGCTGCCCCTCTGGTGGAGTTTCAGCGGGGTGACCGACATCGCCATCGACTCCCAGGACAGGGTATTCGTCTTCGATAGGATGGGTGACCATCCGGTGGCGGTCTTCGACAAGAACGGCCGCTTCGTCTCCTCCTGGGGCGAGGCGAAGTTCAGGGTGGCGCACGAGATCTACGTCGACAGTCATGATTTCGTCTGGACGGCAGACTGCGGTGCACACGTCGTGGTGAAGCACAGCCAGGGAGGGAAGCCGATCATGGAACTGGGAGAACGCGATGTCGCAGGGGCGGCTTACTACGGTCAGCCTTTCAACATGCCCACGGGGATGGCGGTCTCCTCCACCGGCGAGGTCTTCGTCTCCGACGGCTACGGGAACCATAAGATACAGAAGTTCTCGCCGAACGGGAAGCACCTGGGCAGCTGGGGCACTCTGGGCAAGGGTCCTGGGGAGTTCGCGCTCCCGCACTGCGTGAACGTGGACGAGAGGGACCAGGTCTACGTCTGCGACCGCGAGAACGGGCGCATCCAGATCTTCGACAAGGACGGCAAGTACATTACCGAGTGGGGCGGGATGAACCTCCCAGAGAGCATAGACTTCGACAGCAAGGCCGCATACGTCTGCGAGCAGTCCTGGGGCGACAAGCCCGACAAGGTCTTCGTCTTTTCACGGGACGGGAAGGTCGTCTCGAGCTGGTCCACGGA
>JAPCJP010000017.1:0-6129 GCA_027886885.1 Nitrososphaerota archaeon | reverse complement strand
TCCCTATCGAGCTCGAGGCTGCTCCCGGGGTTCGTCTTGTAGTCTGCGGCGGGGGCGTCCGCGCTCGAGATGTTGAGGCCTGGAGGGTCTCCAAGCCATGTCTGCCTGACCGGAACGGGCGCGTCCTCGAAGGACCGGCCCTCGTCTGACCCGGCGTATTTCGAGCCGCTCCTCCTGTCCTTCGTCACCGAGACCCACTGTTTGAGGTGGAAGGTCTCAGGTTTGCACGGGCTCGCGACCGTCCCGATGAGCTGGACGTTGGCACCAGCGTGGGTTCCCGTGTCGAAGGGACCGGCCGTCCCTCCATGGGCCCACCAACGCCCAGACGCGCCCCCGTAATAATCCTCCAACTTCTTCCCACCCTTGAAGGCTCCCCTCGTCACCTTGATCATACTGCGCGGCTCGTCGCATTCGGTCTTGCCGGGCTCGTCCGGCTCGTCGGGGAGCGCTTGCCGCTGGATGGTGTTCTGGTCGGTCTGAGAGAACACGGTAAATGTGCGACCGAGAGAGTGCCTGACGTCGATGGACGCTCCGACGCTGGGAGTCACGACGGCGGTCGTCAGGGCTGGCGGGATAGTCTCGTCCACTCGGGAATGCGAACTCGCCCTGTCCTCCCGCGGAGCTCTCTCGGCGGACAATCACGTTCACTCTGCAAAGCCCGTTATTTATCGATGATTACGGTCGCGTTGATGGACACCGTAAGGAACCCCGGAGACTCCGGCAAATGTTATTATTCAGCCCGAGACCAGCACGGGCGTATCGCTGTGAACCTGTTGAAACTCAGGTCGAAGTGGATAGGTCTCGCTCTTCCGTTCCTCGCTTTCCTTCTTGCTTTCACACCCCATGCGTTCGCGCTCTCGAACGACTCCGCTGCTAACATCGTGATAGGCCAGCCTGACCTCACCACCTTCAGCCCCGGCGCGACGGTTGCGGGGCTCGTCGGACCATACGACGTCGCCTTCGACCACTCGGGAAACCTCTGGGTCGCCGATGCCGGCGGCAGCCGGGTCCTCGAATACAAGCAGCCCTTCTCCAACGATGAATCGGCCAGCACCGTTATAGGCCAGACGAGCTTCAATTCGATGATTCCTGCGAACGAGTCGGCCACGAGCCTCACAGCGCCCCAGGCAGTCGCTTTCGACTCGAGCGGCAACCTCTGGGTAGCCGACACTAGCAATGACAGGGTCCTCGAGTTCATGGCGCCCCTCTCGACGGGAGAGGCAGCGAGCGTCGTCCTGGGCCAGACGAGCTTTACCAATAACTTCGATTCGGTGACCAACGCGACGTCCCTGAACTCGCCCTATGGCCTAGCCTTCGATTCCTCAGGAAACCTCTGGGTAGCGGACCTGATTAATGGTCGGGTCGTAGAATACACTTCGCCCTTCACCACAGGCGAGCCTGCTACCTTGGTGATCGGCGAGCCGAACCTCAACGCCAGCAACGACGAGGTCAGCAAGAAGGGCCTGAACGCTCCCAATGCCGTAGCCTTCGATTCCGCTGGCGACCTCTGGGTGGTCGACGGCCACCGGGTCTTGGAATATGCGGCCCCACTCGCCACCTACGAGGCTGCGAGCCTGGTGATTGGAGAGAACGATTTCACCAACAGCAGCACGGCGGCCACGGCCAACGTGATGAACGGACCCGACGGCATTGCGTTCGACCCGAGCGGAAATCTTTGGATCTCGGACCATCTGAACAACCGGGTACTGGAGTTCAACAAGCCGTTCACCACCTTTGAATCGGCCAGCCTCGTGCTGGGCCAGCCCAACTTCACCGCCCAGGGCCAGAGCTATCCGATAAGCCCCACCCCGACCGGCCTCGACCAGCCTGGTGGCTTGGCGTTCGACTCGAGCGGCAACCTGTGGGTTGCTGACTACGTCGACGACAGAGTACTCGGCTATGGCGCCGACCTGGCAGCCGCTGCGACCTCCAGCAGCGCCACGTCCAGTCACACCACATCGACGACTTCGGCCGCTTCCTCAACGGGCGCAACCTCAGCCACCTCCGCCACGTCAACACCAACGACAAGCGCGTCCACCGCATCCTCGGCGGCCTCCAGCTCAAGCTCCACCTCCGGGGGCGGAGGGGTCCCAGTCTTCCCCTACCAGTTCGCCGTTGCGGCCGTCTTCACAGTTGTTCTTGCCGCTTCCTATCTGCTGATCCGGCGGCGCACCATAGCCGGTGTCGGCACCCGCGGGCCGCAGAACGTCTGACCCTCCCCAGAGGGAATCATGATCCAAGCAGACAGGGGGCACGCCAGGCTGGCACTGTGGCTCGCCTCCACCTCTCTCCTCATCGTGACCCTCTACTCGGGCCAGCTGATTTTGCTGACGGGGGGTCTGGACACCCTTCTCACCTCCACTCTCGGGACGGTCTTCCCGGCCTACCCGTTTCTCGCGCTCCTGGTGCTCCTCACCGGCCTCCGCTGGAGGGACTTCCACAGGGTACTGCTCACCGAGCGGGGACTGACCTCTATGCCCACGGTCAGGCTGGCCGGGCTTGCGCTCATCGTAGTTCCAGCAGCGCTCTGGTATACGTTCTTCGCCGGGGCGAGCCAGTCCGACTATCTCGCCCTGGAGGCGGCAGCATCCTCACTGGTCCTGGTCGCCTACGGAGCCCTTCTCCTGACCAATCCTGGGATGTGGAGGATAATGCTCCCCTATGCTTCCCTCTACGCGGCGGGGCTCGTCGCACCCTTGTTCATGATCGATACTCTCGGCGCCCCGCTGGCGCTCTTCTCCAGCAACGTCGCAGCCGCGATGACCCAGGCCCTGGGGCTTCACGTGGCCTGGCAAGGCGTATCGTTCGCGTTCCTCTCTTCGGTGGGCGAACCGATCAGCTCAGTGGTGACCCCCGCGTGCTCAGCGGTCTATTCCATCAGCATCTACCTCGCGCTCCTCGGGTTGATGTATCTCGACATGCCCTCGAGCCTCGGGAACACCTTGAAGTTTGCAGTGGTCGGGGTCGCCCTGATCCCACTGCTCGACTCGGCGCGGATTGCGATCATGATCTGGTTCGGCTATGTGGGAGGCTCCACGGCCTTCTGGGGGGTCCACGATTGGCTCGGCTACGGCATCTTCCTCGCATTCTACGTGGGAGTGCTTCTGGCCTATTCGAGGACCGTCAGGCGAGGCCCCGTCACTAGCTTCCCGTCGCTCGCACTTCCGACCTAGCCTGCAAGGCTTAAGTTCCTTCGGGGGCCACTGGCGAAGGCCTTGCAAGGAGCGAGCGCGGGAAAGCCCATTGTGGTCGTCGGTGCGGGTTCGACCGGGTCCAGCACCGCATACCACCTCGCCAAAGCGGGCCAGCGTGTCGTACTGGTAGACCGCGGACAGATAGCCAACGGGACGACCAGCCGATCCTCTGC
The DNA here is from genome assembly GCA_027886885.1 of Nitrososphaerota archaeon. GTDB lineage: Archaea > Thermoproteota > Nitrososphaeria > Nitrososphaerales > Gagatemarchaeaceae > Gagatemarchaeum. Next base: position 2,762 of record JAPCJP010000017.1, on the reverse strand, counting down.
GGTCGTAAGGACCCACTACAGCAACGAGGTCGTGGCCAGGATGGCACTCTATTCCCGCGATGTTCTCAAGGATTTCTCCTCCGTAGGCGAGTCCGGTTTCAACAGGACTGGGATGTTGATTCTCGCGCCGCCGGAAATCCGCGAGACCGTCCTTGGCAACATCGCGATGCTCAATGGGATTGGAGCCCGAAACGATTTCATGGAGATTCCAGAGGCGATGGAGGCCTTCCCGGAGTTCAACTACGACGACATCGGCTTTGCTGTCCTAGAGCCCGAGAGCGGGTATGCGGACCCCGTGGGGGTGGCGAACTCCTACGCCCGGTCTGCGGAGAGGCAGGGAGCGCAGCTCCTTTTGGGGACGGAGGTCTCGCGCCTGAAGGCACCGAGCGGGACGGTGGAGTCCGTCGAGCTCTCTGATGGGTCCCAGATCGAGTGCTCCAAGGTCATGCTCTGCACCAACGTATGGACGAACGAGCTGCTTGCGAGGAGCGGCGTGGCTCCCGATCGTTTTCTACCCATCTGGGCGGTCGGCCATCCCATGGTCGCGTTCAACCGCCCTGCCTCTTACCACGGCAACAGGCCCGTGGTCTGGGACTACCCCCAAAAGACCTACTACAAACCCGAGGGGAGGTACCTAGTCTACGTCGGGACGGTCGACTCCGCGCTCGACCAGAGGCACAGCGACCCTGCCCAGGTCTCCCAGGACGTCGGCTCGGAGACCCTCGAATCATTCACAGGGGCGCTAGTGACAAGGATGCCGCTCATGGCCGAAGGCGTCTTGCACTCCACCTACGTGGGGATGTACGATGTCACTCCGGACCAGCACCCGATAATCGACGAGCTCTCAGAACTCGGTCTCTCTGGAGTTTTCTGCTGCGCTGGCCTCAGTGGGCACGGGTTCAAGCTCTCCCCCGCGCTCGGGCTCATGAACGCCGAGATGGTCATGGGCGAGACCGGCATCTTCGGGCGGACCTTCGACAGGTCGATCTTTGCGCTTTCCAGGTTCAAGGAGGGGAAGGAGATGAGGGCGAAGTATCCGGGAATGGCCGCGGTAGCGTGAAGTCCTGTCGGTGACTGTCAGCCTTTGCGTTCCGCTTCGTGCGGCAGGTCACGGTAGATCTCAAGGTTGTGATTGATGATTTCGCTGTACGCCTTCCCGTTCTCCCCTGAGTAGGTTACTTGCACCGGGAACTTGGTCGGCTGCTTGTTCGAGAAATAGGCAGTGGCGGCACCGAGGAGGACGCGGAACTGCTTCCCGGGGGGAAAGAACGCGACCCCGCGGAAAAGGCCGATGCCATTTATCTCCTTCTTCCCGTCGGGCCCGAGGATCCTGGGCCCGAACTTGGTCACGACGTTCACCGCGGGCTCGCTCCCTATGTTCCTCAGGAGCAGGAAAAAGAACCCCCTTTCATGGTGCACGTCGAGGATAACCCTCGGCCTCCCCTGAGTCGTGACACTATTTCCCGGGGATCCTTCGCCCGTTTTCATTCGCTTCTATGTGCCTTGAACCGCCTTGTTCGCCACGGTCACTCCGTCCACCGAGACCACCAGGGTCTCGATGGCTATCGAGCTGGTCCTGGCGTTGAGCACGGGCGATTCGTATTTCACCGGCCAGCAGTTCGCGAAGGTCCAACTGATAGCGGGGAGGCTCTTGGCGTCCATCAGGGTCACCGTGATGTTCTTCCGTATGCCTTTCCCCTGGACAAAGCCGTTGAACCAATCCCAGATCGCGGTCACGTTTGCAGAGTTGGCAAGACCTCGCTTCAGAATCAGGTCGCCAAACTTCACAAGCCCGGGAACGTCGTGAGTATTGTTCACGGACTCGAAACCTTCCCTGTATTCGAGTACGTCTATGCTCACAGAAGGGAGCGTGCACTCTGCGAAGCTCGCCACGGGGACGCCGTCGATCTCCACGAGGAAGTTGAAACCCTCATAGGGGCTCGTAGGGGTTGTTGACATCGGTTACACTTGTGTGACGTTGACCTTAGAGGTCTTAAATCCTCGTCCACTTCCTCGGTTCCACAGCGCATAGGATATCCGACTCAGAAACTTCGACATTCAGCGCAACTATAGTCGGCAAGAGTCGAGATAAGCAATATATGCCTTTGTACTCAATAACCTGACGCGTGAAGGGGGAGAGAGAAGCCGGATGATTTTCCAGAAGACTGCACCCAACTGCCCATGTTCCGCATGTGGTGCCGGGTGCCTTTGTGGTGACTGCTCCGCGTGCACCAATGTGATCTCCGAACGCGCATTCGTGCGAGGCGTGAAGAGGACAGCGTTCCTGGCGTGCATCTTCCTCATAATAGGCGGCTTCATGTTCTTCGCTCCCGTCGTCAACCTCCGGTCGGTGGCTCCTGTGACCACTGGCGTGATCTCGATCAAGATCGACACGAACGAGACCACCACAGGGTCGCTGTGCTCGATCGCCTTCTGCTACGGTCACGTAGGTGCCGTCTATGCAGCCGGCGTATACTATCCGGTCACCAGGCCAGCTGTGAACGGCATCCATGGCCAGAGGACGGTCCTCATCAAGCAGCCAGACGTGCTGTTCCCGAATCGCCCGGTTATCCATACCTAGTTCAGTCGCCGGAATCGGCAAGCTCAGTTTTCGGAGTTCTTACCGGCCGACTCCGTCTCAGCCTTGGATTGGGTCCCCCGGCGCCAGAGTAGAAACAAGGCGAGGACGAGGACCACAGCGACCAGGACCTCGACGAATGTGAAGTAGGTCTGTAGCGAGGAGACTATGGAGGAGTAGTTGC
>JAPCJP010000055.1 GCA_027886885.1 Nitrososphaerota archaeon | reverse complement strand
AAGGTCCAGATATCTGGCAAGTCCTCCTGCATGGTGGCCCTACCAAAGAAGTGGGTCAAAGAGATGGGACTCCGGCAGGGCTCGGAGATAATCATAACGCGGCCCAGTCTTTCGTCGCTCCTCATCACCGCGGACGCGGTGTTCCCCCACAGCGACAAGCACGAAGCGATAATCGAGGTCCAGGACAGGGACGGCGCGGATTCCCTCTTCAGGGAGATCGTGTCCCTCTACATTTTGGGTTACAATCAGATCAGCCTGCGAGGCTCCAACGGCCACCTCAGCTCCACCAAGCGTGATGCCATCAAGGACCTAGTGCGCCGGCACTTGATCGGGACGGAAGGCGTGGCCGACTCCAAGGACAAGATTACGATCCACGTTCTTCTCGGCTACTCCGAGTTGAGCGTCGACAACGCGTTGAAGAAGATGCTGCTCATCACGACCTCAAGCCAGAGGGACGCGGTGCTCGCCCTGCAGAACAACGACAAGGCTGTGGCGGCCGGTGTCGTGCAGAGAGAAGACGAGGTCGGGAGGTTCGGGCTTTACGTCATCCGCCAGCTCAACATGTCTATCAACCAGGGAATCTTCAAGGAATCGATCCTCGAGCCGAGAGACCTTCTGGGCTACACTCAGGTCGCGAGAACGATGGAGCGGGTCGCTTCCCACGCGAGCAGGATAGCGAGGGTCGTCTCCGACATGGAGCAGCCCCTGAACAGCTCTCTCGTCCCCCGCCTCATCGACATGAACGAGACCGCCTCCGGGCTCGTGGAAGAGGCCCTACTCGCCCTCTTCAAGAGGGACCACACGGGCGCCGACGTCGTCGTCGAGAAGGCGAAAAGGTTCGTGGAGATGGAGAACGAGCTAGTCAACTCGCTGGACGAGAAGGACATAAAGTCGTACTATACCATCCACCTGTTGGTTGATTCGTACAAGCGCATCGCAGAGTACTCCAGAGACATCGCGGAGACGGTGCTGGACCTAACCATCGAGAGAATCCTGAGGAAGGAAGAGCCCATCTACGCTAAGACGGCCTGAGCTTCCGTCCCACGAGCTCGGGTATCTCCATGGGCGTCATCGCAACCTGCACGCCGGCCGCCTTGAAAGCCGATATCTTGGACTCCGCGGTCCCGAAGTTCCCGTAGATTATCGCCCCAGCGTGTCCCATCTTCTTCTCCTTCGGGGCCGCCCTCCCCGCTACGTAGGCGAAGACTGGTTTGGGGAACCCAGTATCTTTGATGTACTGGGCCAGCTTCTCCTCGGTGTCCCCGCCTATCTCCCCTACGGTCACCACGGCGTCGGCTTCGTCAAAGTCGCGTATCCAGTCAAAGTAGTCGGTGATGGGCTTGCCGTTAATCGGGTCCCCTCCGATCCCCAGGGCGACGCATTGGCCGAACCCGTGGGTCGAGAGTTGGTTCGCTATCTCGTACATGAGCGTACCGCTCCTCGAGAAGAGCGCGATGCGACCCGGCCGGAAGGACGGTGCAGGCATTATCCCCATCTTGACTTTGCGCCCCGGCAGGATCACGCCGGGCGTGTTTGGCCCGACGACGGTCACTCCATGCTCTTGGGCGAGGGAAATCAGTTCGAGTTCGTCCCTGACCGGTATCCGCTCGGTTATCGAGACGAGCAACTTGACACCGGCAAGGATGGCCTCCTCTGCTGCCGCGAGAAAGAACGGTGCGGGAACGAAGAGGATAGAGGCCTTGGCTCCGGTCCTCTCGACTGCGTCGAAGACCTTGTCATAGACGGGGACACCCTCGATGGTCTCGCCCTGCTTACCGGGCGTAACCCCGGCGGCGACATTGGTGCCGTATTGCAGCATTAGCTTTGTGTGAAGGCTGCCAAATCGCCCTGTGATTCCCTGGACAATTATTGGCTCGCCCCGCTCGGGGAGGTAGATCGAGCTCGTCACCCTGCGCTCACCACTGCTTTTACTGCCTCCGGCGCGGTCGCGTAGAGCCTGATGGGGGTTCCCTCTAGCATCTTTCTTGCTTCCGCCTCCTCTGCTCCGCTGATCCGCGCGTAGACAGGCTGCATAGGCTGCTCTGTAATCACGTTCTTGAGCCCGGCAGCCACGTCCGTCGTTCGCGTTATCCCGCCGAATATGTTCACGAGCACTTTCTTCGCATTTGGGAGCCTTCGTACGAGTCTTAGCGCTGCTTCCACTCGGTCCTGCTGCGAGCCGCCACCGAGGTCGAGAAAGCACGCCGGTTTGCCTCCGGCATCGGAGACGAGGTCGAGAGTCGAGAGAACAAGGCCAGCGCCGTTGCCGACGACGGCGATATCTCCATCGAGCCTCACGAAGGCGAACCCTTCCTTTGCTGCCTCGCCCTCCATCGGGTCCTCCGGCGGAAGCTGGGCGAATTCGGGGTGCCTGAAAAGAGCGTTATCATCGAGGATTATCTTGGAGTCGAGCGCCATCAGAGTATCACCCGCTATTGCGAGCGGGTTGATCTCGGCGAGCTCGCACTCCACCTCCCTGGACAGCCTTTCCAACTTTAGTAGGATATCAACATAGGAAGCCCGGGTCTCTCCGCCGGTGAACCCAATCCGAGTGGCAATTGAGGTCGCCCTTTCGGTCGTGAGTCCATCTAGGGGCACCGGTTCGATGACTCTGCCTGCCAGGCTCTCCACCTCGACACCTCCAGCCTTGGAAGCGATGACCACGAAGCACCTTTTTCCCCTGTCTAGGGTCACCGCGAGGTACATCTCTTTGGGGTCGACCGTAGCCGACTCTATGAGCAGGGCACTGGGCTTCTCGCCGCTAATCCTCAGCCCCATGATTCTGGCCGCCTCCGTCCGCGCCTCCTGCTCGGACCGGACGACCGCGACCCCACCTGCCTTCCCCCTGCCGCCAGCAAGCACCTGCGCCTTCACCACAGCTGGAAGCCCCACTGCGTCGATGGCCGCGTCGACCTCCGCGAGCTCGCGGACGACACGTGAGTTGGGGATGGGGATGCCATACTTGACGAATAGCTCCTTTCCCTGGTACTCGAAGAGTCGCACGCCAGGACCGAAGTCAAATCGACGATAAAGTTAGCGGTAAGTTGCCATCGTCCGGAAGGGTTGACACCTTCCAAAGGGCCGGCGCGATTCGAGGGCCCCAGGTCAGGGGGATGACCAAATTGTCTGAACCGGAGCCTTGCATCAAGGGAGGCAAGGCCCGGTCCCTTTGATTGCCTTCGGATAGATTAAACCTGTTGTACTGTCCACGGTGAGCTCGATGGAGGGCAGGGGAGTCTGAGCCGGTCCCCTCAGGACGCGTCCCGTGGCGTCAAAGACGGAACCGTGGCACGGGCAGTAGATCTGGCTTGAGGCCGAGTCGTAGGAACACTCACAGCAGACGTGAGTGCACAGCATGCTGAGAGCCGTGAGCGTGCCATCACTGTTCTTCATCAAGATGTTGGGGTATCCGCTCGGGTATTCGAAGTAGACCGGCGACCCCACTTGGAGCTGGTTGGTATTCGCTATCGCGCCGTTCGCCAAGGACGAGGTCGAGGCCTGTGCAGTCTGCTGCTGAGGGGCGGGCAGCTTTACCGAGGCAGCGGTCACCGCCGCTCCAATTACGACCGAGAGGGCTGCGAACGCTTTCACAAAGTCCCGTCTGCTGTAGTTGAGCTGTTTCCCCCCTCTGCCTCTCCTAACTCTAGCGAGGTGACTCGCATAGGTTCTACCGAAAACTCCAGCGAGGATCACCGCGACCTGAAGGGCTAGGAGAGCGTCGTATGCCCATAAGCCAAACAGGTAGCTCGCGAAATACGGGACGGTCATATTGTACTGGGGCGCTGTTGCGACGTCACCGACCTGCAACAGGAACCCGAGTGCAGCAGCCGCAAGGCTTGGGACGTATGCAGCTCGCTTCGAGAGCAGGTTCATGATCCCGAGCACAGCATCGATCAAGACGATAACAATCAGACCATAAGCGTGCGAAACGGCCAGGTGCCACAACGAGCCATCGGTGGCGAGGAGGTAGCAACCCGAGAGAGTTGACAGTAGGAAGGACACACCCATAACCTGCTGGACCCTCTCGAGGCCCGACCCGGCGTCCGATTTCGAGATGGACTTCCTCGCGAGTCGAGACGGATTGCCGGAGGACCTAGCCTGCCGCAACCTGCACGAAGCGCACCTCTCGCTGAAGGTCCCAGGTCCCTTCCCTCCCGAAGCGCCATTGCATGGGACGGTCTCCAATCTCACCACATCTCAGTTGATTACCCCGGCGGTGACGAACAGGTTCCCATTTGCATCGACCTGCACGCCGTACTCGGGAAGCGGGCGAGGCGCAGGCCCGCCGAGCACAGCTCCGTTGCTCGTGCTAAACGTCGCACCATGACACGGACATCGGATCGACGACCCGCTGCTGTAATCGACCGTACACGGCTGGTGGGTACAGGTGGCGCTGAAGGCCTTCCACTGGCCACTCAGGTTGATTAGGAGCGAGTTGCCATAAGTGGGATGGTTGAAGTAGGCCGATGACCTCCCGCCAATAGCGCTGACGGCTGTGATGAAGACATACCCCGACGGCGTCTGAATTAGGGAGGTAGCCGTCGAGCTACCCTGGCTGTTTTGTGTAGACTGCTGTTGGATCGTCTGGACCGCTTGGTGCCCCTGCCCGTTGCTGAACCTAACAAGTAGCTCGTACGCGGCAGACGCGCTCGTCCCGATGAGGGCTGAGGAGACGACGAACCTCTTGATGAATTCCCGCCTGTTCAATGCTTCTTGACCTCCAACGAAACGACGACCTTGGAGAGATGGTCCCACGCTTTGACGACACTAATGCTCGCCACAACCACGAGAGTTACCGCAGCGAGCCACACGGGGATGTTCACTCCTGCGCCCGCCGAATGGACCACCATCAGCCCGACCGTCGAGAGTGACATGGTGCCGTGAAAGAAGAGCGAGTCACGCAGCCTCTCAAGAAACGCAGTTCCCGTAACCCACACGAAGACCGCCATCGCGGCTGACAAGTAACCCAGCAGAATGGCATCCGTAATCGGGTAACTGAAGAAGTAAGCGACGTGCAGGACTATGAAGAACCCGGCCGCGGTCGCCGCGTAAATGTGTACCTTCCTGAGAAGGTTCAGATTCTTGGTATACTTCAGGAGCCGCCTCCTAACCAACATGAATGACGCAGTGAAGATTACGAGGAGTAGCGCGAGGTACCCGAATATGTCACCGAGGAGAATTAACAAGAGAATCGGCTTCCCTGTTTGGCCATCGTCATCTCGCTGATCTTGATGGGCCGTCAAACCTACTGGGATGAGGCTGACGTTGAACCAGAGGTCGAGGTGGTCTGATGGTGATGATGCCCGCCCGACCCAGTGACCCCGCCGGTCTGCGTGGGTGACGGCGCTCCGGTGAGGAGCGACCCCTGTCCGGATGTGGGAGGCTGCGGAGCATTTGCGGTGGGGATGCTAGCACCAGCTGGATGTGCGGCAAATGGGTTAGCGACGAGCACGATCGCGGCAAAGGCCATCAGCCCTATCAGTGCAAAAACAGAGAATCGCGAAAGTCCGTTATGAAGTCCGATTGGATTTCGGGAACTCATTGACCCTCAGTTCGGATTTCCGAGGTTCGTTTATAATGGGTTGTGGTGCAGATGTCTATATTCGCGTGTGCTTGCGGATTCTATTTCTTCATCACGATGGCCAGGAAGAACAAAATCAGGACCGCGAGCTCGAACACTGCTGTGATGACCTGGTCTGTCTGGTAGCCGACGACGTCGATAAAGGAGTCCAACTGCCTGATCAACACTTCGACAGCGAAGACGCCGAACGCTGCTGAGACTAGCAACAGACTCCTGAGGCGAGTCTTCCGGTAAGTGGACAGAGTGATGAGGAGCAGGATTATCGCAAAGACTGCTATCCCCGCGTTGATGACCTCCTCGGTCTCGAAACCCTGGTCGAAATTGACGAGCGGAGAAATGAGGGCCGCGGGAATCATTTCTTATCGCCGGCCCCTTCGGAGTATGCAATAAAGATGTCCGCGAGCCTGCTCGACCACCTTTCCCAGACTGTGGGGTGGTAGCTCTTGATGAACGTAGCTATCTCCGCAGCGTCCTCCCCGGCGACGCTGTAGGTGACGTTCCTGCCCGTCTGCCGCCTCGCAACGATCCCGAGGTCAACGAGGCGCTTAAGGTGCCACGAGACCGTCGGCTGCGTGACCGCCACGGCGCGGGCGAGTTCGTCCTGACCGGAGTCGGGCTTCTCCATCATGCTTAGCAGGAGCTCGCGGGGGGTTTCGAGAGTGAGCACGCTCAGGACCTCCCTCTGCTTGTCCCCGAAGAGCGTCGCCGCATAGAAGAACCTGTAGAGACCTCGCCGGAGAGAGTTGATTCGCCTATCCCTCTCCAATCTTTGGGTATGGTACTGCACGTCACCCATAGCGAGTCCGAGCTCCCGGCAAATCTGTCTGAGGTGTACCCCCGGGTGGGCAACAATATAGTCGAGGATTCGTCGTTGAGTCGCATCAATCGCTTCTGAGCGGTCGCGGGGAGGGGAAGAGAAGGGGGGAGTATCATCGGCCCACCGACGGCGGACAGGTGAGGACCGGGCAGCCTCGAGACGCAACATTCAAGATTCTGCCAGAGGCCGCTTAAAGCTCTCTTGTCGCTTTTCGTGGTACGCATTTTCTCGTGGACTTGAATCACTGCTCAATCAATCTGGGGACTTGACCCACACCTATGCAGGGACCCTGGTCCCAAGAACAAGTGAAACGGTGGTCAGGCTGCCCGACCTTATCACTCCCAATTGGACGGTCTGTCCCGGGACCGTGCTCTGCGCGAGGTAGTTGGACAGCGCGTCCTGATTGACTATCTTCGTGCCGTTTATCGAGACTATGATATCGCTTCCCACTAGGTACTGAGACCCTTCAATGGTTGTTGTAGTGGTGCCCACGCGCAGGCCTGCGTTCGCTGCCGGCCCACCTGCCACGATGCTCTCGATCAAGACTCCATACGTTACGTTTGTGCCCGACGCCTGAGCTAGCTGATAGTTCATGTCAACTGCGCCGATCCCTAGGTATGAATATTGAGAATAAGTTCCCGTGGCGATCAGGGACGGTAGATCCCTGAGGATGGCGCTGGAAGGTATAGCGAAACCGATTCCCTGGGAGCTGGTGACGGTGGCTGTCGTTATCCCGATCACCTGACCGGTCGCGTCGAGAAGAGGCCCGCCGGAGTTCCCCGGGTTGATTGGAGCGCTGAATTGAATCGCGCCGGCGACGGAGAAGTTTCCTGCGACAGGATCCTGAATCGTCCTACCGAGTTGGCTGACTATCCCCGGGGTCATCGACCCAGAAAGCCCATAGGGGTTGCCTATGGCATAGACCTGCTGTCCTACGGTCAGATTGGACGAAGGAACTACCTGGAGAGGCACGAACTCCGACGAAGGAGCGCTGCTGACGGAAACGACCGCCAGATCGCTATAGGGGTCGGTCCCGACCACCTTCGCCGGGTAGGCGTTCCCGTCGGGGAAGGTCACGGTCAGATTCGAGTCACCGGCTACAACGTGATAGTTTGTAACTACGTACATGGAGTTCTGATAGTCAATGACGAAACCGGAGCCAAGGACAGCTGCCGTGGTATTCTGCGGTCCATAGATCGTGTTGACGGTGGCTTGCTGGTCACCCTGTACCGTCACGACGCTGGCGTCAGAGGCGACGTAGATCTGTTGGGGGGAGAGTCCCGAGTTGGGGGGCGTTGATGATGAATTGCTCACCAGAGCCGAAAGCTGTGCCTGCAGAGCGTGATTTGTATTCTCAAGGGACGAAATGGTGTTCTCCAGACTCGTGATCGTCGAGTTGGTCGTGGTACCGTTCTGCTGGGCCAGGGCGCTTCCATAGTAAATGAAGGACGAGGAGAGAACGAGGACTAGGATTACAGCGGCTAGGAAAGTCTTGTGAGACCTAGGTTTCGTCTCTGGGGTCATGATAGGAACGCTCGATTGGCTGTTAATAATCGGTTGTGGTGCAGTTGTCTATCGCTTGCCCGCACTTTTCAAAATCAGAGACGGAAATCGGAGGTATCTCTAACTTCTCGGCATTCTTCATTGCCCAGCGATCTTGGGAAGAACGATAGATGCTTGCACCACAAATAACAAAGTTATACAGTTCTTCGCACTAGCGGCCCAGACCAGTCATGAAGTTTCAGTCGAAAGGGTTGTTCTACCGTCCCTGAGCTTTCGCGAGGTCAACGAGTGTGAAGCGAGCCCATACTGAAGCATTGATAGTTCTCGTTATCGTTGCAGTAGCAATAATCGCGTACAGCGTGTATGCCGGGCAACCGGGCAGCGCTGCTCCCTCTTCTATAGCGACGAGCGACAGTACGTCTGAGGTTTCAACACAGGGCACCGCGACGAGCCTCGTGGCCACCTCAACCGCTTCGGGGACGGGGTCCGACCTTACGACCACTCTCACCAGTGGCAATTCCAGTGTTGGTGTCACCGAATCGACGGTGGCCGGACCGATCAAGCACGTTATCATAATCGTAATGGAAAATGAACCCTACGGCAATGTCATCGGTAACCCTTCGGCGCCGTACGAGAACTCGCTAGCCTCGCAATACGCCATCGCTTCGGATTACTTCGCAGTATCTCACCCGTCTCTGCCCAACTACCTTGCATTGGTTGCAGGAAGCACGTTCGGAGTGACGACAGATTGTCTGCCCAACCAATGCAGTGTCCCCGGCCCCACCATCGCGAGCCTGCTTGACTCTCACGGGTTATCATGGAGGGAATACGCTGAATCCATGCCTGCCAATTGCTCTCAAACGGACAGCTCTGATGGTCTCTACGTGGCAAGGCACGACCCGTTTGTCTACTTTAGCAGCATAACCAACAACACCGGCTCCGGTATCACGTCCGTATATTGCGATTCGCACGCGGTTTCCTTCTCACAGTTCTGGACGGACCTTCAGGCCTCGAACCTTCCGAACTATTCAATCATCACGCCGAACATCTGCGATGACGCCCATAGCTGTCCCCTCTCCACTGGAGACGCTTGGCTCTCGACTGTAATCCCGCGGATCGTCAATTCTAGTTCTTTTGCTTCCACGGCAGTGTTCGTCGTCTATGATGAGGGAAGCGGATCAGCTCCCAACACGACCAGCCAGGTAACGTGCATCCTCGTGTCACCGTTCGCAAAGGATGGGTTCGTCTCCAGTGCCTACTACACGCACTATTCGCTTCTGGCGACAGTCGAGGCCATATTCGGACTCGGGAGTCTTGGACGGAATGACGCCAATGCGACCGTGATGTCAGACATGCTCACCATCGGGATATAGGGTGGCCTCGTCGCCCACGGGAAAACTGCTACCCCCCCAAAGTGAACCGCCCCTCCTGTGAGAATGATCAGATGGGCTGGCTCGGCTTCTTCCTGCTCCTGGGCCCTAATCTGGCAGTCCATTAGACATAAATGGCGGGTGAAGGTCGCGACTCCGAAGTGACAGGGCCGAGCGGCGGGAACACTGTATACGTGGGGAAGAAGCCTTCCATGAACTATGTGATGGCCTGCATGGCTCTGCTCCAGGAGG
>JAPCJP010000054.1 GCA_027886885.1 Nitrososphaerota archaeon | reverse complement strand
TCCCGGCCTGAGGATCGAGGATGTCTTGCGGGGGGTCTTGACTCCGGTCTTGACTCCGGTCTTGACTTTGGCCATAGCAAACGGGATTTTGCCCACACCCCAATTTAAACCGGCGGTAGCATGTCTGCCAAACGTCCCCACCGGCCAGATGAGGGAGCGGATGGGACTTCGACAGGTTCATGATCCAGGAACTCTGGAGCTCAAGATGTTACCCGAAGCATCCCGTATTCCATGAAAAGGTGTATTGAGCAGAATATCGCGCAGTAGATGGGAAAGTTTCCCTCCTTTGTCGCAACAAAGGATACGGTCAGGACCTTCCCGGGGGCGAGGGATTCTATCGTATTTTCGAAGTAGTTGCTAACTTGAAAGCCGTGCGACTGGGTGGTGTCGACGTTACAGACAGTAATCTTGACATCCTGCCCCTGGGTGACCACAATCACAGGCCATAGCTTCGATGGACCTGCCCCCTCGAGCACGCTATTGTTGTAACCGTACTCGCTCATGATGATGAGGAAGCCGCCCGACGGCCTTACACACCCTGCCGGCAGCTTGACAGTGGGAAGAGTGGTCGCTGCGTTCTGGCTAGACTTCACTCCGCCAATCAGGACGATTGAAGAGGCGGAGATTCCCAACAGAGTCAGGACCACGAGCACTAAGGTCGTTCTGCTGGTCCTGCCCATTGGGCTCTCGGCCAATCAAGACAAGATAAATTCTTCGCGCTCTCCGATAGCTGATTTCCAGAGCCAAATGTTTATTTCTTGAACGGACACCAAAGCGAAAGATGAAGAAGGCCGGCGAAGGTCAAGTCGGCAGGAGCATTGGTATCCCGATTCATGGGGTCGTTTTCGCGGGTCTCGCAGTCGTCACCTCGTACTTCGCCTACCTCTGGGGCGCCACGTCACCAAATCCGGCCGAGCTCCTAGCGCCCGGACTGTTTTGGTACGCCGTGGCTTTTCTCTTGATTTCGTATCCCCTCCGCGAGGCGTTCGAGGCCTTTCGCGTCTACGTCAAGACCGCACTCGGGGCAGCTGTCTTTGCGCTCTACCTCGCCCTGCACGTCTTCCTGTACGGCTTCATGCTGGAGGGCATCCTCGTTTCGTTCTTCGACCGGCCTTTCGTCTCAGCCTCGGCCAGCATCTACGTCACAACATCCGTATTCGCTCCGACAACCCTATTGAACGCGGTCGAAGGTCTCTGGTTTAATCCTTGGATAACGATCACCATCCCTCCGTCATTCAGCGACGCCCTAAGCTTCTATAGCCTCTCGATAGCGATAGTGATTGCCATCTTGATCGTCGCAAACATAGGCAAGACGAGGGAACTGGGTAAGATGTGTTCCACGAGGCTAAAGTCAAGGTCGATGGTCGTCTTCCCTGCCCTTGGGATCGCACTCGGTGCCTCGTGCTGCCTGAGCGTCCCGATTCTCGTAGCCGTGGCCGCGCCCACGGTGGTGACTCTTAGCTCCTCTCTCTGGCTCTATGATGCAACCTACTTCTTGTTCCCGCCCTTTGCGGTCGTTCTGCTCTACCTCAACCTCTACTCAGTTGACAAGATTGCGGCCAACGTGCAAAAATCCACGGGGAGCGAAGGTATCCTTACTCGGACTTGAACGCTCTGAAGTCGATGGGACTTTCCATCGGTTCTGTCCTCACGGGCCTTGCGAGCGGAGGCAGCGGCTTGTGTAGCTTGGTCCTGGCCCAGTTCCGTACGTCGAAGAAGTAGATGTTCTCGTAGGGGCAGGCGGATACGCAGTCTCCGATTCCCACGCACTTGAAGCTCCTGAACTCGCCCTTGTCTATGAACTGCCCGGGCAGGTCCGTCTGCCCCGTAGGGCAGACCTTGGCGCAGTCCTTGGTCTCGCAGTTGAAGCAAGTGTTGCTGTCCTTGACCTTCAGCCTGAACAGCCCGAATCTGGAGACGAGCCCGTTGAACGTACCCCAGCCGCACATTCCGGTGGTTACGCAGCCATAGGTCCCCAGAAATGGAGTCAGTATCCAGACAAGGTACCAGAGGAAGCTGAAGTAGAACGCGTAGAAGAAGTAGCTAACGTCGGTACCGAAGAACGCGACGTTGACGACGCCGATTGATGTGAGGTAGGACAACGCGGCACTGCCCAGGAGCGAAACCCAGACCAGCACGCTAACAACCCTGAAGGTCCCCGATGCACGACTCGTCAGGTTGTGGCGTCCTATCTTCGACGTCCTGTTGAAGGTACTCATCGCGTCGTAGGTCGTCCCCTGGTACATCGGAGCGGCCGTACAGAGTACGGAGCAAACGTTCCTTGAGCCGAACAGGAATGAAAGGCCCCCGGAGATCACGTAGGTAAACACCAAGGCCAGTAGAACGATGCCCGGAGTGATCGCACCAGCGGTTCCTATCCCCATGCTCCAGCCTATCCAAGGGATATTCTGCGGGTCGGCATGGAAGACGAAGGAGGGTAGCCAAATGGCGTATATCGCGTACGCGGCGAGCATCAAGCCCAGTCGCATCTTCGTCTCCGTCTCTCGGGCGTACTTGATCTTGAAGACGACTAGCGCGCCCATCTCGACCCCCATCATGGCCAAGAACCACACAGAGGCCGTGACGCTCCCCACAGCAACGACAAAGTCGAGAAGGGCAGCGCCGAGGACCGTGAGCGCCGACCCGCTGAGCGTGACGAACGGGAGCGTCGTAAAGTAGCTCGTCCCGTTGGCCATGATATCGAGGACACCCCCCATGAAGAACTCCGCGAAGAAGATGCCGCCCAGGAGTGCGAAGGCCCAGAGCGGCTTGGTCTGCCAGCCCACGAGCGGCGGGTTGGTGAGACGCTTGTCGTCAAGCACTATCGTGAAGTAGATGCACATCTCTGCAACGATGGAGAGGACGAAGACCGTTACGTCGCCATAGAGCTGCCAGATGAAGAGCCCGAGCATCATCAACCCGTAGGCGCCGATGAGGCGAACGACATACTTTGAAGCGCCATCTGGCATCGTCCGATTCCTGAAGACGTATTCGAGCATAACGACGATCGCCACTATCATCACCGCGGTGTTCCCTGCCAGAGTATCCCATGCCCAGGTGGAGTTCGTGATCGCCGTGGGCGAGAGTACCATCAACACCGCTTGGATGGCAACTAGCCAGCGGAAGGTGGGGGGGAAATTCTTGCCAACCAGATACAGTGTGACCGCCATCTCGCCGGCCATCGTGAAGATGAACCAGTAGGTGCTCATCGAAGTGACCAGAGAAGAGGGTGCGCTCTGAGTGGTGGTCGAAGCGGCCCCTGAGATTATCGCGAAGGTCCAGCCCATGAACATCTCAGAGAGGATCACTAGGACGATGATCGCGCCATATACGAAGTATCTCGCGGGAAGGGCGCGTCCCTGACTTACTAGATCAATCTGCCTGTTCCCTCTGAAGAGCGCGGTCAGGATTGGTATCAGCGCGATGCTCATGGAAATCATGTTGAGGGCGACCAGTTCGAAAATCGTGTCCAAACCGGGGAAGTAGAGGTAGACGACGGCGCTGAGGAACATCGACGCCATCATGACAAGAAGGAAGATCACGATGCCGGCGTCGATTACTGTCTTCATCGTGGAACCCCTCTTCAGGAGCCACGCGGTAAACACGGCCATCGACCCTGCGATTAACCAGAGGACGGGTAGGTCCATGGCTATGTCAAGACACCAAATAGGGCACACCAATTAACCTTGGGTTCGGTCTCATAGTTTTTCGGTTCGAACCCCTTCATTCGAAGGAAATCCCTATTCTGGATTGAGAGAGATGCCCCGGGCGGGATTCGAACCCGCGTCGCTACCTCGAGAGGGTAACATGCTTGACCGGGCTACACCACCGGGGCTAATCGGGCTGCCCCATCCACCCAGTGGATTAAAACTTGCGCTGGCGGCTAGGATTTCAGGACAGCCTTGGCCGCTAGCTTGATGTCGGACGGCTTCACGGTCTTCCTCCCTGCGTGCTTCGCCAGCTCTATGGCCTGCTTGGCTATCTGGGTCCCTTGGTCCTCGAGCACCAGCCTCAGCTCGATGGCTGCGTCGTCCCCTACCCTGTCAGCTCCAGCCTTTTTGATCAACCTGTAGACCGCTGCCAAGCCGAACTCTGACTCCGACATGTCTGTCTGTGCTTTTCGGGATTGATGAATTATTAAGCTTTTGGGGGTAAAAACGCTCAAATCAGATTATGCATGACAAAGGACGTGGCATTTGTTCTCAGAACCGCAAGCAAGGCCGAGTTCACCACAGCAGGTGGCAAAGAGCGCCGCTCGTGTCCCCACTGAGGAATCGGACGCCGCCATGCCTAGATGGCGGTTCTGAGGCTTTCATTCGTCGTTGTTCCGTGCGGCATTCGGGGCCTGTCCAGCGCAAGAAGGACCTCAGGCATATATCGGATGCTCCATTCGGGACCCCCATGAGGCTAGCCGACGTCCACCTCCACCTCCCCGAGTACCAAGACCCCTCATCCGTCATCGACAATGCAAAGGACAGAGGGATGCTCCTGGTCTCCTGCGCCGTGAACCTGGCGCAGACGGACCTCAACCTTCGACTCAGGGCCGAGAATCCAGGGGTGCTCAGGTGCTTCTCAGGGGTCCACCCTTCGGATGCTTCCAAGGAGGGGCCTGTCCTCGACCGCGAGCGGTTTCTGGAGCTCGTCCGAGCCTCTGACGGGGTAGGGGAAATCGGTCTGGACCCCAAGTACTCCGAGCTCGGAGAGGGGAGCATGCAGAGAAGGTGGTTCTTGATGCAGCTGGAAGCGGCCGAGAAGACGGGCAAACCGGTCCAGGTCCACAGCAGGGGCAGTGAGAGACAGTGCTTGGACATCCTGGGGACGTTCAGGTTGAGGGCGGTCCTGATGCATTGGTTCGAGGGCCAGGAGGACGGAACAACCGGTGAGGTGGTCTCCAGGGGCTACTTTGTGTCCTTCGGCCCCGCCCTGCTCTATTCCAAGAGACTACGGACCCTGGCGAGGGTGATCTCGGAAGATAGAGAGCTAACCGAGAGCGACGGCCCTGTCAGCTTCAAAGCCCTCGGCGGAGCGGGTGGACCTGATACCGTCGCGAGCGTCGCCTTTGGGCTGGCCGAGCTCTGGGGACACGGGTTTTCTGATATGGCGAGGCGATTGGACGAGAACCTGAGCGCCTTCCTGGGACCGTAGGGCAAAAACTCGCTTTTCCCACCGATATCTTAATCTAACCTCCCGGGAGGGTGCGCTCGCTAAAGTTGGATAGAGTTCGCAGAGTATCGGAAGAAATCATGCAGAAATTCCCGACCGAGTTCGGTTCCGATTATCAGGCGAACAAGGATGAGTTGGCTAGGATTGCCATAGTCCCATCGAAGATGTTCCGTAACAAGATCGCAGGTTACATTACCAAGATCAAGAGCAGGGCCGAGGCGGAATCTGAAACCGAAGCAGTGGTCGCCCAGACGACGGAATAGGCTCTAGGATGATTCTAGACCTAGGCGACAAAAAAATACGATTAGAACTTCTTAGTATTGCGGAGCTAAAACCCCACGAGGAGACCGTGGGTCACTTTTCCGATGACCTGGTCGCTCGGATCATGAAGGAGGGGATTCAGAGGGACCCCGTGATAGTGGATGAGAAGAGCCTCGTCGTCCTCGACGGCATGCACCGGCTCCAAGGTCTGAGGAAGATCGGCGCCAGATTCGTGGTCGCCAATCTGCTGGACTACTCGAGCGGCGAGGTGAAATTGTCCAGATGGTTGAGGGTAGTCAGGTCGCCTTCTCCAGCATTCTTCAACAGTCTCCTGGCCGACCTCGACATGAAGAAGGACCCCTCTTCAAAGTCTGATACTTCCCAGAGTGTGAGAGTCTGGTACCATGGAGAGATGTTCTCGTCCACTTCCACCTCATTTGCCGAGGTGTGCGCGTCCATGAAGCGATTCGACTCCAGCGTAACCGCGGCAGGAGGAAGGGTCGAGTTCATGGACGAGGAGACGTTCCACCTGAGCACCGACGAAATGGACGTGGCCGTTCTCCTTACCCCCGTCCTCCAGAAGAACCAGGTGATCCACGCCGGGACGTCGGGGGCGCTCCTGCCCCCCAAGTCCACGATGCACGTCTTCCCCCTAAGGCCGGTAGGCGTCGATTACCCCATCAAAGACCTTAGCACCGATGGCGGCGACCTGGCGCAGGTCCTCGGCCACAGGAGAACAAAGAGGATTGAGCCTCCAGCCTTCCACGGAGGACGGCTTTATCGGGAGGAGCTCCTTGTCCTCGAACCGTAGGGGATGACTTCATGACGATCAAGGTGAAGGCTGTGGGGCACATTAGCACGAGCCTCGGGACCGAGACGGTGGAGTTTGGGGAACAGGAGATAACCGTCCTAGACCTGATGGAAAGACTCAGGCAGATGGCCAGCAAGGACCCCCACCTGGGCTTTACGCGGTTCAACACGCTGCTGATAGTCAACGGCGGGGAGGCTTTCACGGCCTCCGCCGAGAACAGGAGATTGAAGGATGGTGACGAGGTGCTCCTACTCCCCTTCTCGCACGGAGGCTAGAGCTTGCCGGGCGCTATCCTGGGCGAGGTTGGACTGCAAAAGTCGGATTCCCCCGAGGCCGAGCTCGCTCGCCTGAGAAGCGAGAACCCAGAAGCGATCATCCAGCTTGCGAGGTTTGCCCGTGCCCCCAACGTTCGCGCCATCGAGATGATAGCTGCTCAGACCCTTCGCGCCCGTGAGACCGATGCGCTGGTAGCGGAGAGACCCGAGGTCGACCTGCTCCTCAGGCTTGCGGGGACGTCGCAGATCTCTGAGGCGATCGGGAGGGCCGGCTACAAGGCTGGCGGCAAACTGTATCTGGTCGCGGCGGGGACCGAAGCGGCCATCTCGAGGCTCCGGCGGTCCCTAAGGGCGACCGGCAAGGGGACGGTCTACGCCATCCTGCCCACAGAGGACCTGGACGAAAGCGGGAGGGAGATGGTAGAGGCGGCGGCGCTTCTTGGGACCAGAAGGTGATCAGGCGGTCCTCTTGAGCTTGACGATGCTGATTATCTCGTCGGGCCTTGCGACGCACATCGCCGTGTATTCGCCAAGGACCTCCACCTGAAGGATCTTGTCCGGGGACTCGAGGTTGACCTTCCTGTCGACTACGTCGGCTATGGCGTCGATGAGCTCCCTCCTCTTGTAGGGAGAGTCCCTCTCGTCTATCTCGATCTTGAAGGACTCGCCTTCGCCTATCTGATTCCCCAGCACCTTGGCTGCTTCCTTGATCTGCTCCAGGACGGTGTCGACCACCACGTCCACCGGGATTATCCTCTGGACGAAGTGAATCCTGAAGGGCTCCGAGCGGACGTACTCCCTGAGGAAGGCCACGAAGACCCGAGGCTCTTCGAGTTCCAGTTCGAGGATCCCGTCGAAGGCAGACTTTTCAATCGAGACCTTGCGCAGGCCGTGCTGGAGCGCTATCTCCTTGAACTCGGCTGATGCTTTGGCCTCGCTCCCCTTCTGGGACGTGACAATAAGATTCATCGGTGTCGCTGGCTCTCCTGTCTCTGCTCTACGGAGATGGACCCCTTCCTTAAAACCTCGATAGTCTCTCCGACCACCCTTACCACCGTGGACTCCTTGGCACCGGCGTGCCCCCCGTCGATTATTGCGTCCAGCCTGCCCCCGAGGGCCTCAGCCACCTCCTCCGCGCTCGTGCAAGAAGGAAGGCCGGACAGGTTGGCGCTGGTGCCCGTGACGTAGCCACCGGCGTTCCTAGCGAGCGAGGTCGCGGTCGAGTGGTCTGGGACCCTTACCCCGAGCCATCCCGTACTCTGATGGACGTCGGGGGCGATGCTCTTCATGGCCGCAGGGGTCATCGGAGCCACTATGGTGAGCGCCCCTGGCCAGTGCTCCTTCGAGAGGGCCAGCCCGGTCTCACCAAGGTCGACAAGGCCCTGGGCGGCGCGGACATCGGCGCAAAGAACGGGCACAGGTTTGGCCTCTCTGCCCTTGACCTCGAACAGCCGGTCCACGCTCTCTCGGTTGCACGGGTCGCAAGCGAGGCCGTAGACGGTGTCGGTGGGGAGGGCCACTATGCCTCCTTCCCGCACTATCTCCGCGGCGACTGCCACTTCGTCCGCCGAGAGGAGCCGGGCTTTCAAGTCCGACGACCCGTCCAGCAGACGTCTTTTAGCTTATCGGGCCCTTGCTCAGCGAAACGCATAATAGGTTTGAAAAAATCGGCAAAAACGCTCACCATGTCGGTCGAAGACGATGAGGCGGACCACGATACCGAAGAAGACTTCGAAGACGACGGATGGGAAGAAGAGACCGACGACGACGATTTCTAATCGCACTGCGTCACCGCAAACCTGAAGCCAGTTCCAAAGACTGTTTTATAGTGCGGTCTGCACGCTCCGCAACCACAGTGAGAAGTTGACCTAGACCATGGACAAGAAGAGCCGCGTATTCATCATCAACCTCAAGAACTATAGAGAGATTCTAGGCGAGGGTACGGCCAGACTCGTGGCGGCGGCCGAGAAAGTGGCCAACAAATCAGAGGTGGAGATCATCGTGGCCCCGCCCGTCCCGATGCTATACTCGGTCACCTCCAAGACCAAGTTACCGGTGTTCAGTCAGAAGGTGGAAAACCGAGAGGAAGGTAAGAGCACCGGCTCGGTCATACCAGAGGCGCTCAAGGAAATCGGGTGTGCGGGCTCCCTGCTCAATCACAGCGAGTCGAGGTTGCCCCGCGCGGCCATCGCGGAGGTCATCCCAAGGATGAAAGGGTTGGGGCTCTCGACCTGCCTTTGCGCAGAGGGTCCTGCGGAGATCTCCTCCTTCGCGGGACTGGGGACCGAGTTCCTGGCGGTGGAGCCACCCGAACTCATCGGGACCGGGATGGCCGTCTCCAAGGCCAAGCCCGATGTCATACTATCGTCCGTGAGGGCAGCCAGTGAGCAGTTCTATCCGGGACGGCTCCTCTGCGGAGCGGGTATCGTCAGCGGAGAGGACGTCAGGGCCGCGGTCAAGCTGGGCGCAGAGGGCATACTCGTGGCTAGCAGCGTCGTGAAGGCCAAGGACGACTGGGAAAGGAAGATTCAGGAGCTCGCTTCGGCGCTCCTGTAATCGTCGAAGTCGTTCAGTAAGCGGGAAAACCGTAAATAAAGTCCGTTCAACGTCGAGCCATGAGCCAAGCAAAGCCGAACCCGTTCGAGAGCGCTCTCGAACAGCTTTCCATCGCAGCCGGATACCTCAAGCTGGAACCCGACCTGCACGCGGTCCTCAGCCAGCCCAAGAGGATTCTGACGGCTTCCCTCCCGGTCCGCATGGACGACGGGAAGGTCAAGGTATTCACGGGATACAGGGTGCAGTACAACGATGCGAGAGGCCCGTTCAAAGGGGGCATCAGGTACCATCCGGGGGTGACTCTGGACGAGGTAAAGGCGCTCTCCGCATGGATGACGTGGAAGTGTAGCGTCGCTGACATCCCGTTCGGGGGTGCCAAAGGTGGCGTGATATGCGACCCCAAGGCAATGTCCCAGCGCGAGATCGAGGGGCTCTCGAGGAGGTACGCGACGGCCATCGCGCCCATAATCGGGCCCTACCAAGACATCCCGGCCCCGGACGTCTACACGAACGGCCAGATCATGGCGTGGATAATGGACACCTACAGCCACATCCACGGGCAGCCCGTCCCCGGTGTCATCACCGGCAAGCCCATAGCCCTTGGCGGTTCCCTCGGCAGGGACACGGCGACCGGGAGGGGAGCCGCGTTCTGTACCCGCGAAGCGGCGAAGGTTCGCAAGATGAACCTCAAGGGCGCGACCACGGCGGTCCAGGGCTTCGGCAACGCGGGCTCGAACTACGCCATCATACTCGAGGAGATGGGGGCCAAGCTCGTCGCGGCCAGCGACTCCCAGGGAGGGGTCTACAACAAGAAGGGCATCGACTCGAAGAAGTTGCTCGCGTTCAAGGAGCAGACAGGGACCGTGGTCGGCTACCTGGGCACCGAGAAGGTGACCAACGACCAGCTTTTGCAGCTCGAGTGCGACGTGCTCTGTCCGGCGGCCCTGGAGAACTCCATAACCAAGGACATCGCAAAGGGGGTCAAGGCGAAGATAATCGCCGAGTGCGCCAACGG
>JAPCJP010000016.1 GCA_027886885.1 Nitrososphaerota archaeon | reverse complement strand
CCGACGGGGCCCGCGCCGTAGACCATCGCCGAAACCGCGTTCTGTCCCCCTGCCTTCTCGAGACCCCGGATGCAGCACGCCAGGGGCTCGATGAAGCTCGCCTCTTCGTAGCCGAGCGAGTCTGGGAGCCTAAGCACCGCTCCCCTGCTCACGTTGTAGCTCGGGACGATGTAGTAGTCCGCGAGGCCGCAGGGGATCAGGTTGTGCTTCATGTACTCCAAACAGTATGTGTACTCGCCGCGTTCGCAGTACCCGCAGGTAAGGTCGGGGACATGGTGGTGGGTGAAGACCCTCTCTCCCACTTTGAGCTCCTCCACGCCCGTACCGAGCTCCGCCAGTTCCCCGACGGTCTCATGACCGAGTACCTTCGTGGTTATCCCGTCGCCCTGAACCTTCTCGACGTCGGTCCCACAGATCCCGCAGCATCGGAGCTTCACCAGCACCTCGCCCTCCGCGGGAACCGGCCGCGGCATCTCGACGACCTTCACTTTCCCGGGGGAGTCAATCATCACCGCTCTCAACTTCTACGCAACTCCTGCCCCGAGCCGGCCGCTGCTCTAGTTAAAACCATCAGCGAGGGAGGCCCAGCACGTCCTCGCAATCCCAGAGCATTCCGCAACTGGGACATTGGTAGCGACAGGCTTGTACCGACGTCATTTTCGTTCCGCAGTAGCACATCTGCTCGGGCACGGCAGTTGATCTGAATCCTTGAGATGAGGTCTCCTTTGTTTACTTTTCTTTCCGAGCGGCAATTCCGGCGGACCACCGGAGCGGCCCTACCTCGGGCACGGGGCTGCACGTCTTCCCTCCGGTTATCCATCCTCACGAATGAACTCAAGCTGAACAACCCTTAAATCGCAGAAACACCCCTAAAATCTAGAGACCATGAAGTTCGAAGGCAGTCCGCGTCGAGGGATGGCGTCGAGCATCATAGTGGTGATCATCTTGGTGGCCGCGGCGATCGGGTTCGGCTCCTACTATGCCATCTCCGGCATGACCTCTAGTTCCGGGTCGACAACCCCCACAACAACGACGAGCACGACGACGTCTAGCTCGCAGTCCAGCGCTTCGAGCGCATCCTCGACCGGTTCCCAAAGCACCTCCCACACATCGAGCTCCTCGTCCGCGAGTTCCTCGGAAACGGGGTCCTCTTCTTCCTCCTCGTCCTCTTCTTCCTCGTCTTCGACTGGGTCGTCTTCGGAGACCTCGACAACCTCGGCCTCCTCTTGTGCCTCCTCTTCGTCGAGCGCATCCGTTTCCCTTTCGAGCATCGCACTCTGCAAGGGAGAAGTCCTGGTGGTGATACCCCCGGGCATTCAGAATTCTGACGCCCAAGCCCTGGGAATCACGTTCGTTCCAGATAACATCACGGTGGTCCTCGGTGTCAACAGCACCATCGTTTTCTACAACAACGACACCCAGGAGCATATAATCGGTTCGACCGCCTGGCCTTCCACCGTCAAGTTCGGGTTCGACTTTTACAGCCTTCCGGGGCGGATCAACACCCTTGTCATGAACGCGACAGGGACCTACGTGTACAATTGCGAATGGCACCCGCTGTGGATGACAGGCAAGATCACCGTAGTCGCGCCGTAATACCTTCTGCATCGAAACCCGTAAAGACGCTGGTGGGACCCGCAGAGGCATGAAGCAACGAGTCATCTCCATCGTCGTGGTGGTGTTGTTGCTCGGCTCCTTCGTCCTCGTGTTAGGTTCGGGCGCGTTCTTTGGTCCTCACGCCACGAGCTCGACGTCGTCGACATCGACCACGTCCTCCAGCAGCACCTCGACGGCGACAACAAACTCCACGACGACGTCCGTCCCCCAGTGCACCAACCTCACGGGCACGCAGAAGAGCCAGCTCACGGCGGTCCAATTCGGGGAGGTCACGACCTACGCGCTCCCTCGACCCCTGAGAAGCCCTAACTCGATCACCTCAGCCCCGGACGGTTCGGTGTGGTTCGGTGAGGTGGCGGTGCCCGGCGTGGCGCACCTCTTCCTCAACGGGACCTTGGTCGAATACCCGTGGCCGTTCACCTATGCGGGAGCAGCTCTCTGCTCGGACCGCTCTGAGATATGGGGCGTGGTGCTCCTGAACGGCACCGTATGGGCTACCGACCCGGCGCGCAGCCAATTGGTGGGGCTTGTCCCGTCGAGCGACAGCTTCAAGACTATACCCCTCAGGAACGGCTCGCTCCCGCGCTATCTTGCCGTCGGCCCCGACCAAAATCTCTGGTTCACAGAGACTTCGACGCCGACCCAGATCGGCACGGTCGACCCCAGCACGGACGCGGTCACCTACTACTCGGTCCCTGCGCCCGACGGCTACATCTCGTCGTCCCTTCTCTTCTACAACAGCAGCCTCGCCTACGTGGTCACCCTGAACCTCGGCGACGACCTGGGCCAGATATTCTCTTTCAACCCGATGCAACCCTCCCCCACCTTCCTCCCGGTGGGCGGGAACGAGACCCTCCTCGGTCCCTACAGCGTGGCCGTGAGCCAGGGAGGCCTCTGGGTGGGCGAGCACCAGGCTTCGAACGTCGGGTTCTACAATCAGACATCCGGTCAGTGGACCTTCTATCCGACGTCCGTCAACCCGAAGGTCGAGCTGTCGCTGCCGTACTATCTGGCGGCTAACGGTTCCGAGCTATGGTTCAACGAGCACGATGGCAACAAAATGGCCGTGCTCTCCGAGGGCGGGAAGGTCCTGACCGAGTACAGCATGTCGAACATATCGACCTCCACGGTCAACATCGACAACGCGCTGACAATCGCCATAGACAAGAACCTGGTCTGGTTCACGGGCTGGACGGCCGACAAGGTCGGGTTCGTCAACGCATCGATCACCCCGCCCTTCTCTATCTCTTCCTCGGCTAACGCGTCCGTGACCAGCATAGTGCAGGGCGGCACGCTGCCGCTCCAGTTGAAGGTCTCGAATACGCTAGTCGCTCCGCTTGCCCTGCAGCTCGCGGATACCGAGTACCACACCTCCGTCCCGATGAACATCACCTACCGCGTCAGTTCCATCACGGGACCCAACTCGGACGAGACCATCGACCTCAACGTGACAGTGGCGTCCGGGACCCCAGCCGGGCAGTACCTGCTCCTCTTCACGGTCACCGACGGTCTCACCTTCAGGTCGGTCTACATTCCCATAGAAGTAACCGCCGCGTGATACGAAAGGTGTTTAAGCCGTCGCCGCGAATCGCCCAGTAGTAATGCAAGAGCCGGGCCAGCCGAAGGAGGACGCTCAGACCAACAAGGTCGACCTGCAGATAGGAACCCCCAGGTTCGTGAGGCGCAAGGCCTTTGCGAACAGGGCGCGGCTCTGCGCCGTCTGCCTCTCGCCCCTGAAGAAGGTGGGAGAGCTGGGCGGGTGGCTTGTCCCCCAGAGCTACTTCTGCCCCAAGTGCGGCTACACGGGCTACGTCTATCTGGAACCCGACCCCGAGACAACAAAGGATTGAGTCCGTTGGGCTCTCGCATTTCCGACCCCGTGGCGACTCTTTACTCGCTCGCTGTGGTCTCGGCGATAGTCATGTTCGTCCTCTCCATCCCGGTGGGCTTCTACACTGTCTTCTTCACGACCCTTTCCACTCACAACCCACCCTACAGCGCGCAGACTCAGTACTCCGTCCCGTTCTACATAGCCCTGCTCACTGTGAGGCTTCCGTTCGATGCCTCCTACGGAGCCACCTTCGCGGTCCTCACGGCGGTGATCGTGCTCTTCATCGCCCTGGCTGCTTGGCAGGGCGGAGGCATCGTGAAGGCCCTGAAGGCCACCCCCCAAGAAGGAGTGTCGCCTCTCTTCCAGAACCCCCTAACTGCCACGGTAATAATCCTGGGAGCGTCGCTCCTACTTACAATCCTGCTCGACTATGTCCAGACCTCCGCCGGCGTGGCCACGGGAGGCATCAGCGGGGACCCACTGGAGCTCCTGATCAGCTTCGTGCTCGCGCCCTTCATCGAAGAGATAGGCTACAGGTTCTTCCTCATAGGGGTCCCTCTATTTCTCGTCCTCTTGCTCACCCGGGACTCGCTCCGCAGGTCCGTGAAGACGCTCTGGAGGCCTTCTGCCGCATGGGATGTCGACGCCTCCGGCGCGCGCCCGCAGTTGGAGGACTCCCACAAGCTTCTCGTCGTGTTGCTGGTCGCGCTCAGCGCCGTTGTCTTCGGACTCGCCCACTACCTGTCGGGCGCGGGTTGGAGCATCGGCAAGGTCAGCGAAGCAGCGCTGGACGGAGTTGCCCTCGGCTATCTTTACGTCCGCTATGGCCTCCACGCCAGCATAATCTATCACTGGGCGACCGACTATGCGCTCAACGCCTTCGCCTTCTACGGTCAGGCAGTGTACGGGGTTCCCTGGACCAACGACAGCTCCTACAGCCTTCTGCCCTCTTACGACATCCTATTCGCCGTCGGAGTCCCCGGTCTGCTGTACATTGCCTACCGCCTCTGGCGGTGGATGCTCACGAGAAAGTCCGGTCGGGAGGTCCAACAGGTAGCAACACCCTCTGGTGACCTACCGGTGCAGACCGCCGAACGGCTAGTCTCGGACCGCCTGGGGGACTAGCTCATCCGGCCGTCGCTGACGACCGTCGCCGCGTATCGCCTACCGAAGTAGTAGACCTCGACCCCTGTTCCCTCCTTGGAGAGCTCCAGGGGAAGGTAACCCAGGGCGATCCCGGTCCCGAGGGTGTAGCCATAGTTCGAGCTCGTGACGTAACCCACGACGCCGCCTTCGTGGATTATGGGTTCCTTCCCCAGGACCACTCGCCCCGGCTCATCGAAGTACATCCTCGAGAGCTTCCTGGTGAGGCCCTCCTCCTTGGCCTTTTGTAGTGCGTCCCTTCCGATGAAATCACCCTTGTCCATCTTGACGGCGAACTCGAGCCCCGCCTCGAGCGGGTTGTACTCCGTATGGATGTCGTTCCCCCAGAGCCGGTACCCCTTTTCGAGCCTTAGGGAGTCGAAGGCCGCCGCCCCCGCCGCCACCATGCCGAACCCGCGCCCCGCCTCCCGAAGGGTGTCCCATAGCATCAACCCGTAGCCCGTATCAGCGTAGAGCTCCCAGCCGTTCTCCCCGACGTAGGACACTCGCAGGGCGAGTACCGGGACGTTGCCGACGATGATCCTCTTTGCGGTGAATGGTCGGAACGAGCCTGCAGAGAGGTCATCCTTGCTCACCATGCCCAGGAGGTCTTGGGCCCTCGGCCCCCACAATCCAAGGCAGCACATTCCGGCAGACACGTCAGTGAGGCTGACTGAGCCGTCCCCAGGAAGATGTGCCTGCATCCAAGCCAGGTCGTGCATCCCCGTGGAGCCTCCGGTCACTACGAGGAATGAGTCCAAACCCAACCTCGAGACGGTGAGGTCGCAGACTATCCCTCCTTTGCCGTTCAGCATCTGGGTGTAGACGACCCTCCCCAGCGGTTGGTCGACCCTGTTGGCGCAGATGCGCTCCAGATATGTCAGCGCGCTGGGACCTTGTACCGCAATCTTTGTGAAGGGAGTCATGTCGTAAATCGCGACGCCGTTCCTCGTGGCGTGATGCTCGGCGCCCTGCACCGGAGACCAGAACCTCGCCTCCCATCCGGACCGGACCGGCCAGCCCTTCCCATCGAGGAGTGGTCGATTTGCCTCAAACCACTGAGGTCGCTCCCACCCAACGTTCTCGAAGAAGACCGCCCCCAACTCCTGATGCCGACCATAGAAGGGGGTGAGCCGGACCTGCCTCGGTGACTTCAATTGCTGAGCCGGGTGGATGATGTCATACACCTCCCTGTACTGTTGCGCGGCCCTCGTGCTGATGTAGGAGGGGCTGTAGGCATACCCATGGAACCTGTTGACGTCGCACTCCCGAAGGTCGAGGCTCGGCGCGCCGTCCACCATCCACTCGGCCATCGCCTTACCCACCCCGCCTGAATGGGTGATCCACACCCCTTCTGCCACCCATAGCCCTTCGACCTCCCGGGTCGGACCCATGATGGGCATCCCGTCAACGGTGAAGGAGAACATCCCGTTTATCGCGTAACTCAGACCGGCGCCCTTCAACGGTGGGAACAGCTCCACGGCCGCATCCCAACCCCTGCGGAAATGCTCGGGGGTGAACCTGTGGATCGAAGGTGCGGCAGCGCCCTCCCCGCGCTTGCCGAGGTCGTCCGCGCTCACGAGCAGGGGTTCGTGCAAGTATGAACCCACCCCGTAGGTCTCTCCGTCCTGGCGGAAGTACATCGCCCTGTCTTGATGGCGGACCACTGGTTGTGTGACCTCGGCCTTGGTCCCGTGGAGTTCGGGCAACGGGTCCGTCCTGGCGTATAGGTGCTCCATCGGCGAGAGGGGGAGCTTGATACCCGCCATCCTGGCGACCCGAGGTCCCCATATGCCGCCTGTGATGAGCACCTGCTCGGCATCGATGCGCCCGTCCTTGGTCTCCACCCCCCGGACCCTGCCCTGACTAACCACGATGCCTGTCACCTCCGTCTCCCCCCGGAACCTGACTCCCTTGGTCTGGGCTTCGCGGGCCATCGCCTCGCAGGCGCGCGGAGCCTTCGCCACGCCGTCCCGGTTCACGAAGTAAGCCCCCTTGATTATTTCCGTGTCCATGAGCGGGATCATCTCCTTCGCCTCCCCCGGGGTGATGAGCCTGGCCTCCACGCCCCAGGACATTGCGGCCCCCAGTTTCCTCTTCAGGTCCTCATATCGCTCATCGGTATACGCGACCTCCATGCCTCCCACCGCGTGATAACAGGGTTTGTCGTCCAGCTTCAGGCTGGAGTAGAGCTCCACCGAGCGCTGGGCGAACTTGGTCATCGTTCTCGAGAAGTTCGTCTGGAAGATTATGCCTGGCGCGTGCCCCGTGGAATTCCCCTGGGTGAACAGGGGCCCCTGTTCCAGGACGAGGACGTCGGTCTCACCCATCTTGGAGAGGTGGTAGGCAGTGCTGCAGCCGGCCACTCCGCCGCCGATTATCACCACTTTCGCGCGGTCTGCCAACGGCTTGACGGCAAGCGATGAGCCCCCTCCGCTTAAAATCTTGGCCGGCTCCGATGGCCCGGACGAGAGGAGAATCCGCGCCCAGCCAGCCGATGGAAAGAGCGGTGCTCGAAAGTGCTCCAAGCCTTTTTAATCGTCGAGCCTCCTCACTTTGGCATTGACGCTCCAGGTTGTAGAGTCAACGGTCAGGCCCCTGAAGCTGCTGGAGGTTTCTGGGTCGCCCCGGGAGCGAGGACACCAACAGGGGACGCAACTGAAGGCCGGAGTCCACCGCATGCTCAAGCAAGAGTTCTATGACTATTTTGCCAAGGAGAACGTCTCCAAGGAGACCCTGCTGCAATTCGCGGCGAAGCACATCCCATTCGTCCAGGAGTACTCTCCGGAAACCTTCCAGATAATGGAAGGGATCGCCGAGGGCTCGGGGGCTTCCATCGAAGAGGTCACGCTGATCCAAATGCACGAGGAGATGCACACCCCAAAGGACAAGTGCGCCGTCTACCGTGACCACTGCACCTCGTTCGGCGCCACGGGTCCTGCCACTGTCGGCGGGGAGACCTTCATCGGGCAGAACTGGGACTTCCACACCGAGATCTATTGGAATGGTGAGGCCCCCTTTCTACTTCACGAGACGAGGACCGACGGCCCCAATCTTCTCGCCTACAATGCACCGGGTTTCGTTACTTGGGCCGGGATGAACTCCAACGGCCTGTGCCTCTCCTGGAACAGCGTGCCGC
The DNA here is from genome assembly GCA_027886885.1 of Nitrososphaerota archaeon. Taxonomy (GTDB): domain Archaea; phylum Thermoproteota; class Nitrososphaeria; order Nitrososphaerales; family Gagatemarchaeaceae; genus Gagatemarchaeum. The sequence goes on along the minus strand of JAPCJP010000016.1, from coordinate 28,762 downwards.
GGCGGAACCTGGACGTCGGCGTCCCTACCTACGTCATAATCTCCGAGGTCTTGAGGTCGAAGAACATCGGGGACGCGCTCGCCGCCGTGGTCAGGGCCAAGAGGGCCGGGTGCTTCAACTTCGTCGTCGCCGACGAGAACGGCGAGGTCTACGACATCGAGGCCACGCCCGACGACATCGACGTCTCCTATTTCGACAGGACCATGGGCCACGCCAACCACTACCTCAGGCTAAAGTACAAGGACGGACAGATGGCGGAGACGGTGGCCTACAGCCCCGACAAGAAAGAGGCGAACATGGCGAGCGTGGTGCACCAGAACAGGATGGACAAGCTCTTGGCCCAGAGTTCGCCGAACATCGACCTGGAAGCCTGCGAGCGCATACTCCGGGACCACGTCAACTACCCCTATTCCATCTGCTCCCACGAATCCGAGACCAAGCACTCGATCACCTTCGACTCCTGGGTCATGGTGCCCCGGAAGCACGAGTGGTGGATCGCCCGCTATCCTGCGTGCCAGAACGAGTACGTAAAGTACGCCGCCAACTGAAGGAACCGCGATAGGTCATTCCGTCGCGACCGAGTTATTAAGCCGGCACAAGAGACGCGCAGCGCATGACCGTCATCGGCGAGTCCGTCCTAATGGACCTGGTTGAAAAATACAAGGTCATCTACCCCACCCACGACGAAGGCTTCGACGGAGACGGTTACGTGCTGACGGTCAGAGAGGACCGGACCCTCAACTATCTGGAGCACAGGAATATGATATCCAAGGAGGTCATCTTCACGCCCCCAAACTACGTCGCCCACCTGACGGCCAAGAGCAAGTTCGGCCGGATGGGGCTCTCCTTCCTCAACTCCGTCAAGGTCCACAGCGGCTTTGTGGGCCGGCTGGCGCTGGAACTGGTAAACCTGAACAACGAACGGAGGCCGATCACCGTCAACCGCGGTGACCCTCTCATCCACATCGAGTTCATCACGCGGGAAGGCGAGCCCTCGCCATACAGGGGAGGGTACATGTTCCAGTACATGGATGAAAAGGAGACGGACATCTACATCGACATACTCTCCAAGCACTTCCAGACGCTCTTCACGAGCGACGAACTCCAGGCCAAGAAGAAAGCGCGCGTCAGCGAGTAAATTAGCACTTTCGTGGGAAATCTAACTGAAATCCTATTAACAAACTAATTTTTATCGCTAGGTTTTCCAACCTTCTGGCATGACCATAGACCAGAAAGTCAGATTTGGAATGGCTGCGGCCACCGCAGCGACAATGTTGATCGCGGGCATCGGGCTCCACCCCGGTATCCTAGACCCGATCGGCGGCGTCGGACCCTAGGTCCTAAGGCGACTTTAACAGCCAAGAACTCGTTGAGGTTGGAGCGGCCCCTTAACGGGGCTTCTCCTTGACCTCGAGGAGCAACGCCTCTATCCTGCTAGCCATCTTTTCCTTGTCGAACTTCCATCGTTGCCTCGAATCGTCATAGAGCTCGGGTATCAGGGAGAACGTGAGAGAGTTCGTCTGGTCGATTATGAAGTATCTCGCTTGCGTCTGGCTCTCGGCGATGACCTCAGACAGGTACTGCAACCCCTCGGTGAGCGTGGAAATGGGGAAGACCAGCTCCGCTTCGTAAGAGTCCCCGACGCACTCGCACCAGATGAAAGGAAGTATGTTGAGCTTAGCCATGATCTCCATGCGCTTGGCCCTGTCGAGGTTCGGGAAGAGCAGAGCAACGTAGAGATAGGTGTGCTTCTTGTTGCTGGCCTTGTCCAGCTTGTACTCGTATTTCGACCCGATCCAGTTGATGACGTAGCCCCTGATGAGGTGCCTGGCCTCAATGTGGTTGCGGAAGTGCCAGGTGAGGGTCTTGTAGTTGATCTTCAGGCCCGCGGCCATCTCGGCGAGGGACTTGTTCGCGTCCTTCTGGAGCTCCTTGAGGATGAGGAGGTCCACCATGTCGAACTTCTCCTTGGTCGAGGGTGCGTGGAGGGCACCGGACTTGTCGTACTTTTGTTCCGTGGACCAGTCGAAGTCCCACCTCCCCTCGTCAAAGTCGTACATCTCCGTCTTCATGGGCGGGTTCCGGAACCAGTGGAACGTGTAGAACTCTACTGACCTGAAGTATCCCTTTTGGCGGAGGTCCCCAAAGAACTCGCGGTAATCCTCCACGCACTCCTCCGGGACCGAGGCATGCACGAGGAACTTGCCGTCCGGCAGGGTCTTCTCGTAGCTGGCGAGGTAGCCCTCTTCGCTCATTGCCCTCAGTATCTTCTGGGCGACCTCCTGGTAGGCGTCCGAGAAATCGACCAGCAATACGACCCTCCTTAGGCCGAGCTTCTCGTTGTCCACGGCGACGCGGACCGCAAAGCCCTTGCTCAGCAGCTTCTCCTTGTACCGGTATCGCACGCTCTCCTTGAACTGGCCCAGCCTCCTTGCAATCTCGGAGATGTTGGGTCCGAGCTCGATTATCATGCTGGCGAGTTGCCCCGTCTTCACGTTTGAACTCGCCTCGTCGACCCCTCCTTCCGGGGTGCTCTTCTCTAACGACATTCTGGCTGCCTGTTCCATCTACCCCCGTCACTTCGGCCCTTATATGTTATGCTCTAAATCTTTATGTTATATCTAACTTTCCTTGGACGAATTGCCGTTCCCGAGGTCGAAACACTCAGATGCTCAGCGCTGAACGGAGTCCCTTGTAGCGGTTCCTAATGGTGACTTCGGTGACCCCGGCCGCCTCTGCCACGTCCCTCTGGGTCTTGTCCTCGCCCTCCAGCGTGCAAGACACGTATAGCGCCGCTGCCGCCAGGCCCATGGGGTCCTTTCCTGCGGAGATCCTCGCCTCCTCTGCCCGCTTCAGTATCTCCAGTGCCCTCCTCTTGGTCTTCTCCGAGAGGCCCGCCCTCGACGCGATCCTAGAGACGCACTTGGTCGGGTCTACCACTGGCATCTTGATGTCCATCTCCTTCAGCAGCAACCTGTAGCACCTTGCGATGTCTTTCTTCTTGACGTTCGAGACCAAGGCAAGGTCCTTGAGGGTCCTGGGGGTCTCCCGGTCCCGGCATGCTGCATAGAGGGAAGCGGCGATTATGGCGGAGATGGACCTTCCCCTCACGAGCCCCCTCTCCAGCGCCTTTCGGTAGATGTAAGCGGCCTTCTCTACCACTGCGTCGGAGACTGCAAGCTTGTCGGACAGCCTGTCCAGCTCGCTGAAAGCTTGCCTTAGGTTTCTGTCCATGGGTTCGTGCACCTGCGACCGGCTGTCCCAGGTCCTTAGCCTCTCGACCGTGGCCTTCATGGAGGCCGATAGAGACTTGCCCGAAGCGTCCTTGTTGACCCCACCGATGACCGTGGCCAGCCCCATGTCGTGCATGGCTATGGAGGTCGGCATCCCGCCCCTCGAGCGGTCGTCCTTCTCTTCCTTGGAGAACGACCTCCACTCCGGGCCCGTCTCGACTATCTTGTCCTTCACCACAAAACCGCAACTGCTGCAGACCAGTTCCCCTCCGTTGTTGTCCATGATCATGGGACCCTTCCCGCAACGGGGGCACTTGTCAAGCGCCTTTTGCAGCTTCATCAGTCTCGAGAAATCTTTGTCGTAGGACACGTCGATTACTCCGGAAAGATTTTATACGCTGGCTCGGAATTGCATATTTAAATGTTACTGAATTTCCGCTTATCATCCTCTCGAGACGAGTGTATGAGGGACGATTCCTTTCTCCTGCGCCGCTCCACGGTAACACCTGACCCGAATCCCCCAGGACGCGCTTACCATATGGAACATTCCTGCACTAAACTTTAATAGCCGAATCCGAAGAACGCAAATGGTTAGGCTTGTCGGCCCAGGGTCTCGTACTACTGGAGAACTCCCTACAATTCGTAGGGGCCTTTGTGGCCTTTTCAATCGCCCTAGTATCCTACAAGGGGGTTCGGCAGACCCAGAGCTCATCTCTGCTTCGCCTCGCCGCCGCCTTTGTCTTCCTGGGCACCGGTTTCCTCCTCGAGGGGTTCTATGGCTTCGGGACTTTGCAAGTGATTCCGGGGTTCGAAGTATCTCTGACGACACTCCTGATCTCCGGGCTGTTCCTGGAGACGGCAGGTTACTTCTTCCTCGCTTTCTCGCACATGCTGGACGTGGTCTTTGACAAGAGGATGGGAGTGATGCTGGCCCTCTTCCCCATCATGGCCATAAACCAGACCAGCTTGGCAGTGATCCTGACGAGCCTGTCGTTCTACTTCATCGTCTATGGTGTGGTAGAGACCCTCTTCGCTTATTCGAAGAACAGGAACCCGAACACCCTCTTCATAGCCTCCGGGCTAAGCCTTCTGGCTTCGGGCTGGTGGCTCTCCCTGATGGCGGGGGATAGCATTTTGTTAAGTATCGTGCAGTTATTGATGAAAGAAGTTGGACTAGTAATTCTATTCATACCAGTTCTCAAGTTCTCCTTCGCAAGGAAGAGTAGTGAGTGGGTTGGCCCCGTATAGGACTCAAACGAGGATCATAGCAGACATTCTCACCACTGCCCGAGACATGAACACGGGCGGGGAAGGAGTCGGCATCACCATGCTCCTCAGGAAGGGTAACGTCTCCTACGGCAGAATGACCAAGCTCATCACCGACCTCGTGGGGGCTGGACTCTTAGAAGAGCTCAACCTCGAAAAGTCAGCGAAATACAAGATAAGCGAAAGAGGAATGAGCTTCCTGACGGCGTACTTCCAGTTCGAGGACTTTGCCCAGTCCTTCGGTCTGAAGCTCTGACCGCTGCAAAGCAATCTCTGCTGTCTACGTTTTTATCCCCTCCTCAATCCCCCGAGGACCGATAGACGATATGATTGGATTCGTTGGAGCTGGACGTGTAGGCGCTCAGGCCGCGCTCGAGGTCGCGTCTGTGGGAGTGGACGATATCGCGCTGGTGGACATCATCCCCGGTCTCGCAGAGGGGGAGGCGCTCGACATCAGCCACAAGCTGTCAGAGACCGGCGTGGACGTCGCGGTCTCCGGTTCCTCCGACTACTCGACGCTGAAGGGGGCGAGGGTCGTCGTCATCACGGCCGGACTGGCGAGGAAGCCCGGCATGACACGCATGGACCTGCTCGGCAAGAACGCCGGCATAATCGGGTCGGTCGCCAAGGAAGTGGCGAAGAACGCCCCAGACTCCATAATCATCACGGTCACCAACCCCATGGACGTCATGAACACCGTCGTGCTCAGGGCGACGGGGTTCCCGAAGAACCGCGTGGTGGGCATGGGAGGAATCCTCGACCTCTCTCGCTTCAAGCACGTCCTGTCGGCCAAGCTCGGCGTCTCCCGTTCCTCCATCATGGCCCTGGTCATCGGCGAGCACGGAGAGAACATGCTCCCCCTCCCAAGGTTCACTTCGGTCGGAGGGGTCCCGCTGACGAGCCTCCTCAGCGCCGCCGAGATCGAAGCGACGATAGCGAGCACCAGACAGGTCGCCATCGATGTGATCGCCAAGAAGGGAGCCACCTCGGAGGCCCCTGGCAACGCCATCGCGAGGATGGTCAAATCCATAGCCTGGGACAAGAAGGAGGTCCTGCCGGCGTCGGCCCATCTCGACGGTGAGTACGGCCTAAGCGGTCTCTCGATCGGGGTGCCCCTGATGTTGGGGGCGGGTGGCGTCGAGAAGATCTACGAGCTCAACCTGAACGAGACCGAGAAGGCAGCCTTCGCCAAGGGCGCCCAGACGATAAAGGAAGGAATAACCGCGCTCCCGCCCGCCTAAGGCAGTCATCTCTCCCGCGTCCCACGGCCCCCACGGGACGTGTCCGATGGTCCCGCGCAGGAAGAAGCCCTCGCGAATCGACGAACATTCAATTATGTCTCGAAAAGGGAGCGCGGTCCGTGGCTCCTGGCCGTTATCTTGTCCCCTACGTGTTGATTCTAGCCTTCCAATACGTCGTGGCCAAGGATGCTCTGGGCTACTCGACTCCCGCAGGGTTGGAGGTGGTGGTCTGCGCCATTACCCTCGCGGTCCTCCTCGTCCTCACCAAAGGAAAGCTGGCGCTGACGAAGCAGACGCTCATGTTCTCCGTCTTCTTCTGGGCGAGCGGGGTGTGCTGGCTCTACGGCTTGACCTACATCTCGTCGGCGCAATCAGCCATCCTTTCCTTCACAATGCCGCTCTTTGCCATACCCCTCTCCGTGTACATGCTGGGTGAGAGGTCCTCCCGTATCGAAGCCTACGGAGGCATGGTCGGGTTCGCAGGGGTCATACTCTTCAACATACCACTGCTGAAGGGCGAGTTCGACGCCCTCGGCATATCCCTGGCTCTTTGCGGAGCGGTCCTTTGGGCTGTCTTCTCGGTCTACATGAAACGACTTTCCTTCCAGGACCCGCTTGTAACGCTGACGACAGGGTTCCTCGTGGCCACCCCGCTCTGGGGCCTACTCGCCGTCTTCGACTTCAGGTTCCAACCCTCCTACAACCTCGGGTTCGACGTCGGTTACCTGGTGCTAGCCGCGAGCGTCGTCTCACTCTACCTGTGGGGCCGGCTCCTCAAGCTCGAGAGGGTGACGAGGTTGACGGTGATCATCTTCGTCACCCCGGTGATAACCATGGCCTACGACGTCATCACGACCGGCGTGGTCCCAAACTGGCTGACCCTCGCAGGGGTCGCCCTCATCTTCATCGGCATCTACACCTCCAATATCCTAGCCCATCGCGGGGAGAAGGCCTCCTCCTCTACTTCCACGCCGCCGGCCTCGCTGATCTCCCCGCGCAGCATGATTCATAAAGCGGGAACCGCCCGATCCATCGACCAGACCTGGCGACCAGCGTCAAGAATTGCGACGTACTCATCGTGGGAACGGGCATCTTCGGACTGGCCTCGGCATACCACATCAAGAAGAACAGCCCCGGGAAGAGGGTCCTCGCCATCGACCGCTTCGCGGACGTGGCCCAGGGGAACACGGGGCGGAGCAACGCAATGTTCCGGAACATGTTCACTTCGGGGGACAACCGAGAGCTGGCTAACGCCACAATAGACTTCTACACCCACGTTCAGCGAGATATGAAAGTCGACATCGGGGTGGACCCCATCGGCTACCTGTGGCTGATGAGCGAGAGACAGCTCTCAACCTCCAGTCATCACGTCGATAGCATGGAGGAGAACGGTGTCCAGGTGGTCCGTTATGGCGCCAGGGACCTCGGCGAGATGATCCCCGGGCTCGCGTTAAATCAAGCTGAGAAAGAGGAGTCCAGGCTGATGAACCTCGAAGACGTGGCCGGAGCCTACTTCGGACCCAAGTGCGGGAGGCTCGCCCCCGAGAAACTCGCAAGGTTCTACAAAGAGCGCTTCCTCGACCTAGGGGGCGACCTGATTTTTGGAGCGGACGCGAAGAGTCTCATCGTAGATGCCACGGTCCCGACCGGGCTGGAAGGGGAGCCCTTCCTTTGGCAGGATTCGCGGGTGGCAGGCGTCCGCCTGTCCGACGGCGGAGAGATTCGCGCCGCGACCACGGTGGTCGCGGCTGGCGCCTGGACCAACGAGCTCCTGGACCCGACCGGGATCGACGGCCATGCCAAGTCGAAGATGCGCCAGCTCTTCACGGTGCCGGCTCAGAGCGGGAGCGCGCTCGCGCGGCTCCTGCACACCAAGGGGTTCAACCCGTCCGGCACAATCCCATTCTTGATCCTGCCAAAGGGAGGGGTGATAGTCAAGCCGATGTCCGAACAGGCCGAGTTCTGGGTCGGTGGAGAGGACGAGGTCAATAGGCAGTTCTTGGCCTACCCCGAAGAGGACATCGACGCCAACTACCCGCCGGAACGCGCCTACTACGAGATGAGCATCCATCCGGTCCTCAGGGCTTACCTCCCGGACTTCGCGGGGGCGGGACCGAGCAGGATGTGGTCAGGACTGTACTCGTACAATACCGTCGACAACCTTCCCTACGTCTTCGAAGGAGACGGGTTGGTGGTCGTGGGGGGCGACAGCGGGAGCGGCGTGATGAAGGGAGACTCTCTCGGCAGGGTCGTCGACGCGGTCTACAGGAACGGAGAGGAGACAGAGGTGGAGCTCTTCGGGGGTGCGACCTACCGCGCTTCAAAGCTTGGATTCAGGAAACGCGACGTGGAACGGGAAGATTGGCTGCTCTGACCAGAAGCTCACTTTTCGCGCCATCGGGCGTGCCTGACTCCTATCCAGAGGAAGACCGCAGAAAGGCCCAGGAGTATCACCCAGTCTATGGCGAACATCGTGCTGGAGAGCTGGAGTAGGCCTGCAAGGTTCTGCGCGATCTCGGACGCATAGGTCGTCGGGGAGAGATAGGCGAGGTATCGGAACGGTAGGGGAATCAGCGTGATGGGATAGTAGACCGGAGGCAGCGTGGAGAACACCGTGGAAAGAAGACGGGTGTACGCGTAACTCTGCACGATGTCAGCCGATATGCTTGCCAGAGCGAAGCCCAGAGAGACCGAGGTGAGGAACATCAGTACCATTACCGCGGCAATGCCGAGGACCTGCAGGGGCGTGGCATGCACGAAAAGGCCGAACAACACAATCAGGATGGCTATGGCCGGCGAGGAATACAGCAGCTCGGAGATAGCCATTCCCGCGACGTACACGCCCGGGATGGTAGGGGAACCGACCACGATGTCCTGGAGCTTGAAGTCGTTCTTGTAGTGTGAGAGGTCCGACTGGAGACTTGTGCCGCTCGAGAACATCGTCATGATCAGCCCTCCCTCGATGGCGTCGCCCAGCAGCTTCCCATCGCTCACGAAGAATATCAGGATCAGGAACGATAGCGGTGAGAGGACCGTGTTGACCAGGACCACGGGGTAGTTCTTCATCTCGTAGATGGAATTGACGAGTATCGACGCGAGCAGCTGGTTCGCGACCCGGCCCACTAGGTTCGCCCCCCAGCGCTCTCGTTCTGTGCCACCAGGTAGTGGAATATGTCATCCAGCGTCACGGGGTTGACCGAGAACTGAGTCTTCCTCTCGATCAGGCCCTTGGAGATGGCGAGGGCCTCGTCCTCGGTGGTCATTATCTGCACCTGGCCATCTCTCCTAGTCACGCTCTCTCCTTGGATTGTGGGGAGTGCCGTGCCTCTTGGGGCCTTGAGGCTGTAGGTGTACTGGAGCTTGCTCCTAAGTTCAGGCAGGGTCCCCAGGGCCACCAGGTTGCCGCCGTTTAGGATGCCGATCCGGTCTGCTATCTGTTCCGCCTCCTCGAGGTAGTGGGTCGTCAGAAAGAGAAAGCGCTTCTTCCCGAGCTCCGTCAAGATGTTCCAGAGTTCCTGTCGTGATATGGGGTCCAGCCCCGTGCTGGGTTCGTCTAGGAAGACCAGCTCTGCGTCCGAGGCGATGACCATGGCCACGAGGACCTTCCTCTTCATGCCGCCCGAGAGCGTGCTGTTCAGCTTGTCTGCGTGTTTTTCAAGCCCTACCTGGGCGATGGCCTCCCGAGCCTTGGCCCTCGACTCCTCGTATCCCAACCCCCGCCACATAAGGTAGGAGCCGATCATCTGCGTCGGCGTTGTCCATGATATGGTCCTGCCCTCCTGCGGGACCACTGCCATCCTTTCGCGTAGCCTAGTCGCGTCTGCCATCACGTCGAGCCCATCTATGGTGGCCTTCCCGTAGCTCGGCTCTAGTATGGTCGAGAGGATCCGTGTGAGCGTGGTTTTCCCAGCGCCGTTTCTCCCGATAAGGGCGAAGATTCCGTTAGTGGGGATTGAGAAACTCACGGACCCGAGCGCCTTCTTCCCGTTGGGGTAGACCTTGCCGAGGCCTTCGCAGCGTAGCTCGCCAGCGGTCGCGCTCATCTTCGGCTCCACTTCTGTAGCTGCTCCCTGTATGCGACGCGCGACAGCTCGTCCGCCTCGCCGTTTCTCTCCCGGGGGATCCACTCGAAGCGCAGACGGCTGAAGCTCTCCGCGACCTTCTTCGCTTCGAGGTACATCGGGACGTAGGACGCTTCGCCAGGGTTCCTGAAGGCCTTCTTGCTCACCTTCCATTCGCCAGCCATCTGGTTCACCATCATCTTCGAGTCAGACTTGACCACAATCTCTTCTTCGCGGAACCTCATCACGGACTTGAGAGCTTCGACGAGCCCCGCGTACTCGGCGTGGTTGTTGCTCACGGGGTCGCCGTCGAACCCGTGACCGGTCTTCACGACCCTCCCGTCGCGGTAGATGGCGTAACCGTAGGTCCCTATCCCAGGGTTCGGCTCTGCGAGACCATCAACGTAGACCAAAGTAACGCTCAATTGGATAAATCGCTGCAACCCTTGGGAACTCTGAACTGACCTCGCGCCGCTATTTAGGTTGTGATGGCAAATCCGGACCGGACCAGTTTGGTCGCCTCGCTATTTCTTGGGGGCGTGACGAGCATCATAGCCTTTGCTGTTGAGCTCGTGGATCTGCATACGCAGGCGTTCCCGAAAGGCGATTTCTTCCGCTGATAAGGGCGCTGAACCGAACCTACCATTTCGCCCCCTCCTCGCGAAAGAACGCCTCTTTCCCAAGAACTGGAGTATCAGGTCTGCTTGCCTTCTTTTGAGCCTGAAGTAATTCAATGTGTCAAGAAGGAGTCTCTTTGTCGATGAAATGGGGCAATACCATGTGTATGCGTCAGACCATTTTGTCCCCGTCTTATCCGCACGCCCCTCGTAGTGCGTGTAGATTGCTCCCCCATATTCGTTCAGGAACCCTAATAGAACCTCTCGTTTGGTGTTGGTGACCGTAACATAGGGTCGATAAGCCGGGGATGGCCTTTGCTTTCTAACCTGCCTGGTAATGTTAAGGTGCCCCTCACCATCCAAGAACCCCGCCATCCAGGCTTTGTCGCACTCAGTCAGCAATGGAGTTTCAATCTGTGGGCTGATAAAAGCACCCACTCGCAGAGCCCATCGGTGAATATCTCGATCAAATCTTTAGGCGTCAGTTGGCGCAAAACAACCTCTCAAAAAAGTGAGCGGTTGCCCTCGGAGGGCCAACCCGTTCACCCAGTGGCGGAGAAACCTACCCCTCCGCCGGCTCGTCCATGGACCCTTCCTCGGAGGACATGTCGTCCGTGGTGCCCATGGGCGTCGAGCCGTCGACGAGCTGCGCGCTCGCGAACCTGTTCGAGACCTGGGTCACCTTGACCCTTGCATGTTGGCCCTGCTTCGCCCCTGCGACGAAGATCACGAAGCCGTCTATCTTCGCTATTCCATCGCCTCGCCTGCTGACGTCGGAAACGGTAACATCGTACTCCTTTCCAACCTCCACTGGCTTTGGCTTGGAGGACCCTCCGCCGCCGAATCCACTACTGTTGTGTCCGTCTGATTGTCCGAAACTCATCCTTTTTCACATCCTACCGGTGTTCCAGTCGGTAACCAACTTGTTGCCTCCGAGATAATTAAGCGTTATTCACAATTCACCGAATCGACTGGACGCCTTGAGTCCGATCGGCAAGCCGGGGGTGGTCTTTGTGATACATCAGGCAATACAGGACAATATATCTCCATGTCTTTACCTTGCCAACGATTATGTAACGGCCTCCACGAAGCCCGCCGTTCCTAGTTGTTGGTGTCCTAGTTGGAGTTAATCATACTTAGGCACGGTGAGGCAGGCACCCGTATCCCGATGGCCAGCCAGGACTCGGAGAGGGCCCTCACGGTGGAGGGCAGGAGGGAGGTCGAAGAGATTGCAAAATCCCTCAAGCAGCTGAACGTCGAGGTCCATCATATCGTCACGAGCCCGCTGACAAGGTCGCTCGAGACAGCTCAGATAGTCGCCAAAGAGCTCAACAAGTCCAAGGACCTGGAGTCCTGGGACGAGCTCAAGCCCGAGGGCGAGAGGTTGCAGCTCTTCAAGCGCCTCTCCAAACTGAGGGAGGACTCTTCGGTCCTCATCGTGGGCCACGAGCCCTATCTCAGCATGCTGCTCTCGGACCTGATCTCCGGCAATCCTCGGGGGCGGATTTCGTTGAAGAAGGCCGGAATGGCCAAGGTGACCATCGACTCGCTCACGCCCAAGGCATCGGGAGAACTAAAATGGCTGCTAACGCCTCGACAGATCAAGAAACTTTCCTAGCCTCTCACGGCCAAGGAGCAACCCACAATATAATAGGACATCCGCGCTTGAGCGAAGCGATGAGGGCCTCCGTCATCGACCTCGGCTACAACTCCCTGAAGATGGTGAGCTACGAGGTGAGGCCGGACGGCTCGTTCAGGGCCTACGACCAGCGTGGCGAGTTGACCCGAATCGGAGAAGGCCTCAATCGAACTGGCTTTCTGGGAAGCGAACCCATGGACAGGACGATACGAGTCCTCAAGCTCTTCAACGAGGTCAACAGGCTCTCGAAGGTGGATAGAATACTAGCCATCGCCACCTCCGCCGTCAGAGAGGCTGGCAACGGTTCCGAGTTCGTAAGGGAGGCCGAAGCAGCTACGGGACTGCGCTTCCGCGTGCTTTCGGGGAAGGAAGAGGCGCTCTTCTCCTACGTCGGGGCCGCCAAGGCGGTAGAACTGCCTGACGTTCTCTTCTTCGACCTCGGTGGAGGCTCGCTCGAACTGACCCGCGCTGAGGGTTCGCGGGTGAGCGAGATAATGTCCCTCCCCCTCGGTGCACTGAGGTTGACCGAACTCTACGCGGGGAACGATGGCAGGTTCTCCAAGAAAGATTACAACCGGATGAGACGGCGGATGACAGAACTGCTCCCTTCGAGACGGGAACTAGGATTGCGGAAAGGCACGCGGCTCATGGGGGTGGGAGGTACGCTCCGGGCACTCGCCAGGTATGATCAGTGGTTGCGCGGCTATCCGCTCAACAAGGTGCACAACTACAGGTTGCGAAGGAAGTCGATAATGTCGATACACAAACTCTTGAGGCGGATGGGCCCTGAGAAGATCTCCCGAATCGAAGCCTTCGGCAAAGATAGGGCGGAGAGCATTACCGCCGGCTCGATAGTCATCGGCACGTTGATGGGTCGCCTGGACCTCGATGAGGTCGTCGTGAGCACCCACGGGCTCCGGGACGGGGTGCTATCGGAGTTCCTCAGAGACCCGCGCTCCTACTCTGTCGACGAGTTCGGGGTGAGGAGAGCCACCGCTTCCCTGTCTGCCTGGAGGGAGCTCCGCCGGCCTCACGCTGAGGTGGCTAGGGCCCTCGCATTTCGCGGGATAATCAGCCCCCGAGAGGAGAACATTCTTCAAGAGACCGCGCGCAGCTTCATGGACCTCTACCTGTCCACGCGGCCCGAGACTCTATTCTACTCTATAATCAGCCAAGACAGCGTGCTTGCGCACGACGACCAGCTGGCCGCCGCCATCGCACTGGTAAGGGCCAAGGCGCCAAAGATGGCAGAATGGTTCTTCGACAACTACGTAGCAGTGCTGAAGGGTGTGGAGCGCGAGTCCATCGAGAGGATGAGCGCGGTGGTCCAGCTCACCGAGGTCCTCGGCCTCACAAGGTCGAACGTCAAGTTCCATCTGGACCAGGACTTGCTGAAGATCGACGTCCAGGCTCCGTCTGTGGAGGAGTTCCCCATGCTGGTCCTGGGCCAGACCGCCAAGGACCTTGAGGAGGCGACGGGTCTCCGCGTGAGAATCAATGTCGAGCCGAACAAGGCAGGAGTGAAACCCGGTTCGCTTGCCCGGGAACGGATTGTCCGGTGAGCTTGACGATGAACAACAAAGCGACAACCAAACAGAAGGTCACCGAACGCGCCCAAGTCCCTGGGACGGCCTCCAAGGAGGGCCCCAGGGGTCGGCTGATAGTCGTCGAGGGCATCGACGGTTCAGGCAAGTCCACCCAGCTGCACCTCTTGGACAAGTGGCTGAGGCACCTGGGGCTGATGGTCTTCAACACGGAGTGGAACTCCTCCGAGGTGGTGAAGGAGATAACCTCCAAGGGGAAGAAGAAAGCGCTGCTCACGCCGACTACCTTCAGCCTCCTCCACGCAACCGATTTCGCGGACCGTTTCGAGAGGAACGTGCACCCGCTCATGAGGGCTGGCTACTTCGTCCTCGCAGACCGCTACATCTACACCGCCTACGCCAGAGACGCGGTCCGCGGGTGCAACCCCAAGTGGGTCAGGAAGATCTACGCTTTCGCCACCAAGCCCGACTTGGCGTTCTATTTTCACGTCCCCGTGGATATAGCGGTCAAGCGCATCTTGACCGGGCGGCCCAAACTCAAGTACTACGAAGCCGGGATGGACCTCAACCTTAGCAACGACGAGTACGAGAGCTACAGAATTTTCCAGAGCCGGATAATCGAGGAGTACAAGGGGATGGCGCCGAAGGAGGGGTTCCGTGTCATGGATGGGACCCTCGATATCGAGCTCCAGCAGAAGATAATGAGGCGCCAGGTCCTGGAGCTTCTCCCGCCCGCAGTGGCGACAATCGCCTCGAGGGAGCTGAGCGCCGAGTGATGGACTCAGAAGAGGAACAGGGAGGGTCTCCGAGCCGGCCGAGGCTCGAAGAGCGAGAGATCGAGTTCTACGGCGAAGGCATACCCTACCTCAATGCGAAGAGGCTCAAGGGACGCCTCATCGTGATCGAGGGGCCCGACGGTTCCGGCAGAAGCACCCAGGTGGACCTGATCACCGCGAGGCTGGAGTCCCAGGGTCACGCGGTCGCGACGACGGGTTTGAAGAGGTCCGAGCTCATAGGCACGGGCATCCTGCAAGCCAAGCAGAAACTGCCCCTGGGCCAGAAGACCCTCACCCTCTTCTACGCCGCCGACTTCGCGGACAGGTTGGAGCACCACATCATCCCCTCGCTCGAGGCCGGGTACATCGTGCTGGCAGACCGGTACATCTACACGCTGATGGCGCGGAGCACAGTGAGGGGGCTCAGCAGAAGGTGGTCCCACGACCTCTTCGGATTCAGCATCAAGCCCGACCTCGTCTTCTATCTCGACGTCGACCCCCACGAGCTCTTCCACCGGGTCTTCCAAAAGTACTCGACGCTCGACTACTACGAGGCAGGTGCTGACCTGGGGCTCTCCGACGACCTCTTCGACTCGTTCATCATCTACCAGCGCAGGATGGCGAAGGAGTTCAAGAAGATGGAGAGCACCTACGGGCTCGTGCAGATAGACGCGAACCGCTCCATCGTCGAGGTAAACGAGGACCTTCAGAACAGAATAGACCGGTATCTCCATGGCAAGAACCCCTAGCTCGGTCGGGGCGGCCCGGTTCCTCGAACATTACCAGTCGACCTCGAAGGCGGTGAACGACAGGCTCCGCGAATACCTTGGTGACACCAAGGCATCCAACGTCCAGTCGCTGAGGGGCTCCATACGTAGACTCGACGCGATCCTCAGGGTCTTGCCGAAGGAGGCCAGGAGGGGCGATAGGTCGATCGACGATTGCAGGCGAAGGTGCCGCAAGGTGCTCAAGCTGACGTCCCAGATAAGGGACATCGACATGATTCTTGGGAAGCTGGACTCTGAAATCTCGCACCCCTCGTTGTCAAAGATAGCTAGGAAGCTCAAATCTCAGAGGAGGGAGCACGTGGAGCGTTCCATGTCGGCCGCGTGGAAGCTCTTCGAGATGCGCCCTCCAGAACTGGAGGAGAGGACCGTCCGCGGGTCAGAGTCTCATGCAAGGAGGATGATAAGGTCCCTCGAGGGCAAGGTGGCCGACGAGCTTCGCCAGGTCCTCGGGAGCGAGAGCAGGGTCGAGGAGCTCCACTCCCTCCGCAAGCGGTGCAAGAGGCTCAGGTACACGATTGAGCTGCTGCCGAACTCCTCCCAGAGGCTCGCCCGCGCGAGGGTCCTGAGAGGCTGGCAGGATGCTCTCGGGCTCATAAGGGACAGCGACGTCTTCATAGACCGCCTGGGGCGGAAGGACACCGCGGCCGGCGTGAAGGACCTCATTCAGGCAGAACGGCTCAGCAGACATACGCGGTATCTGAGGTTCGTGAAGACCAACGGAGCGACCCTCGAGGAAGGTCGACGCTCCCGTCCGGCCCGACTGCAATCTGGGCCTAAGCCTTAAAATCGGGCCTCTCCCAACTCTATCCATGGCGGACAGACCTTACTGAGGTTAGCCATCCTCACTGCGGTAGTGTTGACAGCAAGCTGGACGCCCTACTTCTATGTGACTTCCGTCACAGGTTTTGACCAGAGCCTCCTCAACGGTGAAATAGAGACCTCGGCGGTCGTGGTGGCAGGGGTCGTTATCGTGACACTGGTCACCAAGTATTACTTGCCACGCCTCAGTCAAAACTAAACTCCTTGCAGACCCGTCCAGCAAGCGGAGCCGCAACAAACCAGCTTAGAGCGTCAGCCCGGCTAACAGGGAGAGAGATTTGGGCTAAGCTAACACAGTCTGACATTGCCTAGCATTGGTTAAATCTGAGTGGACGGAGGGGTCCCGCAAATGCCCAGAGAGATAAAGAGCAGGGAAGAATTTGAGAAGCTCCTGCCCATGGCGACGGAGATCCGGGTCGTCCGAGGCAAGGATGACTCAGACGAGAAGGAGGGTGACTCCAAGGGCGCGGCAGGGACCTCCCAGACAAAGATCAAGATACGGACGGGAAATCGTCTCTACACGTTCAAGACGACCGACGATGACGCGGACTCCCTGGTCAAGGGAACAAAGACTCCAGTCGTAGAATACTAAAGCGCCGCGTAGACGACGATCACGGCGAGCCCGAGGGCCATGGGTATAGGGAGCCCCGGCAGCATCTTAGACCTCGTCAGCAGGTACAGTGTGATTACCACCCCCGCGTCCACCGCGAACATCGTGGCCACCGCCAGTCCCAGCCCGAACTGGATCAGAGCTATCGAGGGGAGGAGAGAGTAGAATATGGTATCCCCCGTGCCGATGGCGAACTCCCCCAGCCTCGAGGTTACGCCAGCCAGCACCTCGGCGGGCGCTGACGTGACCAGCTGCTTCAGCGGCCCCCGGAAGACGGCGTAGATGTCGTAGACCGAGAAGACCACGGGGAGGAGTAGAGCGGTGAAGAGGTTGAGGCTCGAAGCGAAGTAGCTCCCCACCTCGGCCGAGAGGAGCCCGGTGATGAACGGGGCCAGGATGAAGAACCGTGTCCTCTTCGTGGTCAAGCCGAGGACGACCACGACGCCCGCCGCTAGGGCGAGCGAGAGGTACAGGGAGAGGTCCTCGTTCATGTAGTTCTGCGTCAGGTCGATGGCCGTCAGAAGAGTGAGAAGGAAGAGGGCGAGCGCCGTCCCCACGAAGATCACGGAGGTGAAGACCCTGACCCTTTTGCTCCTTATCAGCCAGACGGCCACGATCGTCGTCGCGAAGACCGCGGCGATGAGGATGAGCGCGTTCAGCAGCGAGCCGAAGGCGGAAGTGCCCGCGGGAGCATAGGTAGCCCCAGCCTGGGACGTAATGGGCTCGTTCACTGAGGTGAACCACATAGCGGCGACCTGGATGACGACGATGAACGCGACGGTGACCGCGACCCCGCGGCTGGTGATCCCCCTCAGGTTTTCGGGGTCCAAAGGCCGGTGTCAGACCTCGTAGACTTCACCGACGCTTGGAGCGTAGGTCTCGACGCCGAGGTCTGTGTGGAGGTCCTTGGCGAGCTGGATGCAGCTCTCCTCTTCGCCGTGCACCGTCATGAACTTGGGGTCGCCCTTTATCGCCTTCAGGTCCGCCGAGAGGACCGCCTTTCCACTGTGCGACGAAAAGTCAAACTTCTTCACTTCGGCCTTTACCTTCGTGGGCTTGCCGTTTATCAGGGTGAGACCCCTGTCCAGCAGTGTCCTGCCGGCGGTCCCGGGGACCTGGAAGCTGACCAGGGCGATGCCGTTCTTCTCCCTCTGCGAGAGCTGCTGATTGTAGAAGACCGAAGCGCCCCCTACGAGCATCCCCGCCGGCGCGATGATGACCCCCGGCTTCTGGATGAACTTCCGCCTCGCGCTCCAACCGTTGATGAGCTCCGTGTTCTCCAGGGTCCTCCTGAAGAGGGCGGGGTCCCGTAGGTATTCCTGGTACCGCATCAGCACCTCGTTGACCTTCAGTGCCATCCCGTCCATGCCGATGGGGTGCTTGAACCCGTGCCTTACAAGCGTCATCGCCAGTTCCTGTGCTCTACCGACCGAGAATGCTGGCGCCAGAAGAACTCCTCCCCTGTCGACCACCTCGTTTGCGTGGTTCAC
Source organism: Nitrososphaerota archaeon (assembly GCA_027886885.1). Classification (GTDB taxonomy): domain Archaea; phylum Thermoproteota; class Nitrososphaeria; order Nitrososphaerales; family Gagatemarchaeaceae; genus Gagatemarchaeum. Next base: position 10,678 of record JAPCJP010000016.1, on the reverse strand, counting down.
GAACGCTTCCTCGACCGCCTGCCTTGCGGGATGGTCGGCGGTCGCATAGGTGCTCTCGGTGATTACCATGTCGGCCTCGCCCAGGTCCTTGTAGGAACCGTTGAGCAGCTCCGTCTCCGCGCCGTTGATGTCCCCGGTGTAGATGAGCCTCTTCCCACCGCCCTCGACCACGGTGATACAGGAGCCGGGGATGTGCCCGGCGTCATAGAACGTCACGGTCAGGTCTTTGATCTGGAAGCTCTCCTTGTAGGGGTGGTTGACGGTGGCTTTGTTCATGGCCATCAGGTCGATGAATTCGAACGGGAGGTAGGGCCCGGAGATCTTGATGAAGTCCTCGATGAGCAAGTTCGAGAGCTCGGTGGTCACCGGCGTCGCGTGGAGCTTGACCTTGTCCCCGCCGAGGAAGAAGACCGGAGTCGAACCCGAGTGGTCCAGGTGCGCATGGCTCAGCACGAGACCGTCTACCAACTTCGGTTGGACGTGCATCGGGAACCCGGGTTCCTTCGACGTCATCGCGCCGTAGTCGAGCAGGATGTTGGTGCTCCCCTGGGAGACCATGAAGGCAGACCTGCCTACCTGGCGGGCTGCCCCCAGAACTTTAACTTGCATAACTCTAACTTTCGAGCTTCGCCTTTTCGTCCATTCTTTAAGTGTTTGGCGTGCGTTGGATGACTAACTGTGGCGGGGGCTAGTCGCCAATTTGGACAGATGGACGGCTCCCCACGCGCCCACCGTCGACCTGGAGGCCGGAGGCGTGGTCCAAGGTGGAGGCGAGCACTGTGGAGACCTCCGCTGGAGAGGGTTCGTCACGACTCCTCTTCTGTATCTTCAGAAGAGTCCGTTTTGATGACGCGAGCTGAATTGCGGCCCAGTTGATATCGTCGATTAGGTTATTCTCGGCCTGGGAATAGGGGTCGTTGTTCGGAAGCTTTTGCCGTTCCCTGTGGAGATCGTTCACACCTCGAATCGACTCTTCAATCAATTCGATGATGTCGATTACCGTCGCCAACTGGTACTCTAGCTCTTTCGGCATCGCAGACTTGTTCCCTTGAAATGATTAAGAGGTCGAAACGAGGAAAAATTCGCAAACTTGTCAGTTTTTCGCTCCGTCAGACCTGCGCGCCGTCGCCGCTTTCGAACGTCCTCCATACGCGACAGATGGGTTTAAGGAGAGGCCGAAGGGGCGAGTGTCTCCGTTTGTCTTCAAGAAGGAGCAGCCCTTCCCATTCCGCTTCTCCGTCCGTCGCAGTGGTTCCCGCGGGTTCCAAACTCAAGGCCAAGACCCTCATCGCGGGGTTCCACGGCATCGGGGCCACGGGGTACTGGTCCGTGAAGTTCCTGATCGACGAGGTGAAGGCCAAGAGAGCGTTCTACATAGACTCCGAGTTTGCCCCCGCAGTATCCTCGACGCTCAACAAATCGATCTCCACCCCCTACGAGGTCTTCGCCGCCGGGAAGATCGCCTTCCTCAAGGCCGACGTCCCTCCCCTCCGAGAGAACGAGACTAGGTTCTTCAGAGAGCTCGGGGATTGGATCCTCGATTCGGGGGTGGATGAGGTCGCGCTCATCGGGGGCCTAGACGAATCGCTAAGGACCGACGACTCAAAGTACAGGGTGGTCCTCACGGACGCCATGAAGAAGAAGGGGGAGATGAAGGGCGAGCCCATACTCGAGGACGGCAAGATGATCGTGGGTCCGGTCGCCCTACTGCTGAACCGCCTCCAGATGCACGACTTCCCCGCCTACGCCATCCTGGCCTACTCGAGCACCGAGCGGGTAGACCCCAGGGCCGCAGCCTCCGCGGCGGAGTTCGTCGCAAAGAGGTACAAGCTGAAGATAGTGACCGCGCCGCTCATACAGGGTGCGGAAGAGCTGGAGAAGGAGATGATGGGGTTGGCCCAGAAGGACAAGGAAAGGGGCCCGCCTAGCGCGATCTACTCGTGACCGTCTTCACGCCCTTCCTATCGCAGACAAGGACCTTATTGTAGCCCAGCCGCCTCAACACTTTGACGGCCTCTCTGATGCCCTTCTTGGTCACCTCCATCTCCGTCACCGTCTGCGTGAACGGGTAGACGAATTCCAGCTCCGCGGGGTAGGCTCCCAGCACGGGGTGGAGCTTGTACATCCTATGAGGCTCCTTCTCGATGCGGGTACGCACCTTCGCCGACATGGGGTTCCTCGATAGAGGCTTCTCGTCATCGGAGACCAGGAGATAGGCAGTCGAGTCACCCTTGTTGCCCGACCGCGATTTCCTCCCCGGGTTCGAGTTCATCGCCCCCTCGAGCCGCTCGGCTACGAGTCCAACCTCCGGCCGCGTGGCATCCAGCTCGCTCCTAATGATGAGCCCCCTGTCCTTGAAGTGCGGCGTGGCGGACCCGAGCCACTTCGAGTTCTTCGCCAGCTCAGCGAACGCGGCCATCGTCCTCGGGTGGACTATCGCCCTCTCCTCCACGAGGTCCCATAGCCTCCCCTCGGAGATCGCCTCTCTGCAGCGCAGCACGTCCTGCCTGAGCAGGTAGAGGTTGTGCAGGGCGAGCTTCCTGACCCGCTCCTCTCGCTTCATCAACACGAGGTCGGTCCTGGTCGTGGAGTTGCAGGTGGGGCAGCTGCAAGGAAGATGGGTCATGTCCTCGAGCACAAGGGTACCCCGCTCCGTCATGTACCTCCCCTGTTTCGCGAACAGGATGTAGCTCGCCGAGTCGAAGGTATCGCATCCAAGAGCCACCGAGAGCGGAAGGGTCAGGGGGTGTCCGGCCCCGAAGAGATGGAACGGTGTGGAATAGGGGATGCTCTTCTTTGCGGCGACTATCATCCTGACGAGGTCCTCGAAGAGGTAGTTCTCCATGAGCTCCACGGGGCTTCCCAAGGCTAGTATCTCGAAACCCGAGCGGACCAGAGCCTTCGCCGAGCGCGCGACCAGGTCTCCGAAAAGCCCTCCCTGGATGGGGCCGACCCAGGTCGTCTTCGAGCGGCCGAACTTCTTCATCGTCTCCCTCGCTCCCTTTAGGCTCACGTCGACTGTCTCCTCGGCGTATTCCCGGGAGTGGGAGTAGCCTGTCGGACGGTCCAGCGTGACTGCCAGGTCCGAGCCGATGGACGACTGGAACTCCGCGATGATCGAGGGGGTAATGTCCTGCTGGCCGTATTCCAGCACCTGATATCCGCCCGAGTCAGTCATGATCACCCCGTCGAACCCGAGCATTGCGTGGAGCCCCTTCTCGAGCGCCTCCTCCCTTCTTCGCCTGTACGCTATGAGCGAGTTCGTCATGAGCGCGTCGAACCCCATCTGCTTGAACTGTGATATCGGAATGTCCACGGTCACGGGGTGGACTACGGGAGTGAGGCAAGGGGTCTCGACCTTCTTGCCGTCGACGGTGAGGATGCCGTTCCTCCCCATGAGGTCTGTCTCCCTCACCTCGAATGATATTGGCAGGTCAGATTACTCCAGAGAACCCGGGGTTCCGGAGCTGTCGATAAAAACGGTTGGAAAAGACTCACTTGGGGACAGTGGCGACCTTAGCCATGGCCGCCTCCAGGTCCCTGACCTGTGACTCGGGCTCGTAGACCCACTGCTGGCGCTTGGGGTCAAAGAGATGGCGCGGGGTCGAGGAGCTCATCCCGCTCCCCCAGTCCAGGATATAGAATCTGGTCTTGTGCGAGAGCCCCGTGAATTCCCTGTGGATGAACTGGATAGTCTCGTTGGTCAGCGCGAGCGGGACTATCAGCTCGGCGAAGTAGTTGTTCCCCCCCGCTTCGACCCAGAGGAAGGGCAGCCGGTTCAGGGCGTCCCTGACCTTTCTTTGCTCCTGCTGGGTTATGCCGCGCACGAAGACGCCCGTGACGAGGTACTTGTGTGGCGAGGTGAGGTATCTACCCGAGGTATTGAGCTTCTGGGACTTCATCCAGTTGACTCGATACCCGGTCGAGAAGCCTTTTTCCTTGACGTGTCTCATGTGCCTGACCGCCGACCTTACGCTCATCTCGTTGGGCTTTGCCAGTTCCGCGAGAGACCTCGCCGAGTCGACCCACAGCTCCGCCATCAGCCCCAGATCGGCGAGGTGGATCTCCTCTATCTTCTTGGCGACCGGGATGGGAGGAGCGGGCCGGACCGGGAGTTTGGTCCAGTCGAAGTCCCACTCGCTTCGCTTGAAGTCGAAGAGCTCGGCTCGCATCTCGTTGTTCCTCCTCCACTCGAAGCCAAGGTCGTCGTGCACTTTCTTGATGAACCCGACCTCTTGCATGCGTTGGATTAGCTCTGTGAAATCTTCCTCCCGTCCGTCCGGCACGTCGAAGATCATCGCATACGTACCCTCTGGTATCATTCGGAAGCTGTAGGTGAGAAACCATTTCTCTTCCATGGCGTTGAAGAGGTCCCAGGTCCGTTCGGAGTAAGGGGCGGCCAGGTCCGCGATGAGGGCCCGCTTCGTCAACCCCAAGGCGTAGGCGTTGTAGATGGCGTAGACGCCGAGCCCCTTTCCAAAGATCTTCGTCTTCAGGATGTATCTCACGCTCTCGGCGGGCTCCTTGGTCCTCCTGGCGATCTCCGCCACGTCCGGCCCGACCTCCTCCATGGCGCGGACTATCGCACTCATTCGAGGAGCCTTCCTCTCGAAGCTTCCGACTGTCTTCGTGACGGGATGAGGTGACATTTGGTGTTTGCTGCGGCTGTTTTTCGCTAGGATTTATTTCTAGTTATGGATTGTTCAGCCTTTTCCCCGCCCGATTTGTCGGGTTTCTGGAACCTTCAGAATTCGTATGGCGTCGAGCCATGATTCATGCTTAAAATACTTATGATTGGCTGCCAATGTTTATTAGTCGTCACTCGGTTGCCATGGTCACATGGGGCGCAGTCTCCGGGATGGTCCGATCGTTGTTGGGGGTTGCCTTCTTCTTGTGTTACTTCTCTCAGGCTCGCCGGGAGCGATGGCCCAAGGCTCCGTAATCGTGCCACCATTCAATCACGCAGACATCTACACAAGCGTAGGCTCATGCGCCAGCGTGATTGGGTACGCTTGCGCCGACGCAAGTGCGGCCGCCGCAACTCCCGGGATGTATTCAGGGGTGATAGGACTACAGGCACAGGCCTTCCCGAAGGAGTGCGGGGTCGGAGGCGATTGCAGCGGCAGCGTTACCGCATTCGGCTACGTTTTCTTCGACGATGCGGGGGCGGGAGATGGAGCATCCTTCGCGGCGACCCAAGGAGAGCAATTACAACTGCAGATTTCAGCAAAATACCTGGGTGTGATAAAAAGCTCGATGGGTCCGGACGCACTCGTTTCAGACGCACTCCTTTCTTACGTCTTTAAAGTCTCGGGACCCGGGGGCTGTTGTTCGACTGACCCCCAGGGGGTTGTCGAGGAATTTAATTCTGGTGGTGGGGGTACGTTTAGTTCAGCCAATCAACCTGGCTGTCCTAATTCAATCTGTATGTTCACTTCGCTCTTCACTGCGCCTCAGGCTGGTACGTATTACTTCGGGGGAGGATTCCTGGTCGTTGCGAAAGCGGGTTATGACGAAGGGACCGCCGCGAACGCTGCGGTTGATTTTTACAATTCACCAAACTACATCACGGTCACCGGGGTGAGCGTGTCTGCTGCCCCTCCTCCGCCGCCTCCACCAACTTTTTCTCTCAATCCGAACCATGGTCCCATTCCTACCACTACAACGTTGCAGGGAATGAATTACCAGGTAGGGCAGACCTACGAGTATTGTTTGAGCACTTCTTCGAAGACCTGCAGCGGCTCTTTCTCCACGTTCACCCCTGTCCCCTCTAGCGCGACCTCAACCCTTGGAGCAATCCCTGCAGGGACTACCCTCGCTGTGAACAGTTACCCGTCCTCGAGCTCGGTGACTTGGTACGCGGTCGTCATGAATGGGTATGAGGGGCCCCTCTATGCCGGTTCAGGGACTCTAGTCGCTTCGCAGCCGTTTCAAGTCACTAGTCCCTCCGTGAAAATCGCTTCACCCTTTGGGACCGTAGGCTCCACCATACAGGTAACAGGGTCGGGTTTCCAAGTTTCAACGAAATACTCCGTCTGCATCACCTCCGAGCAGTACGTGATTTCTGTCCAAAACGGCGAATACGGTTGTGACCCGTCTGCCTTTCCGATACAGGTAACCTCGTCTGCCTCGGGAACAATCGCCGCGACAACCTTCACCATAGGAGACATTTACGACATAGGTGCAGATGTTCTATACGCGGGCACCCCGGTTGGGTGGAGCCTGTTCACCCAGATCTCTCCCACAGTGGCAGCAAGCCCCATAGTCGTTTCCGCAGGTTCTTCGGTGACGATATCGGGGAGGGGGTATACCCCGGGAGTCCAGTATACGTCCTGCTTCGTCTCTTCGGGGAACGTGTGCAGCGGTCCCTCTACGGCTTTCGATGGCACCGCAGCGTCTTCAGGACCAGCAGTGATACCCCCCGCGACGAGCGTGGCCATTCCTTCGTGCTCCGGTGGAGGACAAGCATCGGTGTACGTCTACTATCAGGGCACGCCAATTGCACACGCCACCGTCACTGTCGCGGCTCTACCATTCAAGATTAGCTTCAACGTCGCTCCCCTGGGGAGTGGCACCACAAGTCCGACGGGAACTCAGTGTTACGCTTCGGGGGCAACTTTTCCGCTTACAGCCTCCGCGCAACCCGGCTACGTATTTTCGACATGGCAGGTCACGGGGGGTAATATCCTGACACTGAACAATGGTCAATACACCGTTAGGGTCACAGGTTCAGGAAGCGTTACAGCCGATTTCATTCCTTCGGTCACGCTCTCTCAGGGTGTGCCGCTATCAATAACCCAGAGTTCGCAAGGCTCCGAGACGTTCACAGTTTATGGCGCCTCCCAACTGGTCACTCTGCAGGTCCTAGGGCTGCCACCCGGTGTCCAGCCACCATCGTGGACGGTAAATCCGGTCAAGGACTCGATTGGTGGCACGAGCGATGTGCTCACGATAACAACGACCGGGACGACCGCACCAGGCACCTATCCAATCACAGTGGATGGCAGGGGAATTGACGGGCAAACAGGAACCGCCCACTTCTCTCTGACCGTCCTGGCCACTACCCCGCTCATCGTGAGCATAACACCTACGACGCTCACGACCACATCGACCGCGACGATAACCGCGTCAGGCGGAACGCCGAATGGCCAGTTCTCTGTGTATGCCATCAGCACCGCCAACGCGATGAAGTACCAGCTTTATCCGACCGTCACCGTCTTCGGTGCCACCGGGACCGTCGCCACAACCGTCAATCTGGCGAACAGCCCGACCCTGACGGCGGGAAGTTACACGGTATCCATCGAGGACGTAGCGAGCGGAAAGACGGCTAATGGCAACACCTTCACTATCACGTCACCGCAATACACGGTCACTTTCGCGGTCGCTCCGCTGGCGTCCAGCGGGTCTACAGCGCCGACCGGTTCTCAGACCTACTCTGCCGGTACCCAAGTCCAGATCAGCGCGACCGCGGCGCCTGGCTACACTTTCTCCTCTTGGAGTTCCAGCTCTGCGTCGATCACGATCGCTTGCAGTACGTGCGCGAGCACTACGATGACGGTCAACGGCGCCGGAACGATTACGGCTAACTTCCAGCCTTCGTCCAGCGGCGGACCCACTCTCGTCCAGGAATCACAAACGACCTGCTCGTATGTCTGTTCGAGCGGGCAGGACAGCGCGACGTTTAGCTCGCAGGTCCAGAGCGGGGACATGCTGGTCATCACGGTCGTCGAAGACGACCAGCCCACCCTAACGGTCACCGATACCCTCGGGACGATGATTCAATTGGCGGTCGGCTCACACACTTCGCAGAGTCAGAACCCAGTATGTGGGTCTCCATCGACCTACTGCCAGGCCGACATCTACTGGGGCATCCTGAAGGCCTCGGGCGTCGACACGGTCACGGTAACGGAGCCCGGCTCGAACGCGGCGATACGACTCCAGATCTGGGAATTCAAGGGGGTCAACGAGGTTGAGAATACTGCTTCATGCCTTCCGACCTGCGCTTCCACAGCGTATCCTGCCTCTTCGATTCTTCTCGCCACCGGCTCGACCGTCACAGGAGCAGGAGCCGGCTTCACGTGGTACGTCTACACTGCTTCCGGCGTAGCGGGGAGCGAGCTGATGTTCGCATCGACCGCGGGTTCGACCACCTTCCCGTTCTCCCCTGCAGCCAGCCTTGAGGAGGACGGCGTGGTCCTCACGGAGGGTTCAGGTTCTGGCTCTCCACTTGCTGTCAGCATCGCTCCCACGACGTTGATCCTGACCTCCACCGCGACCATCACGGGCTCCGGAGGCACGCCGAACGGCCAGTACTTGGTCTACGCTATCAACTCGGCCAACAGCATAAGATATCAGCTATACCCGAGCGTCACGAGCTTCAACTCGAGCGGCAAGGTAACCAGTTCCGTGAATCTCGCCAACAGTCCCTCCTTGATCGCTGGGTCTTACACGATGTTCATCGAGGATGTCGCCAGCGGGAACACCGCGACCGGGAACGCGTTCACGATACAGGCTAGCTCAAGCGGCGGGCCCGCTCTTGTCCAGCAGACTGCGAATACCTGTTCCTCGCCCTGTTCCGGGAGCCAGACGACCGCCGCATTCCCATCAGCCGTGATGAGCGGGGACATGCTGGTGGTCACCGTCGTCAGCGATGACCTGACCAACCTCCAGGTGAGCGACTCCTTGGGCACGACGTTCCAACTTGCGGTCTCGGCAACAGAAGCGACGGGGTGCACGTCGAACTCGGGGTCCTGCCAGGCGGACGTCTACTGGGGCATCATCGCCTCCGCAGGGGCTGATACCTTGCGCGTCTCGGAACCCAGCTCGTCGGTGGCTCTTAGAGTCCAGGGCTGGGAGTTCACCGGTGTCAACTCGATAGGGAGCACCTTCACCTGCGGACCCTCGTGCTCCTCAGCCTCTGCCTATCCTGCGTCTTCCGTTCTCATAGCCACTGCTCGAGACGAGACGGGAGGAGGGTCAGGCTTCACGTTCGATCAGTATGTGGCCTCGGGAATCGCTGGAACAGAGTATGAAATCGCATCCAGTGCGGGGTCGACATCATTCCCGTTCTCATCTGTCGTTGACGACGTGGAGGCTGGAGTCGTTCTCACGGAGAGCTCAGGTTCGAGCACCCCGACCATAGTCCAAACCTGTTCAAACGCTGCGGTTCCGCCGCTGCAACAGGATCCATCGTTCACCTGCGCGCTGACAAGCCCCGTTACTCAGGGAGACATGATAGTCGTGGAAGTCTCCGATGTCGCTCCCGCTATCGCAGACTCCCAGGGCAACACCTACACCCTGCTCACCTCCGTGCCGGTCCCGACCAGCACCTATGACCTGTATGTGTACTACACCTTCGCCAAGGCCAGTGGGACAGATGACGTGTATGTGGTCGGGCAGGGCAACTATCCTGGCGTGTTGATACACGAAATCAAGGGGGCCGCGAGCATTGGCGCATTCTCGACCGGCTCGGGAACATCTGCAACACCGGCCGTTACGTCTTACACGCCTCCGTCCAACTCTCTTGTAATCGCTGCTGCTCAAGAATCTGCCTACCAGTCTTGGAGCGCGGGACCTGGGTACTCGCTCTTGTCCCAGACCCAAACGGGGCTCGCTGACGAGTCGGCACAGGGCGGCACGGCAACGACGTCGCAGTTCTCACTGGGCGCCAGCGCGCCCTGGTGCGAGATTTCGTTCGCTGTCGTATCGTGAAAAATACCCCGGCCAAACTGCACACCTCATAAGAGGACAACCCGTTTTTTCGACTAGAGATATGGCGGTGGTCATGTTTTAGGCCAAATCCTTTGGGAATGTTCGTAAGGTTGCCCATGTTGCCTTCATGTATTTTGCAAATGGTGGCGTATCTACATGGTCAGGACCAGAGACAACTATGAATGGTTGCCAAAGTTTAATACCGGTGAGAATCCCAATACAGGTGTGGCGTCCCGTAGACAAGGCGGGTTCGGACACGCGTTATCCTGTGCAGCCCGTTGCGCGGAGCCCAATCAGAAGGGAGCCTATTCCAATTGAAGGGACTAGTCGCAATCGTTTGTCTCGTTCTGATTCTGTTGACTCCAGCGTCCACTTTGACCTTCGCTGCAAGAAACACCGGAGCCTCCACACCGCCGGACTCAGTCGGTGCGTGGTTAACCTCTTCGAGTATTCCGTCGCCCGCATCGGCTATCTCGACCTCCGTCGATACCATGAGGAACTCCCAATCGTCAATCCCCAGAAGTCCCCTCTTGGTGCGGTCCGAAGATCAGAATCCTGCAGGTGCGGTTCCGTATGGACTCCAGGCTACCGAAGGTCCTAGTTTTCCCCCGACCACGAGTAACGTGCTTCCTGGCGTTACAGCTCCGGTACTCCCGTCTGGCCCTTCGGCCGGGGATGCCCCCAAACCTGGTTCTGCTCCGTCCGGAGCGCCCTACGCCATCACGGGTTCTGCAATTAACAGCGGAGGAAATCTGGTCTACTTGGTTGGGGAAGAATTCGACCCGTCCAACATGCTCGAAATAGACGGCAATTTCCTGGAAGCCTATTCAACTTCTGGGAACTGGCTTTGGACGAGTCAATGGACGTTCCCTGATCAATTTGAAAACGGGACGGTATCGGTGGCCGTATCTCAGGGTGGAACGAATGCTGGTTACATCTTCGTAGCGACTTCCTTGTTCGTCTCGCT
>JAPCJP010000053.1 GCA_027886885.1 Nitrososphaerota archaeon | reverse complement strand
CTGTGAGTCAATCGGAGGTATCTGTACTGATGGACCTGAAAACCATCATTGTACATCTTGGTGATCGGAACCCTCGCAATGACCTTCCCCCTCACGCCGTTGCACTTTGGGCACCTCTCTCCAGACCCCCATCTTCGAGTGGAGTCGGGGGCTGATGCCTGATTGTTCAAACCGTCGGCTGCCAGCTCAGACATGAATCGTTCTTGTTCTTGTTTTGCAATAAGGAGAGTGCCAATTTTTTTGCACCCCCGGGGCGTTTTTCCTGAGTAGGCCAATTTCCGGTGGCGATCTTAATCGTGGTGCAAATTGATGGACCCCGGGAAAAGTCAACCATTTTGCCTCCAGCTCAATTGCACCCACACCCGTGGTGGAAAAGACGTTGGCGAGTGGTGTAAATGTGAACAAATATTTTTTGGGCAAAGCAGGACCATGCTTTTGTTTTTACACCACGGTTAATCCGTCCCAAAGAAGTGAGTCCACGCTCAAATAAGAAACCACAGTGGTGTAAAACGAAATCGCTACTGGAGCATGCTTTCCCGCGGGTTATGTCGAATCACTGTGTCCCTTTCGACCGGAGTTCCAAGAGACCCTCTCCACCCCCTGCGCGTCTTGCCGTAGGATCTTCCCCTGCAGAATGCTGACTCTCCCTGGTCTCGACCGGCAGGGATTACCGAAAGTGGCCACGTACTAGATTAGAAGGGGAGAAGGCAACTTTGAGACCTGTTACCCCATGCTCCCCACAGCCCAAACTACCCTACTCATTTTCCAAAATAGCCCGAAATGAGCTTCTTTTTCCCTGACCGGCGCGCGGCCCAGGATCCGCTTGCGAGTGCTTCCTGAGGCCTTAACGCGCCCTCTGCTGTGCTGTTAGCTCCAGCAGTTTGAACTTTAGCTGCCTCGTCGAATCTGAGAAAAAGTGGTCCTGGCCCACGTACCCCACCATGCCGAAGATGCCCTCGATGAGACCTGCCGCGAGCCCGTAGGTCAGCCAGCTCTCCCTGACCCCCGCTCCTGTCGCGATGATCGGGTCCGTCACGACGACCCCCACCTCGCCTTGTTCCATACGCGTGACGTCAAAAGACGCCAGCCCCCATCCGCTCGTCCTTAGTTCTGCCTCCGCAGACTCAAGCATCTCCAGCTGTGTCGCTCCCCGGTGTCCCCTCCTGAACGCCCTCACCAGTGCGAGCCCGACCTGCCTTCCGGTCGCGAAGAGAACCAGGGTGCCCCCTTCCTGGGGAATTTTTGAAAAGTACCCCGCCACCCCGTTGATGCTATTCGCTGCCGTGACCACCAGACGCGTGCCGTCCAGCGCGACCACCGGGAAGAGGAACCGCCCATACCTAGAGCCGCTGAGCTCGGCCCCCCTGGCCGACTGAACGTCAGCGAGGCGCCTGATGAGTCCAAGGAGCGACTCCAGTGCGACGTCAGCCGAGGTCAGACCGATGTAGGCAGTGATCACAAAGTGCTTTGTCTCCGGCATACCCTGGGACTCCACTCCATGGATCTCTACCCCGTGCTCCTTGAAGATCGCCAGTAACGCCGCAAGGGCGTCGACGTGGTCACGACCCACTATTACCAGCTCCGTTACCTCGCCTGGCCCTGATGGCCCGCTACCCAATATGCGAGGGATGTATTCATCCGGTTTCGGCGCGCCGGCCAACGCGACAAAACATGGAGCTCTTACCGATAAGCTATTCTCAAATGCTAGTCTGACTTGGCTATCGAACTTGATAGCGAGCTTGATAAGATGCAGCTAGGGCTTTAATGCCGCTTCTTAAGGAGCGCAGCTCTAAGGAAGCTGATTGCTACCGTGAAATGGCGGGAGCCGCCTTATCTTGCAAGCTCTAGGTCGAACGAAAGGTCCGATTCCTTTGAGACTATGGGTCTTCCCTGCAGCCTGTTAGGGAACGGGATCACATCGTCCAGTAAACCGGAAATGACTCCGATGAGGAGCCAGCTGACCGATTGAACGCCCAATCCCGCTGAGAGGGGGTTCCTTACGGTGACAGAGACCTTGCCTTCTTTGATCATGGAGAGGTCGAAGTTGCATAGTCCCCATCCGAGAGCTCTCATCGCCTCCGTGGCCGCCAGGACGAGCGCGGGTCCGTCTGCCCAGGGCATGTACGACCTCAGGGTGCCGGAAACGCCTTTTCCGACAGGGCGGCCGGTTGCGATTAGGTGCTCCTCCCCCTGAGCGAGCCCTTTCTCAAGGACGCCCTTCTCGTAGCCCATTAAAGCGCTCGCGGGAAGTATTATCGCGCGGTTGCTCCCACCCGCCGTGATCGGAAACATGAATCTCTCAAAGAGGGCGGTGGACGCGCTCCCGCTAAGGACGCTCTTCACGGATTTGAGCGCCGTTACCTCCTTCAATACCTGCTCCGCAGGTGCATCTGAATTCCGGAAATCAGCAAAGGTCACGAGGACGAAGTCTCCGCTGGCTATGGTGTCAATGTCCACGCTGGTGAGGCTGATGAAGTGCTTGGCGAAGACCGTTGATATCTCAGAAAGTATCCCAATACGGTCTCGGCCCGTCACGACGAACTCGTGGACGAGCTCGCCTTGTGGGGCGACGAGTGCCAATCTCCTGGGGAAATACTGTCGCGCCTGTGGCTCAGTCTTGACCTCGGTCATTGGCACATTCATGAACTCCTGGGGTATTATTTAAGGAAAATGTCACCCGGGCAGAGAGCTTGGCGTCCACGCCATACGCATTCGGCTACTTTTGCCTGGCGAACTTGAAGATCCCTGTGGGGTACGGGATCATGGACCGCGAGTCGTAGATCTGCGTCGCGTAAATGTTGTCCTCGTGGTCCACGGTGATTCCGTGGATGTTGAAGAGTCCCACCGTCCCATGCTCGCCCTCGTGCCAACGCTTGAGTAGCTTCCCATCGGAGGAGAATATCGAGACGCCGGATGGGCCATACATCGTGCCGCTCGACGCCCAATCATTGCCCTCTTCTAGAACGTAGACGACGTCGCCCTTTACTCTTACATCCACCGGGAGGTTCATCCCTCCCCACTCGGTGAGGTACCTTCCGTTCTCATCGAAGACCTGCACCCGTCTGTTTTCTCTGTCACAGATGTACACGCGCTCGTCGGGTCCCACGTCGATGCTGTGGACGACCGCGAACTGTCCAGGGCCGGTCCCGGGGCTTCCCCACGATGTCAGGAAGTTGCCCTCTTGGTCGAACACCTGGACCTTGAAGTTACCATACCCGTCAGAAACGTACATCTTTCCCGAGGGGCCGAATGCCACGCCAGTTGGCGCGCTGAAGGGCTCGGCATAGAAGGTGGCGCTGGGTCCATCTCTCGTGCCCCACTCTCTGAGGAGCTTGCCGTCGGGCGTGAACTTGTACACCTGATGATGGCCGGAATCCACGACATAAACAAAGTCTTTCGAATCGATGTATAGACCGTGGGCGCCGGTGAACAGGCCCTCACCCCAGGCTGTGATGAACCCTCCATCGCGGGGGTCGAGCACAACGACGGGGTGGGCTCCCCTGTCCAGGGCGAATATCCTCCCTTGCGAATCTGTCGCGAGGTCTGAGACGTTGCCGAACTTCCACCATAGGGGAAGCGTTCCCCACATGGGCACGTACTTGTAATCGAACCGGTCCCCTGGACCAATCATAGCGCCAGCGGCACGAGCGTCGTCTATAAGCTTTGAAGAGGCATCGAGCCTCGGTTTACGTGGGGCCTACTTGTGTCGCGTGAATCGGTAGACCCCGTTGTTGAATGGTATCTTCTTGCAGGCCACGGGGTCGTAGATCTGGGTCGCGTAGAAGTTGTCCTCATTGTCCACCGTGATACCGTGGAGGTTGTACAGCCCTTTGGTCCCGCGTTCCCCCTCGTGCCAACGAGACAGTAGCTCGCCGTCGCTGTAGAAGATGGATACCCCAGAGGGACCGTACATCGTGCCGGCGGAGGCCCAGTCGTTCCCTTCTTCGAGAACGTACACCATGTCTCCCTTCACCCTCACGTCGACGGGTAAGTTCATCCCTCCCCATTCGGTAAGGTACTTGCCGTTCTCGTCGAAGATCTGGATTCTCCTATTCTCCCTATCGCAGACGTAGACCCGCTCGTCAGGTCCTACATCCAAACTGTGCACCAGGGCAAACTCACCGGGACCCGTCCCAGGCCTGCCCCAAGAGGTGAGAAAATCGCCATTGGGCGCGAAGACCTGCACTTTGTAATTGCCGTAACCGTCGGAGACGTACATCTTTCCTGAAGGGCCGAAAGCTACGCCGGTGGGTGCGCTGAAGGGTTCTCCGTAGAACGTGGGACTCGGAACGTCTTTGGTGCCCCACTCCTTCAGAAGCTTGCCGTCTCTGGTGAATTTCAGCACTTGGTGGTAACCGCAATCGGCTACGAAGACGTTGTCTTGGTTGTCGATGTAGAGGCCGTGGGCGCCCGGGCCCAGCCTTCCTTCGCCCCAAGACGAAAGGAAGTTGCCACCATGGTCGAAGACAATCATCGGGTGCGCTCCACGTGTCAATACGAAGATCCTTCCCTGCGAATCTGTGGCCATGTCCGACACCTTTCCCCATTCCCACCAAAGAGGAAGTTTGCCCCAGTTGGGTACGAAGGTATAGTCCAAGTTTTGCGCGGGTCGCTGCACGCCATGACTCCGCGCCGCGAGACGCTATAAAGATTGGATGGGACACTCGAGGTCTATTTTACCGACCGCGATACGTGCTCATTTGCTCTCAATCTTACTTGTAAGACGCACACCCTATCATGACTCTCTGGCGAGATTATGTGGACCACCATCCAGCTGACCAGAAGGCCGCGATCGAGTCACCGGGCTTTGCGCGGGTTGAGGTGCGGCGTTCCCGGCAAAAGAGAGCTGACTGAAGCGATTAGCTCATATGCAGGGTTTTTTTGAGAAAAGCTGGCGACGCTTTGACGATTCGAGTTGGGGTCAATGGCTACGGAACAGTCGGCAGGCGAGTTGCAGATGCCGTCCGAGCCCAGTCAGACATGACGCTGGTCGGCGTGACCAAGACCAGGGCGGACTACAGGGCGCGCCTAGCAATTGAGAAGGGAATTGAGATCTATCTTCCCAACGAGGAATCCAAGGATACTTTTGCCAAAGCAAAGGTCGCCCAGAGTGGGACCTTGTCCGACCTGCTTGGAAAGGTCGACGTCATCGTGGATGCGACCCCTGAGCTGGGCGCGGAGTACAAGCCGCTCTACGATAAGGCTGGCGTAAAGTCGGTTTTCCAAGGAGGGGAGGAACACGAGCTTACCGGAATCTCGTTCGTGGCCCAATGCGATTACGATTCTGCGAAGGGTAAGCGAGGCGTCAGGGTGGTGAGCTGCAACACCACGGCCCTCTGCAGAACGCTGCACGCGCTTGACGGCGCCTTCGGTGTGTCCAAGGCTAGAGCTGTCCTGGCCCGTAGAGCGGCTGACCCAGACGAGGTGAGCAAGGGACCCATCGACGCCATCGTCCCCGACCCCATCACCGTTCCCTCCCACCACGGGCCAGACGTCGTCTCGGTCATGAACGGGCTGAACATAACGACCATGGCCATCAAAGTCCCTGTGACGCACATGCACCTTCACAGCGTCATGGTCACGCTCAAGTCCAACGCCACCAAGGAGGCGGTGGTAGCCGCGTTCGAGAAGGAGCCCCGCATAATGCTCATAGACGGCAAGTCAGGCTTCAAGTCGACCTCCCAGATCGTCGATTGGGCGAGGGAGAGAGGCAGGCCGCGCAACGACGTCTACGAAGCGACCATCTGGAGAGACTCGGTGGGTCTGGTGGACAACGAGGTCTACCTCTTCCTAGCTGTGAACCAGGAGGCCATAGTGACTCCGGAGAACGTGGACGCCATCAGGGCGGTTGCAAGCGGTGCGGACCGCGCCACGTCCATGGCCTCGACCGACGCCTCGCTCGGCATAAAGCCGCCCCTGGGCGGCTACACGTGACCGGCGACGCTCCGAGGGCTGTATTCAGCCTCGAGCGATTCGACTTCCGCCTTTGAAAGCTTCAAGGAGAGCGCCTCCACCAGTTCCTCCAGCTGCTCTACCTTGGTGACCCCCACGATCGGGGATACGACGCCGGGCTTCTGGAGGACCCAAGCCAACGCGACCTGCGCCGGGGTCACCTTTCTCTCCTTGGCCACCTTGAGCAGCTTGTCCAGGATTCGGAAGTCCTGGTCAAGGAAGTACCTTTCCTTGAGGAGGGTGTCCTTCTTGTACCTCAGGCCGCTCGGTTCCTTGCCTTTCTTGTATTTCCCGGAGAGAAACCCTCGCGCAAGGGGGCTCCAGGGGATCAGACCGAGGCCTTTGGAGAGGCAGAGCGGGATGACCTCCCTCTCCTCTTCCCTGTAGATCAGGTTGTAGTGGTTCTGCATGCTGACGAACGATTCGATTCCCAGCCGCGCGCTCGTCTCCAATGCGGATGCGAGCTGCCACCCCCACATGCTCGAGGCGCCGAGGTATGCGACTCTACCCTCCCTGACCAGGTCGTTCAGCGTCGTAAGGGTCTCCTCTATGGGTGCCGTGTAGTCCCACCTGTGTGTCTGGTAGATGTCGATGTAATCAGTGCCGAGCCGTTCCAGCGATTGGCGCACGCCGCGGCGGATGTGCTTGCGGGAGAGTCCCGAGTCATTCGGACCCGGCCCCATGGGGTTGTAGACCTTCGTCGCTATGACCAGGTCGTCCCTGCGCCCCGCTACGGCCCGCCCGACAATCTCCTCCGACTTGCCCAGAGAATAAACGTCTGCGGTGTCGAGGAAGTTGATTCCCAAGTCGACGGCTCTATCGATAATCTGCTTGGAATCCTCGTAGTTGAGGGTCCATCCGAAGTTGCCCTCCTTCGAACCCCCGAAGCTCATGCAGCCTAGGCAGATGCGAGATACCTTGAGACCGGAGTTCCCGAGCCTGACGTATTCCAAGGCGATAAACGAAGACCGCGCCTAATTTCAGATTTATGAGACTTTCTCATAATTTATGAGACCCCGCCGGGTACGGATCTTACTTCTTCTCGGCGATCTCTGCAGCGGAGCGGAGCACGTACTTCGGCGTGCGGAAATCCTTGGTGAGGGACTTTACCCGCTTCTTCACCTGGTCGATCGGTTTCTTACCGTGGACGACGAGCCCCACCAGCTCCGCGATCTGCTCCATCTCGCTCGGGCCCATGCCCATGCGGGTAGCCTCTGCGGTGCCTATCCTTCCAGAATTGTCGATCAGTATGTTGGCCTCCTCGAGCCGCTTTGCCAGGAACTCGGTCTTGGTCTTGTCGTAGGCAAGAAGGACTTGGTGGGACTTTGAATAACCGTGGGCGCCCCCGCGTACGGCGACCCGGTTCTCCGCCAAGCTCTTGCCGAGCGCCTGGGAGTTCTTGGCGACAGCCTGGGCGTAGGTCTTGCCGAATTGGAGCATCTCCATCAGGGAGACAGCGAGCGCGGCTATGCGGCCCCAGTTCGCGTTGTCCATGACCACCGGGAACATCTCCGAGGCGACCTTGCCGAAGACCTCTTCGCTGTTGCCCAGGACGATCCCGCCCTGCGGGCCCGGGAAGCTCTTGTGGGTCGAGCCGACCATCAGGGAGCAACCCTCTCTCAGCGGGTCCTGGAACTCGCCGCCAGCGATCAAGCCCAGGACGTGGGCGCCGTCGTAGACGCAGACGGTCTCATCGGCCACTGCGCCGGCTATCTCTCTGATGGGGTGCGGGAAGGGCATTATGCTCGCCCCGAAGACCACCAGGTTGGGCATCTCGGTCTGGAGCAGCCGCTTGGTCTCCTTCACGTCGATGTTGACCGCCTCCCTGTCGAATGGGAAGCCGATGCTCTTCAGTCCGAGCACCTTCCCGAGCGAGATCTGCGTCGGGCCCTGGTAGCCTCCGTCTTCGTTGCTGACGGAGAGCACCTTGTCACCCCGCCGTGTGAGCCCGTACAGCATTGCGAAATCGGCGATGTGCCCTGAGAGCGGCCTGACGTCCGCGAACCTGGCGTTGAAGACCTTCCTCGCCACCTCCTCGGTCAGGGTCTGCATCTCGTCGATGAACCGGGTACCCTTGTAGAACTTGTCGGGGAGCGTGTATCTGTTGCTGAAATCGGTGGTGAGCATCTTCCTGGACTCGGGGCTGCTGAAGTTCTCTGAGACGCAAAGGTTCAGGCACTCCCCAAGCCGCCATTGGTCGTGCAATCGAACAGCGTTCTCGAGCCTGTCGAGATACGAGTAGGAGGACATTCTGCGGTCAGGCTGGCTCCGAGTTCGCTATATATCCTTGAGAACAAAAATGGGCATGGACCAGCAACCGACAAATCCCGCCGCTGCTCACCGCATGCCCTTGGCCTCTACGCAGATTCGATACAAGGTCACTATGGACAGTCCAGGCACCCACTATTTCCACGTCAGCCTGTGGGTCAAGGGGTTCAGAGAGATACTGGGCGAGACGAACTCCTTGAAGCTTGTCATGCCGGTGTGGACTCCCGGGTCTTATCTCGTGAGGGAGTTCGCGCGCAACGTACTGGACGTTTCTGTGACCGACCCCGAAAGCCAGAGCCTAGAGACAAAGAAGGAGACAAAGAACACCTGGATAGTGCAGCTTGGCGGGGCCTCAGAGATCACGATAGACTATGACGTCTATGCGTTTACCCACGCCTCGCAACAAAGCTACCTCGACTCGGACCACGCCGTGATAAACGGGGCCAGCGTCTTCCTCTATGTGGAAGGCCTCGAACACGAGGGCCTCTCGCTCAAGGTGGTACCCTACTCTTCGTGGAAGAAGGTCTCGACGGGGCTGACACCGACCCGCGGGGATCCCCACGAATTCTACGCTGAGAACTATGACACACTGGTCGACTCTCCCTTTGAGGTGGGTAACCAGCGCGTCCTTTCGTTCGAGGTGACGGGCGTACCCCACGAGGTCTCGATATTCTCCCTTCTTCCGTTGGGCAAGGAGAGGGAAGACGAGTTCGTCTCCGACATAAAGAGGATAGTCGAGAGCGAGGTGCCAGTCTTCGGAGAGATGCCATACGAAAGGTACGTCTTCCTTGTCAACTTCGGCGAGAACGGGTGGGGTGGAACCGAGCACGTGAACAGCACCCTCTGCATTATACCGTACCTCTCCCTGGACCCGCCGCACCAGTACAGGAAGATGCTGAGCCTCTTTAGCCACGAGTTCTTCCATCTCTGGAATGTCAAGCGCATGAGGCCGATGGGTTTGGGTCCCTTCGACTACTCCGCGGAGACCTACACGAGATCACTCTGGGTTGCCGAGGGGATAACCTCTTACTATGAGGACCTCTCCCTCAGACGGGCGAAGATCTATTCGGTCCCCGAGTTCCTGGACTCGCTGTGCGGGAAGATAGGTCTCATCAGGTCGCTCCCCTCCAGCCGTCACCGAAGCGCTGAGGAGTCGAGCTTCAACGCATGGATCAACCACTATCGGCCGGACGAGAACACACCGAACGTCTCGCCGTCGTACTACGTGCAGGGTGCGGTCATCGGTCTCATACTGGACCTCCAGATAAGGGCCCGGTCTGCGAGCCAGAGGTCGCTCGACGACGTGATGAAGAAGGTGTACACTGAGACATACGTCAAGGAAGGAAGGGGTTTCACAGACGCCGAGTTCGAACACGCGTGCGGGGCGATCAGCGGCGAGAGCGTGAAGGCAATCTTCGACGACAACGTACGGGGGCGGAAACCGATAGACTTTGAACGATATCTCGGATACGCAGGTCTTGGCCTCGCTCCGAGGAGGGGTCCCGCTGAACCGGAGGGCTTCTTGGGCGTAAAGTTGGGCAGTGGCGTGACGGTGGCTTCGAGATTGTCGGGTAGCCCCGCTGAAGATTGCGACCTGTCCGCTGGCGACGAGATCATCGCGGTCGGCGGACTGAGGGTCGACGGCCAGAAGCTGCCCTTCTCGGTCGCGGTCAGGAAGCCTGGTTCGGAGGTCAAAATCCTTACGGCTCGCGAGGGCGTCCTCAGAGAGGTGACCGCGGTCCTGGATGCGAAGCCCTCGATGGAGTACAGGGCCGAGAAGAAGGACAGCGCTACCCCAGAAGAAAAGACCCTGTTCTCGTCATGGATGGGAGCGAGCTGGGACTCGCCGCTCCAATACCAAGACTCGCGGCCCTCTCCGGCCAGGCGCCAGTCTCTGGA
>JAPCJP010000120.1 GCA_027886885.1 Nitrososphaerota archaeon | reverse complement strand
GAAGGCTGAGCCTGCATCTCGTTCCCGGAGCTGCCGGCGTTAGGGGTTGACACGACGAACAGAACGGCAAAGGACGCATTAAGCTTTCATCACACCGGGCGTGACGCCTTTAGCTATCATCCATGTTGATCCGGCCTCGACAGGAGCTGATAGACTATCACGACGCTGACGGCTATCGCTATGATCGTCCCTATCAGCGAATCACTGATGCCCGGAGGCAGCAGGGAGTAGACCTGGGCAGCACCCTCTGAAAATGCGCTGTAGGCCACGGTCACGATGTTTATCGCGATGAGGAATCCCCGCGACCATGTCTTTCTGCGGTAGAAGGCGAATCCTCCGAAGAGACCGGCCAACCCCACCACCAGATGAATCAGTCCTAGGGAAGTCCCGACCGGGTAGGTCGCCGTCGCAGCGTACCCGACACCGCCCAGGGTGACGAGTCCCCCGACGAAGAACTGCAAGGCTGTGACCAGCCCACGGTTCAGTTGGCCGGAGGGTTGACGCGCACCAGACCTGTAGGCATCCCTCGCCTCCAGCAGCAAGAAAGCGCAGCCGACGAGAGCGACGGGAAGCATGGCTTCGTGCAGGCTGCGGGCGAGCCCCTGAACGTCCGGGGAGAGCAGCCCGGACAAGATCCCGACCAGAGCGAGGAGGTAAGCGCCGCCGTACCCGTAGAGCCGCGAAAATCCGGCTGAGACGATGAGGGCCAACCCAATGATGACTTCGATTTCTCCCGTCGACGCGAGTGGCGCCGAGAAGCTCAGTTCTGCGAATCCGAGAGGAATCCTGGCCCCGAAGTTCAGGACAGCCGAGAGCAGGAAGAGGGCCGCTGTCAGCGCTGCCATCAGACGAATCATGAGACGGTTGCCATTCGGCATTGCTAGGTCATTCCTTCATGCGGAGGGTGGCGACGGCGCGTGGGCCTTGCGGGGGCTGGACGAGATTGCCGAATGCCAGGCCCACGAGGACCGCCTGGAGCACCAGCAGGACCATGAACGCGGAATCGTTGAGCAGATACTCCCTGAACCCCTGCCTGGACCACACTTCCCGGACTGCCGAGCCCCGTGTAGAGGTCGCCCGCCATCGCGGCGAGCTGAACCGCAGGCAGAAGCAGCGCCACGACCCGAGCCAACCTTGGCAGCACGTAGATGCCCACCACGGCTACCAAGTCGATGGCGACGAATGCGATCAATCCGTATGCGTGCAAGGGGGCCTCAGCCCACAGATAGGAGTCCGTCGCGAGGATGTACGAACCAAGCAGGGCGGAAAGCACTAAGCAGCCTCCCAGGACCATCCTCAGCACCTTCTCGTTCATGGCGATACCGAGCCGCGGGTTCATGAAGGAGCCTGGCCGGGATTTTTCATATAACGCATGTTAACCTCTGTTACGTAACTCAGTTACCTGCTGATGGTTGAAGTGCGGACGAATTGCTACTGTTTTCCTTCGGCCGCGCCGTCCTCGAAATCGAGCTTCGCGTCGATCTTCGCCTGCAGCTCCTTGTAGGCCTTGTACCTCTCGGTCCACCTCGAGAATACCATCCACTGCCTGACGCCAACGGCGATGAAGGCGAGGGCGATGAAAATAGTCACGATCCCCGCCACCCTGAAGTTGTAGGGCGTGCCTAACAGATAGGGCGTGACGTGCCACGAAACGGGGATGGCCACTATGATCGCGACTATCATTATGACGGCGAGCTTCTTGGTCCGGTCCACCTCGCGGACAAGCTCGTCCGCTATGCGGAGGATGTTCTCGCTGGTGACATCGCTCTCCGCGCTCTTTTTCTGTTCCGTCACGTCGGGTCGAGCGCCTCCAGTTCTCTTAAAAGGAGTGTAGGAACTAAGTTACTCTTCACTTCTGTTTGTCACCCTCGGTCCTCGGAAACAACGACTCGTACGGCTCCAGTATCTCCCTTGCCAGCTGCTTTCCCCTGTCCGAGACCCTATACTTGATTATCTTCTTGGCCCCCCACGGCTCTTCGGCCCTCACTATCAGGCCCCTTTCCACCATCTCGTCGAGAATCGCTTTGTGCTTGACGTTGTTGAGGCCGCAATAGCTCATGAGCTTGCTCTGGTTGAGCTCCCCATGCTCCACGAGCTTCAGGATGATGTCCTTTCTGATGTAGATCCTTTCCCTGTGCTCGTGAACCAACCGCGGCCGTTCCAATCGGGCCCTGTCTACAGCAATAACCATTGCGTAACTCAGTGGCGGCTTTAGCTGCCTTCCTTCTGCTTATACAATGACTTGGAAATCCCACTCGGGCGTCCCCGACCCCGAAGACATCCGGCAGAGTATCTCGGCTCGGACCAAGTTCAGCGAAAGCTCGCTCAGGGAGGCGTACGCCGAAGCCAGCGTCACCATGCTCGAATTCTCCGACAGGCTCCTCCTGCGCCACGGGCTCGTCGTCGGTGCGACCGGCTCGGGCAAGACCAACCATACCTTCCACGTCATCCAGAAGGCCATGGAGAGGCCCCAGGCGAGGTGCTTCGTCATCGACGTCAA
>JAPCJP010000015.1:10480-37370 GCA_027886885.1 Nitrososphaerota archaeon | reverse complement strand
TTGCCCCCTACCTCTCCCCCTACAACCCCGATACGCAGCACCTCTTTCAGAGGTTCCAGGGGCCGACATGGGCCCACCTACTCGGTCTCGACGACCTTGGTCGCGATATTCTCAGTCGGTTGATCTGGGGTTCCCGCATTTCGATGATAGTCGGGCTCATAGTCGTCGCACTGAGCACCGCGATAGGCCTTCCTCTTGGGGCCATAGCGGGTTACTATGGGAAGTGGGTCGACGAGGTGATTATGAGATTCACAGACATCGTCATCGCCTTCCCGGGGATCGTCCTGGCCATACTCTTCGCATACATACTGGGGAGGGGTCCGATCGCTGCATTCGTCGCGCTCTCATTGGTGAACTGGACCGGAATCGCCAGGATAATTCGGGGCGTGGTGCTGCTCGAAAAAGAGAAGGAGTACGCGACCGCCGCGAAGATCGTGGGCAAGAACGGTTTCTCGATACTCTTCGGAGAAATCCTTCCCAACTCGATCCAGCCGGTCATCGTCTGGGCGAGCCTCTCGATAGGTAGCGCGATAGTCTCTCTTGCTGGTCTCAGCTTCATAGGCGTGGGAGTGCAGCCGCCGACGGCTGACTGGGGGTCGATGGTCTCCGAGGGCTACGTGTCCATAATCCAGGATCCGTTGTTAGCTATCGTGCCCGGCCTTGTCATCGTCATAGTCTCCCTTTCGTTCAACATCCTCGGGGATAGCCTCCAGGATGCCCTTGACCCGCAGCTGCGAAGGCAGTCAGGGTAATCGCCTAACTAATCGAGCTCTAACTCTTGGCGCTGGGCGCCCTCGCGGCGGTCGCTGATTTTTATACCGTTACGGCCCGCTGTTGTACATGGTCGTTGGACTGGAGCAGAACAAGGCCACTATACGGCGCTGGTATGCAGAGCTTGACAAGGCCAACCTCAAGGCGCTGGATGACATCCTCTCTCCACATATTGTAGTCCACTTCCCGGGCGAGACCGGTCCGATCGGGCGCGACGAGTACATGAAGATCAATCGCAAGTTCTTCGCAGGATTCTCGGATTTCCAAACGACCGTCCTCGACCAGATTGGCGAGGGAGACAAGGTCGTCACGCGGGCGATGCACAGTGTGGTCCACACCGGGGAGTACGAGGGTGTTCGCCCGTCCGGAAAGCGCCTAAGCTACTCCTACATCGCAATCGACAGGTTCGAGGACGGCAAGGTCGTGGAGCACTGGGTGGAGTACGACGAAGCCGGGCTCCAGCGCCAGCTGAAATCTACATGAACGATAGACCGACGCACTTCCGTCCGCATCACTGGGTGGACTAGAGCTAGCCGCTCCGGGGGGTTTCAGGTGCTCTTTACGACCTTGTCCTTAGCTGCGACTGCCGCCTTCGCCCCGTCCAATAGAAAGTTGGTGTCTCCGCCGGTGGCGATGAACTTCATCCCCATGTCCGCGTAGTGTTTGACTTGCTCGGTGGGACTGTCGATCCCGCTCTTCACTCCAGCGGACTCGGCCGCCTCGGCGACTCTCCGGATGAGGGCCTGTACCTCTGGACGGTCAGTCTTCGAAGGGAATCCTGCTGAGAAGGAAAGGTCGAGCGGTCCTACGAAGAGCACGTCGATGCCCTCGACGGAGAGGATGTCCTCAACATTGTTGACGGCCTCCACGGATTCGACCTGGAGTACGACCAAGAGAGAATCGTTCGCCTTGCTGAGGTAATCATCCCAATCCATCCCGTACATGGAGGCCCTTCTGGGCCCGGCGCCCCTCGTTCCGGTGGGAGGATACTTCGCCGACCTTGCGGCAATGGTAGCCTCGCGCTTATCGTTCACGTAAGGTATCATCACACCAGAGACCCCAAGGTCCAGGGCCCTCTTCACATAGACCGGGTCGTTCCAGGGGACCCTCACAATGGGAAGAGTCGGCGCTGATGAAACCGCCTGGGCCATAAGCGATATGCCCGGGACATCAACTGGGGCGTGCTCCATGTCCAATATCATCCAGTCGAATCCTGACCAAGCGATGATCTCGGCCACGTCAGGGTTGTTGATGGTTATCCAGGTCCCGAGGGTGAGCTCGTTCCTGGCAAGCTTCTGCTTGACAGTATTTTCTCGCACCAAAACCTCGCCGCAGGGGCATAACGCCCGGCATATTTCTCTTTAGCACCGCCCCAGAGATTCCAGAAGGCCCGCAAGTGGTAGAGTGGTAGAGTGGTCAGCCCGAGACGCGAGTTGACGGCTCCTTCCTTCGGTGGCTAGCGTGCTTTGGCCATCTGCTTCACCGGGGCACCCGCGCGCACAAGGATGTCCTTCATCTCGGACTTCTCCTCTACGGTCAGGTTCCGCGCCGGAGGCCTCACCGGTCCCGCTGCGAGTCCTACGAGCTCGATGGCGGCCTTGGTCGCGTTGGCGTCGGATATGCCCGTCTTCCTGCCCAGGTCCAGGTGGAAGTGGTAGAAGGGCCAGTTGAGCTGGGCCAGCAGGTCGACGGCCTTCGTATAGTCGTGCTTGCTGACCGCGTTCCACAGCTTGATCTGGTGCTCGAGGTGGAAGTGGGCCTCGTGCGAGAGGTAACCGACCTCGCCGAGCTTGTTACCCGTGACGTGCTCGTTCATGTTGTCGACGAAGGCGAGCTTGTCAGCGAACCTAATCAGCGTGTCCCTGAACTCGATCTGGCTGGGGAGCGAGAACTTCACGGAGACGACGTTGTCCACGTCGAGGAGCCGAGTGAAAAACTCCCTTGTGAAAGTATGGCCGTGCCAATAGGTAGTGTAGACCATGATGCCGATGTCGGTCGCATCGCTGATCTGCTTGTAGTAGCGAATCATGTCGTCGGTCGACTGTCCGGGGTCGTAGTATGGAGGGGACAGCTGGGCGCCTTCGATGCCTGCCTTGCCTGCCCATTTTGCAAGCTCAATCGTGATCTGGGGGTCCGTGTGCTGGATTCCGAAGATCAGTGGGACCTTTCCCCTGGACTCGTCAAGGACCGCCTGGCCGACCTTCTTCCTCTCTTCGGTGGTCAGGACCTGGAACTCTCCTCCCGCTCCGGCGACAAGGAACGTGCCGTTGCCGTTCTCTCCGAAGCCGTTCTTGATCAAGTATCGCACGTTGCTCTTGAGCCCATCTATGTCCAGCTCGTAATTGGCCTTGAAAGGGGTCATCAAGGGAGTGAACATCCCGCGGAACTTCTCTCTAGCTTCCTTCCTGCTGATTGCCATAGGACCACGCAGCGCCGAATTCTATTTAAATTTTGAACAAAATCCATCGGAAACGAATTCTTTAAGGACGGCCGGCCCTTCCGCTGGGCCGAGTTAGGTTACAAATGGAGACATTGGATTTCGGCCGAAGCTTCTTCACCTTCAGCATAGACCTCGACAAGAAACCTCCGAAGACGATCTCAGCGAAACCGCGGTATCCGTCGAATTGGCCTCGCGTCGTCTTGGAGGCGACCCTGCAACTCACACACCTCAAGACAAAGAAGAGGACGGACTACATACTCAGCGCCTCATGCAAAGCGGAGAACGTGGCAGAACCGAAGGGTCTCTGGATGAGTCCGAACGCGGACTGCTGCTTTGTGGCCTCGAAGGACGAATTCATGGTGATAAAGAGCTGGGCCAGAAGGGGAACAGGAGTCAAGCTCTGGCCGCCCGGACAGGGAGTCCAACCCGAGCGCAACCCCGGGTGGGTCAAGGACTCGTGGCCCTCATTGAGTATCGACCCCCACAAGGTCGACGGGGACCTGCTCAAGACGCCAGATGAGGTCGTGGAGGCGACCTTCGCCAACAGACCACTGGTCGCGCGCATGGAATACGATGACGGCGGCTACCACGTCCGCATCGACCACCCCGTGAAAACGATCAACGTCAACGCGAAGTACCACTACTTCCAGACCGACACGGGCCCCTTGCTCCTGCCGGATTTCACCCCCAAGCGCGTAAAGGCGGCGAAACTACAGATCGAGACCCTGGACCTCGCCTTTGAAGCCTACAACAGCCCGACGTGGGCGGAGTTCGTCATAAACGTCCCGACGAAAGTCGGACCCGACCTCGAGGTGGACCACTACTCCAAGTTCAGGAGGATCGACAGGATGAAGAATTCAATGATCGCGCTTCGCTGAACGCGTCGACTCAACGGGCGAAGATCTCGAAACTGGGGACGGCTACCTTCACCCCTCAGGAGGGGCGTTGAACTGAAGGTACTTGAAAGTCCGATCGCCGACCACCTTGTATGAGTGGGGGACGTTCACCGGTATGTAGACCACCGAACCCGGGGAAATCACGCGCTCCTCCTCCCCGACCTTCATCAATGCAGACCCTTCGAGGACGTAGAACACCTGTTCGTTATTTGGATGTTGGCTGTGAGGAGTGCCGCCACCTATCCCGTATTCCAATAGAGTGAGGTCCAGCTTCTCGCTCACGAACATTCCGTTCTTTCCTTGGACCGGCTTCCCCTTTCCCGATATCAGCATCCATGCCTTCGCTTTAGAGTGGGCGCGGCTGTCCTCTTCGACGAGCGGTGCTTCAGTGACGGTTCCGAACCAGGTCATTTCTCGGAGCTCGAGACTCACTTCGGATAAAGCGGTTTCGCGCCTTCGGTCGGATGTGAAGACACAAGCCTTATGTCGGCGCCTCCGGGCGCGCCAACTATGTCTGTGGGACAGGGCTTGAAGAACTACTGGGAGCTCATCAAGCCCAAGATCGTCCTGCTACTGGTCTTCACAGGGATAGCGGCCATGCTGGTGGCATACAGGGTCGAGGGCCTGACCCCGAAGCCGCTCCAACTTGTCGTCGGATTCGCGGCCATCTTCCTGGGTTCAGCGGGGGCCGAGGTCCTGACGAACTACCACGACCGGGACATAGATGGAATAATGAAACGGACGAAGAACAGGCCGATCCCTAGCGGGCGCATAAGCCCGAGGGCGGCACTGGCTTTCGGTATCGTCGCCTCGATCCTCTCGGTGGTGCTAGCCTACTGGTTCAACTGGCTCGCCGCGTTCTTCATGCTCTTCGGACTGGTGGACAATGTGGGGGTCTACTCCCTCTGGCTGAAGAGGAGGAGCTGGCTGAACATCATCCTCGGCGGTGTCTCTGGAGGGATGCCGGTCCTGGTCGGATACGCGGCCGTCGCCGGCACGATCTCCTGGCTCGCGATATTCATGTGCGCCATGGTCGTTGTCTGGATACCGACCCACATCTGGAGCCTCTCCATCAAGCTCAAGGACGAGTACAAGGAGGCGGGAGTGCCGATGTTGCCTGTCATTGTAAACGAGCGTCTTGCGACCGTTTGCATCGCCTTTACCAGCGCCCTGCTGGCGGTCTTCTCATTCGCCGTTTTCCTCGTCACCAGCGTCAGCATCCCGTACATAGTGGTGGCGTCAGCCGCCGGCGCCGTCATCATTGGGTACAGTCTGAAGCTGACGGTCGACAGGACCGAGAAGACCGCCTGGACTCTTTTCAAGCTCTCGAGCCCATACCTCACAGTCATCTTCACGGTCTTGGTGCTTAACTTCTGGCTCTTCGGCGCCTGAGCACTGACTACTGCTTGTGGACCATTGCCAGTTCCTTGACGTAGATGTATTCGTCGACGCGGAGGAGGAGTTTGGCCACCTCATAGGCCCTCGACAGCAGGACCTTGTTGTTCAGGACCAGGTCCCGGACTCCGTCCTTCCCTTTCATGTCGACGCACCCCCCGTAGCTAATGCCCATGGAGTTCATCCCCCTGGCATGGTAGCTTCGAAGCTCGGGCAGGACCTTGGAGAAACTGAGGCCAAAGTTCCCGATGAGGGCGCTCGGCACCTCTTCCAGGGCGTCGGCAAACGCAAGAATTGCCATCTGCTCCTTCCCGGGAAACTCCAGGGCATACTCCCGAAGCCGAGTTGCCGCTCGCATGTAAGTGGCGCCCCCTCCCCATGCGGCCTTGGCGTCCTTACGGATCCCTGCCATGAGACGGATGCAGTTCTTCACGACTCTCTCGAGGTCCTGTGTCTCGGCCACGGAGCTCCCCCGGAGGAGGAGGGTAGAACCCTTCGCAGCTTCAATCACGGCGTAATCGATACCCTCGATCTTCTCCATGGTCACCCTGTCCGCCCTTCCAAGGTCCTTCGGCTCGATGTTCGGCACATCGCCTATGGAAGTCGCTCCGGTCGCCTCGGCCACGGCGTCCACGTCCGCGACGTCTACCGAGGAAAACGCCATCATCCCCAGCCGAGACATCTCCTCGGCGACGAGGGGGGCTATCTTGCCTCTACAGATGACGAGATTGGCTCCGACCTTGGCCAACGGAGCGACCAGGTTGGCGTTCAGCCTGCTCTCCTCCCGTTTGAACTTGGAAATCTGGCCGTTCTCGGTGATATCCCATTTTAGCTTGAAAGCCCCTTTGCCCTTCATCAGTAGCTCGAGTGGCTTGACGTCCATCACGGTGTTCAGGACCGCCACCTTCACATCGCTGAGCTCGGTGGCCATGCCCTGGTCGACGCGGTCCTTCCGAACGAGGACCCCTTTGACGAGTTTAGAATCGGCGGTGGACGCGCCGTACTTCGTGACCACCCTGATGCGCTTGAGGTCTATCCCACCCTGGCTCTCCGCTCGCAAGGCCGCCCTCTTCAGGTCGGCCCTGATGCCAGGGGTCAGGATGCCTCTGCCGCAATCGGCCATGTCGAGCACTTCGTCGTCGTCCACCACTTCTGGCAAGACAGCCTGGTTGAACACTCTGGACGCCTCCTTGGCTGCGCTGAGGTAACCGCTCAGTATGACGTTGGGGTGAGTCTTCTTCTTCATGAGGTCATCGGCTCCCCTCAGGAGGGACGAGATGATGATCACGAATGTCGTAACTCCGTCCCCCACATCCTGCCTATGAATCCGGGCTGACTCGGCGAGGGTCTTCACTGCCGGGTATTGTATCTCGAGCTCGCCGAGGACCTCTACCGCGTCCTTCGTGACCTTGATCACCCTCTCCGGCCCTCTGGTGTAGGTCACCATCTTGTAGGCCCCTTTCGGCCCGAGGGAGCTTTCGACCTTGGCAGCGGATATCGCTGCGAGATTCAGGTTCTGGGCCCAGGCCTTCCTGCCCTTCAGCCGTCCGACATTAGGTGAGATCGTCTCGGTGTCCGCTGACATCGTTATGCGCCAGTCCCCTTGGAACGACCGGGTTTCGGCAAAGATGGTGAAATGCAGGTCGTCGCTCGCATTGGCAACTGCGCTCGCCCCTCCCTCGGCATGATATTACCTCTTCTGTCTGGGACCTTGGCGCCCCCACTTTTGGAACGTTCGTCTGAACCCAAGGTTCAGAAAGTTTTAAATCGATAACAACGACGGCGGCCTCAAGAAGGTAACAGCTTTGAAAACAGAAACAAAGCGGACAGGAATAGGAACGGGCCTAATCATCACGGTGGCGGTCGTAGTAATATTGATCGCTGCGTCGGCATACTTCATCTTCGTCCCCTCGACCAGTTCGAGCACGACGGCACAGTCGAGCACCTCGACCGAGACGAGCACAACCTCGACAACATCGACGACCTCCACGACTTCCACAACATCGACGACCTCCACGACTACCACGTCACCCACTACGACGACCAGCACGACATCCACAACTTCGACCACGAGCACCACCACGCCCACCACGACGACGTCCAGCAGTACTACGAGCAGCACGAGCACAACGTCATCCAGTACTTCGACGACATCATCGAGCAGTGCAGGACCCACCCTCGTAATTGTATACCCATCCGGCATTGGAGCGAACCCTGGCGGCAAGGTAGAGTTCCAGAATGGCACAGCGTTCACCAAGGCCACCGTTGCTCCAGGAACGACGATAGTCTTCATGAACAACGACACAACCTCGATTCACGACGTCGACTTCACGGCCGTGCCCAACGGAGTGACTCTAACGAACAACCCCAGCACAAACACGAACAAGTGGACCGCGGCGAACGACGGGTTCCCGAACAGCACGTACGAATTCACGCTCACGACCGCAGGCACGTACACGTTCTTCTGTGACTACCACAGCTGGATGACCGGCACCATTACGGTGACCTAGTCTCCGGCTCAAGTAAGACCGGCAGGCAGCCCGGAAGGGGCTTGCCTGCGCTCCCTATTTTCTCCTGTAACGCTGAGTTTTTTATTGTTCGCACTCGGACCCGAGGGTCTTGGCACCAACGAAGAAGGAAATCGCGATCGTTACCGGAGCTGGGAGCGGAATCGGGCGGGCGACGGCGAGGGCAATGCGGAAGGAGGGAAGGTCCGTGGTCGTAGTGGATATGGACCAATCGAGTGGAACCGCAGTGGCACAAGAGGTCAAGGGGATGTTCATCAGGGCAGACTTATCGAAGAGGAAGGAGTGCAGAGAGGTCGTCGAGAGGACCCTCGAAGAGTTCGGGACGGTACACATCCTCGTTAACAACGCAGGTTTCCAGCACGTAGAAGCGATCGAAACGTTCCCCGAAGAGACTTGGGATAGGATACTTGCCACTATGCTTACTGCTCCGTTCCTTCTGAGCAAGTATTGCTGGCCCTCCATGCGACGACAGAAGTATGGGAGGATTGTCAACATAGCTTCCACCCAGGGTCTCATCGCGTCCCCCTTCAAGAGCGCCTACGTCGCGGCGAAGCACGGCATAGTCGGTCTCACCAAGAGCGCCGCTCTCGAGGGAGGGCCCCAGGGGATAACGGTGAACGCAGTCGCCCCGGCGTTCGTGAGGACCCCGCTGATGCAGAACCAGATTAAGGACCTCTCCGAGAGCATGAAGATCCCGGAAGACCAGGTGGTGGAGAAGGTCATGCTCGAGCCGGCGGCGATAAAGAGGTTCATCGAGCCCGAGGAGGTCGCGTCCCTTGTGGCCTACCTCTGTTCACCGCAGGCTTCTGCCGTGACAGGCGTCTGCTGGCCCATAGACCTCGGGTGGACCGCCCGCTAGTCTGCGGTTGCCGCGCAGTTGGGAGTCACCTTCATCTAGCTCCACCTACGTCATGTCAATGATGAGAGACTCTGGGAAGGTGGTGACCGTCACTGGACCTATCGAGCCCCGCAAGCTCGGTGTTACCATGATGCACGAGCATTTGTTCATCGATTCGAGGGGGTTCTTCTCGGAGCCCCGCTCGAAGGAGGACAGGAAGAGGGCACATCAGCCGGTCACCATGGACAAGATCGGATGGATAAAGGCCCATGAGGAGCACCATCTAGCCAACCTGCACCTGGATGACGAAGAGACCGCCATAGAAGAGGTCCTCGAGTTCAAGAAGAGGGGCGGCGGCAGTATAGTCGATACTACTCTCAGAGCGATTGGCCGCAATCCCCTCGGGCTGAAGAAGGTCGCCCAGAAGAGCGGACTGAACATCATCGCGGGAACTGGCTACTACACCTGGGAAGCGCACCCGAAGGAACTCGCCAGAAAGACGGTCGAGGAAATAGCGCAGGAGATGATCGACGAGATCGAGCAAGGTATCGAGGGAACGGGCGTGAGGTCGGGCATCATCGGTGAGGTCGGCACTTCGCACCCTTTGGAGCAGAACGAGAAGAAGGTGGTCAAGGCTGCAGCGAGGGCGCAACAGGCGACAGGAGCCTCGATCACGGTCCACACCGGACGTGATGAATGTTCGCCCTGGAAGGTCGCGGGTATCCTCGAGGCAGAGGGCGCGACCATGGACAGGGTCATCATGGGCCACCTGGACATTACCACGGCCGATATGGCGAAGCTCGAAGAGCTCGCGAGAAAGGGCTGTTGCCTCGAGTTCGACCGCTTCGGTTCCGAAGGCCACTTCGCCTGGTCCGACTTTGATGAGCCAAACGACGCGGGAAAGGTCGCGCTCGTAAAGAAGCTCATAGACCGCGGTCACGTCGACCAGGTGGTCATATCCCTGGACGTGTGCAGCAAGGTCCAGCTGAAGCGATACGGCGGCTACGGGTATTCTCACATCGTCGAGAACGTCGCAGGATGGATGCGGACGAAGGGGGTGACCCAAGAACAGCTGGACCAGATGCTCATCGAGACTCCTCGACGCCTGCTTACCCTCGCGTGACTCCCGGCAAACAGTCTTCTTTGCTTCGCCAATACCCCTAGGTCTACAGCAATTAACTGAGGCACGAACAGATGTTGAGCAGCCTCTTTTCTAACGGCGGGGGCCAAAAACCACCCAATCGCCATGGAGAGCTTGGAGACCGGAGTCAGGGGGCTTTCTGGGCTGTTGGACCAAGCGCGATTATCCATTCCGATCTTGGCCATCCTCCCACACAACAACGCGGAGTATGCCGTGGCCGCGGAGACGGCAGGAGCGGACGCGATGTTGATTGGCATAGACAAGACGGAGTCGACCTTCCCGGGCCTGTTCGGCAGTTTCGACCTCCAGGAGGACTCCATCTCCGGCATAATCTCGAGCGCTTCTATCCCCGTGGGGATCTCCATAGGCGACTCGAGACCGCTGACAAGGGAGAACTGGGAGCGAATAGTGGCAAAGGGGTTCTCCTTCGTGAACATGTACGCCCACCATATGCCGCCCTTCGTCCTGGACGACCAGAGGATGCAGAAGCTTGTTACCATAGGGCCGGGTTACATGGTGGAACAGATCAGGAACCTCTCGGAGATGGAAGGGGTATGCGCCCTCGAGGCGGCCATAGTCTCTGTCCAGGGGATGAACCACATCTTCAGCGTCCTCGACCTGGCGACATTGAGGATGATCGCGAAACTCTCTACAAAACCGGTGTTCCTCCGCACCCAGAAGAGGGTCGAGCCCGATGACGTGCCCATCGTGACCTCCGCCGGACTGAAGGGGATCAGCTTCGACCCGTCTTCCATAGAGCCGGGCATTGAAGCATATAGGGACGCCATATCGACGCTCAGGGCGCGAAGAACGATTGGCGCGCCCCAAGCAAGCCGCTGAGCAGAAGACAGTCGCGATCGGGCGATCCACAGCCGTAATCTTAGCTGGAGGCCTAGGCACCAGGCTGAGGCCATACACCCTTGCCACGCCGAAACCGCTCCTCCCCGTCGGGGGAAAGCCGATCCTTGAATACATCATCGCCTGGCTCTTGAAAAACCGGGTCGAGGACCTAGTCATCTCGACCGGCTACCTTGGGAAGATGATCGAGGACCACTTTGGCGATGGGTCGGATTTCGGAGTGAGGATAAGCTACGCGGTCTCGGACAAGGCCCTCGGGATTGGCGGCCAGCTCCTGAACGCCTCCTCGAAGCTGCCCTCTCGCTTCTACTGTCTCTACGGGGATGCCATCCTCGACTTCGACCTGAGAAGGCTGATGGACTTTCACCAGAGGAAGAAGGGCGCCCTGCTCACGATGGCGCTCATGAGAGAGTCTATCCAGTCTCGCTACGGGGTGATGGAGCTTGCGAAGGGAGGGAGGGTCGCCCGATGGAACGAGAAGCCCGTATTCGAGAACGACATCAATGTGGGGTGCTATGTTATGGAGAAGAGGTATCTTGACTGCCTCTCCGAAGCACCGGATAACGACATGAAACTCGCGTTCGATTCGGCGATGCAGAGCGGGGAACCCATCTACGGGTTGAGGATGAACGGGACGTTCTGGGACATCGGCGACAAGGCTGGATACGCGGCGGCCGACGCCCACTTTCAGAAGCAAAGGGAAGCCAGGAAGAGGTAGGGCGGGGCCCACGCCGTGAACATCGTGGTCTTTGAGGACGAGGGGTGGGCGAGCATGGCGCCAATCACGCTCACCAGGCATGTCTCCCAGCAGGTGCTTGGCACATCGACCATCCTCGAGTGGATTTCCAAGAGCTTCGGCGGCGAGGTTTCGCTCGCGGGGAGGGGCGTCGTGGCCGATGTGGCCAGCGAAGAGACGGGGCTGAAGTTCAACGTAGAGCAGAAGGGGGACGTGCTTCTGATAAACGGTCGGCTGAACCCCACGTGCAAGCTGGAGCGCCAGAGGATCTCAGAGAGAAAGGGCTTTTCGCTCTCAGACCCGAGGGGCTCGATCGCCATTGCCTCCCTCTCCAGCCAAAACTACGAGAAGGCTCTCTCGAAGGATGGCGCCCTCTCGCAAGAGGAACTGCACAGGCAGTGCAGGGGGCTCGAGAAGCTGTCGTCCGGGGCGAACCTGCTCTTCGAATACCCCTGGGAGATGATATCATGCAACGACCTGGCCATAACCCAAAGTATGGGAGCCAGGAAGAGGAAGGAACCGGCCGGGGTCGCGCTCAGCCCCCACGCCGACGTAGAGGAGAACGTGAAGTTCGACACGAGACTGGGGCCCGTGGTCGTGGCCGAGGGGGCCACCATCGAATCATTCTCCCGCATAGCCGGGCCGGCGTACATAGGGAAGAATAGCGTCGTCCACTCCGCGCTCGTGAGGCAGGGGACGACCATCTCCGAAAACTGCAGGGTGGGAGGGGAGGTCGACCGGTCGATAATCTACCCGTACACCAACAAGGCCCACTTTGGCTTCCTCGGCCACTCCATCTTGGGGAGCTGGGTGAACATGGGGGCTGGGAGCGTGACGAGCGACCTGAAGAGCACCTACGGCACGCTAAGGGTCGTGCGAGGGGGAAGGAGGGTCGACACGGCCATGGTGAAGCTAGGGACAATAGCAGGCGACATGGCCAAGGTCGGGTCCGGGTCGATCATCAACGGCGGAAAGACCCTGGGGGTATCCTCCCACGTCTCTGGGTTGGTGGACAAGGATGTTCCTGCCTTCCTGCAGTTCGACGGGCGCGACCCGGAGGCCAGCCTCGCTCTGAAGCTCGAGTCCGTGCTAGATACCCAATCGAGGATGATGGGAAGAAGGGGCTTGGAGATGTCGAGGGCTAGGCGGAAGCTGATCGAATCGCTCTACGCAGGGTAGAAACAAGCCCGACCCTCGGCCAGGCGCATTCTCAGCCAAGCAAGGCTCAGGTCTTACCGGTCCGGCCGTAATCGTCCTGGAGCCGTACCACATCCTGCTCGTCAAATGGCCCCAGCGATACTTCCAGGATCTCCGTCCTCTCCTCCGCGCTCATCCGGTGGACTTTCCCTTGCGGAACCGTGAACTGTTCTCCTTCCTTGAGTTTGGACTCTTGTTGTTCGAGCTCGACAACTACGCTACCCGTGAGGCACGTCCAGACCTCAGTCCTCTTGCGGTGGTATTGGAGACTGAGACGGGAGTGCGGGTTTACGGTGATGAGCTTGACCGTGACCGTCTTGGTCGGGTTCTGATAGATGACCTCGAACTTCCCCCAGGGACGCATGACTTCGACGGAACTCAACGATGCACCAGCCTGAACTCAGCCATTTGGGCCCCGATAGCTCCTTCTTAAGGCCCACGTTCCCTGTTTGCGTTCAAGGACGCCAATCAGGTTATCCCTACCATCTGGGCGAGCTCCTTCCTGCTCGCGGCTCCGAGTTGTTCGGCCGCCGCTTCGGGGGATATTTCGTTGACGAAAATGCCTGCCCCGAGCTCGAGCCCCGACCACTGCGACGCCCTCGGGTAGACCTCGATATGCCAGTGTATCTGTTTGGTCGTCTTCTTCTCTGAGGAGCTGTGGATCACCAGGTTGAACCCCTGGTCGCCGAGGACCTTGGACATGCCGCCCAGGGTCGAGCGAAGGAGTAGCGCGAGGTCCATCAGCTCCTTCTGAGAGAGCTTCAGGATGCTCGTCTGGTGCTTCTTGGGGTAGATCCAGAACTCGTAGGAGTGGGATGACACCCAGGGGGCGAAGGCTATGTAAAAGTCTGTGGAGATTATCTGTCGCGGTCCACCGCTCTCGGAGGCGACGACCTGGCACATGGGGCAAACACCCAGCTCGTTCAAGGAGTTCTGGACCGTGACCGCCTCGGATTCCACTACCGGGGGGAGCCTGGGGATGGTGACTATCTGCAAGTGTGGGTGGTCCACGGTCGCACCGGAGCCCTTTCCCGAGTTGATGAAGGTCAGAACGTAGCTGACCCCGCGCTGGGCGTACAGCCAGCGGACCTTGTCCTGCACCGTGGCCAGTATGTTCGTCCACTGTTCGATGTCTATCTTGGGAAACGAGTCGTCGTGCTTGGGGGTGGCGACCACGATGTAGTGGTAGCCGATCGCCGGCTCGCTGTAGTGAGGATACTCTCCGTAGGACGCCGGCGCACTCGGTGAGACGATGGGATTCTTGTTGAGGAAGGCGCGGACTACCCAGCCCTTTATGATGTCGCCTTCGGAGTCACTCTGCTTCACGAGAGCGTCGCCCATCTTCACGAGGGCAAGGTCCGAGGGAGGAGTCATCTCCTCGTTGCCAGGACAGAAGGGGCACTTTGCGCTGTGCTCAGCGCGAGGCCGAGGCGGGTTCCTGGAGCTCCGTTCGCCGGTCACGACGGAGAGTTTGTCCGAGAAGTAGTCCTTTCTTATCTCTACCAAAGCTGAAGGTTTGTGTGTTGCGCCGGCACGCAATATAAAGTTCTGGGGGAAACTTTCTGGCAACGATAATAAACCGGGTCCCGCGGTCCGGCAGCGTGAAGTTCGGTTACGTCCTCCTCGACGGTTGCGGGGATCGCGCGACCGCCGCCCTCAATTTTACCACACCTCTGCAATCTGCCTACACCCCGAACATGGACGCGCTCGCCCGAAGGAGCAAGATGGGGAGGGTGATCACGGTCGGGAGAGGGATCGCCCCGGAGTCTGACATCGCGGTCTTCAACATGTTGGGTTACTCCTTTGCAGAGGGCTACCCGGGCAGGGGGGTGGTCGAGTCCGTGGGCGCAGGGTTGAGGTTCGAAGATGGCGACCTGGCCCTCAGGGCGAATTTCGCGACTACCAAGGACCGTCTCATCGCGGACAGGCGAGCGGGAAGGGACCTGACCAAGGAGGAGACCAATGGCCTCGACCGAGCACTGATGGAGGTCAAGCTGAAGGACGCGGAGGTGGAATTCAGGAGCACCGTTTCCTACAGGGCCGTCATGGTGATCAGGGACAA
This sequence comes from Nitrososphaerota archaeon, assembly GCA_027886885.1. Classification (GTDB taxonomy): domain Archaea; phylum Thermoproteota; class Nitrososphaeria; order Nitrososphaerales; family Gagatemarchaeaceae; genus Gagatemarchaeum. The sequence goes on along the minus strand of JAPCJP010000015.1, from coordinate 22,508 downwards.
GTCCCCACTTTCGGCTGAAATCTCGAACACCGACCCGGCCTACGTGAGGACGAGGGGGTTTGGAGCGGCCAGGGCCGTCAAGGGTCCGGAGAAGCTGATCAGGTGCAAGCCCCTCGTTGGTACAGCCAAGGCTCGGCGCGCTGCGGCTCTGGTGAATGATTTCCTCGACCAGGCAGCGAAGATCCTCGAAAATGCTGATGTGAACAGGGAGCGAAAGAGAGAGGGGAAGATGCCCGCGAATCTGGTGCTCTTGCGGGACGCGGGCGACCACCTACCGAGGGTCCCGTCGTTCGAAGAGAAGCACGGCGTCAAGGGCGTCGCCCTTGTCGAGATGCCCGCCGAAGTCGGCATCGCACGCTTGTTGGGGATGAAGGAGGTCCGTCTAGACGACCACAGGGACCTAGCAAGGAAGGCAGAGTTGTTCGCCCGGGAGCTCTCGGAGGAGACGCTGGTCTACGCCCACATAAAGGGGCCCGACGAGTTCGGACACGACGGAGACGCTCCCGGCAAGAAGAAGAACATCGAGGCCATCGACAGGGTCTTCTTCGGTGGGATCTCTGAGGCGGTCCGCGGCGTCAGGATGGGAGTCTCTTGTGACCATTCCACGCCATGCGAGCTCAAGATGCACTCGAGCGACCCCGTGCCCCTGATGATAAGCTCGGACGAGAGGGACACAGCGTCCTGCCGTTTCACCGAGCAGGATGCCGCAAGGGGGTCACTCAAGACCCTGCGCGGACATATCGTCCTTGACAAGCTCTTGGCGAACTGAGAGCTCTACTTCTCGCCCTGACCGCTGAGCGTGTCGCCGCCCTCATCCTCGAACAACTCCTCGATGGTCTGTCCCTTGCGCACGACGACGTGCTCTCCCTGGGCCGTCTTCATCAGCACGTAGGGACGAGGTTGACAGTGGAAGGGAGAAGCGAGAACGAAGGAGTAAGCGCCCACTTCCCTGAATACCACGAGCTTACCCACCTCCGCGCCCCCGAGCCTGGACCGGCTAGAAGTCGTGAAGACGTCCAGCGAATCGCACAGGCGACCGGCCAGGACCGTCTTTTGATGGGCGTTCGAACTGCCGCCGGGTACGACCTCGACGGGGTATTCGTGCCTGAGTAGGGCAGAGTCCGCCAGATTGTTGTAACCTGCGTCGACATAGATGTACTTGTTCTCCCCGAACCGTTTTGTGTTGACTATCTTCGAGACCATGATGGTGGACTCGGCCGAGAGATACCTCCCGCTCTCGACGATCAGGGTGAACTTGCGGCCGAAGCTCGCGATAAGGCTGTTGAGCTGTTCGAGTATCTTTCCTGAGAAGTCGCTCGGTGCGGGCACCCCCTTCCCATAGGGTGTAGGGAGGCCGCCGCCGATGTCTATGGTGTTTACCGGAAAGTCTCCCAGCTCCCTCCTGGCATTGAGGATGAATGCCTCGAGCTTCTCGAGCGCCGAAGCGTAACAGGAGGGGTCCTCGATCTGGCTTCCAAGATGGAAATGGAACCCGTCAAACTTCAGGTTCGTGGTGGAGAGGATCCTTCGCAGCATCGGCATAGCGCTGTCGTCGCCGGACGAGTCGAGCTGCACCCCGAACTTCCCATGTCGGAGCGAGAAGCGGAGCTCCGCTTTCACCCTTACCTCAGGGTTCACCCTGATGAGCACGTTCACGGCCTCTCCGGTCTTGGAGACCGCCTCGATCAGGTTCGTCAGGCCGTTGTTGCTGGAAACCACGATCTTTCGGACGCCGTTCCGTACTACTTTCTCGTATTCGGCTGCGGTCTCGGTGATGCTCGTGTAGATGACGTTCTCCGAGGTCCCTCCGCACCTCTGTAGGAAGAGAAGCTCGTTCGCCGCCGTCAGGTCGAACATTATACCCTCAGAGACGAAGGTCTTGATGACCGTCGGGTTGAAGTTCGCTTTGATTGAGTACGCGACCCTGAAAGGGCCTTTGAAGTTCTGATAGGCTCCCTCAATCTCGCTCACCTTCCGCCTCAGCGTCGCTTCGTCCATCAGGAAGTATGGTGTGCCAAATTTCTCCGCGAGTTCAAATAACTCTTGGTCAGAGAATCTTGGTAGTTCAGTCCGGGTCTTCGTGACCGGATGCGCCCGTGTTTCAGGCAATTGTTTGTGAGTCGCAGGATGAAAATATCCGCTTAAAAATTTATCCCCGCGCAAAAATAATTTTTCGTCATAGACCAACTATCCGCGATGCGCCTCGGCCAAGAAAACAGTGGCAGCGAGCTAGCTCTTGATCACAATGATGGGTAGCCGGTTGTCAAACCCAAAACCGATAGACGCGACCCTACCATGAGTAGGAGTCGCGACCTCCTTCCGCGTAGATGGGTAGCTTACGCTGATTACTTTCCGACGACGATCTCTATGGAAGAGACGTTCCTCATCTCGCCGGTCTCAGTGCTCTTGACCTGCTCGGTGTTGATGCTGATGTTCTTGATGCTGAAGACCCCGTTCCCGAGCCGCTTTGTCACTATCTCTGCGACATCGACCGCTCTGCTGATGGCGAGACCCCTGGCCTTCACCACAACCTCTCCTGCCTGGGAGAGCTGTATCAGAGCAGACATTGCATAGCTCATGACGGGCTTCTTGCCCACGTAGATGTGGTTCTGCGGCGCTCCTGCTGGGATTGTCGATACGTGGTGCTCAGGCTCCATTTCGCCTTCTTCGTCGCCCTTTGCACCCTCTGGTTTCGTTTGTCTCCTTGTTGGTGGTCTGCTGGACATGTTTGTATCGCGGCCCACCCTCCTCTCAGTATTTATGCATAGATGGACGATTCGTCCATTTCGGGCTGGTCCCGCCGACTAGAGCAGATACTTGATAGGAATATCTTGGAAGATGCCGTTGGGGAGCGACCTTCGGATCGAGAGAGGAAGCGCTTCGCTTGCGAGCTCGGCCATTGCGAGGGTTATCGGGTCCTTCGTGGTCTCGTCTATCGGGACGAAACTAGGAGCACCCATGGCGAGCTGGAGGGACCTCGCCCCGATTATGCGCGCCTTTTCAAACCGTGTGAGCTTGGGCGGCCCGACCGTAATGTCGAACCCCTCGACGACGGCTCTGCGGGTTTTCTTCTTTTCACGAGATGCAACGCTGGGCGCCAAACAATAACACGAGAAAGAAACGCCCTCGTTATTCGTCGTATAAAGCTTCTGCTACCGGTCGAACCGGGTACGAGACGGCGAGCATTCGGTTCGTTATGATTTCTCGGCGTGCTCTTCCTCGCGCACCTCGGACCATTCGTGGCCGCAATGCTTGCACTTGTAGGTGTACTGAAACGTCTCAACATCCACGATGACCGGTTCTCCTTGTCCCATGAGAGTGGGAACGGGGGCTGCGGGTGGTGCGGGTCCGGCGATCAGCGCGTCCTTCACGGCCGCCTCGCTCGCGTTGAGCATCGTGGTGACCGTCTGGTCCTTCAAGAGCTTCTTGGACTCGAGCCTAACCTCGAACCTCCGGCCGCATGACGGACAATGCCTGAAGAAAGTCCTGATCTCGGACATGACCAATGGAGTTAGTCCGAGTTATTAAAACAAGACGCATGGTCCCCCCCACCGCCTTTCCCCCTGCCGCCCAAGAGTTAAGAAGAGTGGCTGGCCACTCCCGAGTGTCAGGGTGATCCCGTGAAAATCGCAGTGATCGGCGGGGGCATCGCGGGCTCTTTCACGTCCTACTTCCTCCTGAAGAAGGGGTACGAAGTCGTCCGGGTCGACAGGGGGAGCCAAGGCATCGTTCGCACCTCTGCCAACAACTCAGGAATCCTCTCCAGCGCAGCGCACCACACCCCAATCTCATCCGCGGGCGGAGTCCGGGTCAGCGAGCGCGAAAGGAGGAAAAACCTCGGATGGTTCGCCCTCGCGCGAGGGCTTGACGGGAAGAAGTACGATTCGCTGGTAGCCCGCCTGGTCCCGAGAAGCGTGGAGCTCTATAGCGAGTTCCTAGGCGGGCACGAAGCGGAGGTCAATCTCATTCGGGAAGGTCTGGCGATGTATCCGACCCCCGACCTGGCAGAAGGCCATCGGCGGCAATACGGCGGGACGGTAGTCGACCAGGAAGAGCTCAGGGACATGGGATACGCCTGGGAAGGAGAGGGCGTCCTCGCCCCCGACCTCTCGGCCCACACCGGCAAGCTCCTGGCCATCCTGGAGTCAGAGGTGAGAAGCATGGGAATCAAGGTAGTCACAGGGGAGGCAGAGCTTCGAGTCTCAAGGGGACAAGGAGGCACCGAAATCGAAGGCGTCAAGGTCGGCGGCGAGCCCAGTGTAAGCGCCGACTCCTATGTGATTGCTGGCGGGTCATGGAGCGGTTCACTCTGCGAGCCCTTGGGGTTCGACCCTCACATACTTCCTGCCAGAGGGCTGGCCGAGTTCTGCCATACGGGTGGCAAGCGACTCGTGGATTATCCCGCTTCGTTTCCAGAGCTGATGCTCACACAGCACGATGATAATCTGGTGCGCCTCACGGGAATCTTCGACCTGATGGGCTTCAACGCACGGTTCGGCTCTGCCGACAGGGCGTGGCTGTTCAAGACTTCCCGAGCCTATCTTGCCAGACCGAATGCCCTCAGGCTGGTCGAGGTTGGAGCAGGGTTCCGACCAACGACGCCGGACCAACTCCCGGTCGTAGGAGCGATTCCCTGTTGCATCAACGGGTTCATCGCCTCAGGCGGGACCAGGAAGGGGGTAACGCTAGCCCCACTGATGGGGCACCTGACCGCAGGGGTCGTCTCAGGTACCCTGAGAGGAAAGACGGCCCGGACCGACCGGGATTTGGCAGAGATCCTCTCTCCGTCTAGATTCACCCATTGAAAATCCGACGGATTCGGGGCAATGAAGAAATAGTGGCTCCCCGGGGCGGGTCTTCACCTTGTCATCGGACGACCACGAAGGCGTAAAGAAAGAGCTGTCGGTCTCCAAGGTAGAGTGTAAGGTCAGGGTCCGGGGCAAGGGAGAGTTTGTCATCGAGCTCTACAAGCACCTCGCACCCATAACAGTCAACGCACTGATGCGGGCTTTGCCCATGAGTTCGAGGGTGACGATCTATCCGCGGGCGATGGTCTGCGTCTTGACGGGAATCAAGACCGGCGTGGAGAAACAGAGGTTTGAATACTCAAAGGGTGAGATCGCGTTCCTCGCCGCAAACGGCTCGTTGTGCTTCTTCACGGCGAACGTGAAGAGCGCAAGCCCGCTAAACCCAATCGGTAAACTGCAGTCTGACCTGGGGGTTCTGGAAAGATTGACCGCGGGGGACGTTCTTGAGATTTCTCAGGCCCTCGAAATCGGCGCCCAGACATAGTGGCCGCTGAAGCCTCCCACCCTTCTTACGAAACCCTTTGTCTCGAGGGAGGCGAGGATGGTCCGCGCGACGGAGGCGTTTACGTTCAAGCTCCTGGCTGCTGTGTAGATCGTGATGGCTTTCATAGAACTCAAGGGCTTCATGAATTCCGCATCGCTGAGCTTGGGCATGAGCACATCCACCCTTCGTCTCTCTCCAGGACCCTTCACTTCCTTGGTCGTTGTCTTCTTCTTTGCTCCTCCCGCTTTTGACGCGTCCGTGGAGTCCTCGTCCTGAGACTTTTCCATCGACGCAAGGGTCTTCTTCTTTGTTCCGCCCATCTAGCTCACTTGTTTCGAAATCGATTCAGAGACCATTTTAACCTTTCTCGCTAGCAGCAGGCGCGATGCTCGCCACGGATTAATACCCTGGGGGAGAGATGGGCGCTATGACAAGGAGGATTGTTGATAGTCCGAAACTCCCGAGGCCCTTCGCCCAGTACTCAAACGCCGTCGAAGCGGGGGGCTTCCTCTTCACCACCGGACACGTCGGCCTCGACCCCAAGACCGGAAAGCTGGCCAAGGGCATCCAGGCCCAGACAGAGGCGACCCTCGACACGATCCACATTCTCCTAAAGGCAGCCGGGATGACGCTCGAAGATGTGGTCTGCGTGAACGTGTATCTCGCGAACTACAGAGACTTTAGAAAGATGGACGCGGTATACAAGGAGTACTTCCCGAAGGACCCGCCCGCTCGCACCTGCGTCAGGGCCACCACCATGAAAGGCATGCTCATCGAGATAAACGTCATAGCGCACAGGAGCAGTTGAGCAAAGTCAACGCTTATTCGGAACCTCCGAAAGGGGTGGAAGAATGACCGAAGGTCGCGGGACCAACTTTGTGCGCGAGAGCACCGGACTGGTCAAGAACGTCTCCCTCTTCGACGCGGTCGCTATCAATGTAAGCTACATGTCCACCGGCGCGGCGCTCGCGCTCATCGGTTTCACCGTTCTCCTGCTCCCCTCGGTCTCGGGGGTAAACTTGGTGGCCGCCTCGCTCATCGGGTTCCTCTTCTCCATCCCGCAGGTGATCGTCTACACGAAGATGTCTTCGAAGACGTCCAGGACAGGGGGCGACTACGTCTGGATGTCTCGTTCCCTCGGAGGGTTCACGGGCAGCGCTGTCACCTTCATGGGGATCACCATGGAGACCATGCCATATCTCGCTCTCATCGCCCTCTCAGTGGTCTTCGCCATCGGTTCGGTCGGCGTCGCCCTCGGTAACGGGAGCTTCCTGGGCCTCGCTCTTCCCCCGAACGTGGGCGGGTCGTCGCCCTTGATGCAATTCGTGCTCGCCGCGGCGCTGCTCGCCGTCCTGGTCGCCCTGAATATCCTCAAGCCGAAGTGGGGGTTCAAGGTGGTCTCCATACTGATGGTCGTGGGTCTCGTCACTCTGACCGTGGCCGTCATCACCCTGCTCAGTGCGGGGCAGAGCGGTGTCGCAAACTACATCGACAACCTGAACCCCGGTAACCAGTCGCTCTCCTACCAGTCCCTCGCGAGCTCCTACGGAGGCTCGACGTTCGACCTTGGGGCGACGCTTTCAGTACTCCCGTTCTTCGCCATATTCGTGTACCCTTGGTTCAACGCCTCGGCTTCCGTGGGCTCTGAGCTCAAGGGCAAGAGGGCCACCACGTGGAACGCGCCAATCTCCGCTGTCCTGGCCTTTCTGGTAGTGACGATACCGTTGGCGGCGATGTACTATGTCGGAGGCTTCGGCTTCACCAACGAAGCGTTGCACTCGTCGACCCTCGTCATCGATGACTCCTTCAATTTCTGGACCCTCGCCATGGGCGCGTCGTCTTCATCCGCCATCGCTGCCCTGATAGGCATCGGCTGGATCCTATGGGAGGTCGCTATCCTCGCCTTCGGGATCATCACGATTTCGCGCTACCTCCTCGCTCAGTCCTTCGACCGTTTCCTCCCATCAAAGTTCGCCTACGTGAGCGACAGGTGGGGTTCGCCTATCTTCGCCCACCTGTTCGACCTGGCCGTGACGGTGGTCCTCATCGGCCTCGCCGTTGCCGTCTACGGGACGCTCTCGTCTCTCTACGGGGCGGTTCTGGCATCGATGTTCTACTTCCTGTTCGTCGGGTTGGGAGCTGCAGTCTATGCGATCAAGAGGGAGAAGGGGAGCGAGAGGTCCGTACTCGCTGTGGCTGGGATTCTGACGGCGGCAGTCTTCGCCTATATCTCCTACGAGTTCCTAGCCTCGCCCGCTGTCTGGGGAGGGAACACCCTCGCCGACGGGTACATCGTGGTGACCTTTCTTGCCGGGGTTGGAATCTACGTCGCCTCTCGACGATATCACAAGGCCAGGGGCATCGACATCTCCCTTCTCTTCAAAGAGATACCCCCCGAGTAGGAACCTCCGGCAGAAGATATAGAAGCCCGAGGGGGCGCATACCCGCCGTTTGAAGTACTCCGCGGTAGTGGACAGCTACGAGAAACTCCAGGGTCATTCCGGGCGTCTTGCGATTAGGGATGTGCTCGCGGAGCTCCTCAAACAGACCCCCGAGGACGAGCTGCCGATGCTTGTCTATCTCACCCAGGGGAAACTCCTGCCCGACTACGAGGGCGTCGAGCTGGGGATAGCCGACAAGCTCGCGCTGAGAGCCCTACACACTGCCTCGGGGAAGCCCGTCGAGCTGGTCCGTGAGACATACATACGGTCAGGTGACATAGGGACCGCGGCTGAGAAGCTCCTCGAGGAGAGCAGGCAAGAGTCGCTCTTCTCGGAGCAGCTAACCCTGAAGCGCGTCTACGATACTCTCTTCGCCATCGCGAAGACCTCGGGCGAAGGGTCCATCGAGGCTAAACTGAAGGACCTGGTGAACCTCCTCAACGACGCAAGCGCCAAGGAGGCAAAGTACATCCTCAGGACGGCCATGGGAGAGCTGAGGCTGGGCGTCGCGGACTACACGATACTCGACGCCTGTGCTATCGCTCTTCTGGGCGAGAAGGGGCACAGGAAGGCCCTCGAGAGGGCATACAACGTCAGCTCGGACCTGGGATATGTCGTGCAACTAGCCTCGCAGAAAGGATTGAAGGGAGTCGAGAGGGTGCAGGTGCAGATTGGCAAGCCCATCAGGCCTATGCTGGCCGAGAGGCTCCCGACCGCGGAAGAGATTCTCAAGAAGATGGGCGGGGATGTGGCCATCGAGTACAAGCTCGATGGAGAGCGGGCACAGATGCACAAGAACGGGAACAAGGTCGAGATATTCTCGCGCCGGCTCGAGGTCATAACGAACACCTACCCGGACGTGGCCGAGTACGTGAGGCAGTACGTGAAGGGCAAGCAGGTGATCCTCGAAGGGGAGGTTGTGGCGATCAACACTGTGACCGGGGAATACTATCCGTTCCAGGAGTTGATGCACAGGCGCAGGAAGCACGGGATAGAGGCCATCATGAAGCAGTATCCCGTAGCCGTAAACTTTTTCGACGTCCTCTTTTCCGACGGCCAGGACCTGACCGGGAGACCGTACTCGGAGCGAAGGGCTGAACTCGAGAGGATCGTACAGGTCACTGAATTCACGCGCCCCGTGCCGGCGAAGCGCACCAAGAGCGCAGAAGAGATAGAGAAGTACATGGAAGATTCGATTGCCGCGGGAGGAGAGGGCCTCATGATCAAAGACCCTCAGGCGGTCTACACGGCGGGCGCGAGGGGTTTCGGGTGGATCAAGCTCAAGCGCGAGTACCGGAGCGAGCTCACGGACACAATAGACCTCGTAATAGTGGGTGCCATCCACGGCAGGGGAAGGAGGGCTGGGGTATACGGCGCGTTCCTGCTCGCCGCATACGACGACAAGAAGAACGACTTCCCCACCATAACCAAGATAGGGACGGGGTTCTCGGATGAGGACCTGGAGAAGCTCCCCAAACTACTGAAACCCTACGAAAGCCTTGTGAAACCGGCGAACGTCGAGTCACAACTGGTTCCGGACGTCTGGTACAAGCCCAAGGTAGTCATCGAAACCATCGCATCGGAGATAACTCTCTCGCCGAGCTACCCAGCTGGACTGGACGCGGTCCGCAAGGGCAGCGGGCTCGCCCTGAGGTTCCCAAAGTTCACGGGGAAGGTCAGGGACGAGAAGGGGCCCGAGGACGCGACCACGGTCAAAGAGATCGTGGAGATTTACGGGATGCAGTTGAAGAAGATAAAGTCCGAGTAGCCAACTGAGCCTGATCCTTGGGGGGCTGAAGGGGCGCGAAAAGTGGAGATTCGTCACTCCCTCGGCCTTATATTGGAATAATTTCATCCCCTTGGAGGGGAATATTAGACTGTCAGGTTCTGAGGCCGACCTCCAAGCAAGAAGAAGGACCTTGCTCGTTCTCGAAGACATGGCAAGAAGGGTGACCGACTCTGCTAGGGTCTTGAACGAAGAATACCAGGCGCTTGTGAGCAACGACAAGGCGGGGCTAAAGGCTTCGCTCGAGAGGATAAAGAAGGCCGAAGAGGATGTTGTGGCGCTGCGCAGGGCGCTCATAAACGAGCTCGCCAGGGTCGGCACGCTACTCGTGAACAAGGAGGACCTGCTGAGGCTGGCCTTCCTCATCGAGGACATCGTTGGTCACATTAACGGGACCGCTTTCAAGCTGTCCCACATCAGGCGCTCCATCGCCAAGACCCGCAAGTACAAGGACGCCATCGTGGAGCTCATCAACCTCCTGATTGAGGAGGTATCCAAGCAGAACGAGTGCGTGAGGGCTCTTTCCATAAACCCCGACCAGACCATAGAGACGGCTGGGCAGATACAGAAGCTCGAGAACGAAATCGACTCCAAGCAGCGGGCGCTGATCACCGAGGTGCTCAAGTCCGTCGCCGGGTACAGGGACCTCATTGCGATGAAGGATGCCATCGAGGCCATTGAGGATTGCTCGGACGCCGCGCTCCGGGCAGCCGACTCTACGACGATAGTGGCGCTGGGCGTCTAGCCTTGGCGCCCCCACGGGCGGGCTCGGCCGCACCGACATCAGCCATGGGGCGGCTCTTCGAGAACCGCATAGTCGTCTGGGACATTAGCGATTCAAGGTCCCTCTTCAAGGAAGCCTACTACGGGAAGCCGCTCGGTATCCCCAAGCCGAAGGACGCTGAGTTCGATGCCCCCCTGATACTTGACCTCATGGAGGGGTACTACCTCATGAAGAAGAAGCGGTTGAAGGTCCGCGACGCCGACGGGAAGCAGCTATCCCTGGAGAAGATGGAGGAGATATGCGTCCGGTCCTACACCGACTTCGCCGAAAAGTTCCGAGTTTACACCCACCTTAAGGAGGCGGGTTTCATCGTCGCCCCTGGGATAAAGTTCGGTTCTGATTTTGCGGTCTACGAGCACGGGCCCGGAATCGACCACGCGCCCTACATCGTCCAGGTGGAGAAGAGCGGGGCGCGCATCACAGCGACTGACATGGTGAGGGCCGGGAGACTGGCGACCACCGTGCGAAAGCAGTTCATAATCGCTGTCGCCGGCGAAGACAAGGCTCGGGTGGACTTTCTCGCGTTCGACTGGTGGCGAGCCTAGACCGACTGCTCGATAATCTCAGCTACGGCGAAGTTCGGTCTGACGCTGGCTACCTTGATTTTCACTTTCTGGCCGTTGGTCGCCCTGGGCACGAACACGACAAAGCCCTGAATGCGGGCGATTCCGTCGCCGCGTCTGCTCATCTCTGTGATCTCCACGTCTAGTTCTTGACCGACCTTGACCGGCTTTTCCTCCGAGAACCCCTCCGGAGAATCGGGCTTGAGTGATGGAGTCGCAGCGCCGCTATGCGACCTTCCCTGATCCCCTGCTTCGTCCGTCGTCACGCGTCCACCTCCGACCCCGTTCGGAGCATGCAAGGATTCTAATGCCTTCAGAGAATTTAAACCTATTCGCGCTAAATGACTTGGCTCGCCGTCGTAGCCAGTTTCTAGGTCGCCCTGACGTTTGTAACGAGGGATGTATTCGTGGCGGACTTGACAACGGAGAACCCAGGAATATTCAGGAACCCTGCAGTCGTCTCCTCGCCGTGGGTTTCTAGTACGCACGGAAAGCGTATCTGCCTGCCGAGTAGGATCGTCTCGCAGCCTTCGCAGTCCATCTTCATGAAATCAAAGGGCACGTCGAGATACTTCAAGGAGAACGGCTCCTCATGTACCTCGGCCTCCCATCCGTTCTTCGTCGAGTTTTCCCGGAGCGCGGCTGCTCTTTGGGGGTCAGGCTCTACACAGATGAACCTCTTGGCTCCGCGGAGCCTGTAGAGCTCGACCGTCTCACCTTCGCCTGCGCCGATGTCGAGGACAGTCTTCCCCCTGAAATCGAAGCTGGCAGGGGCGTACCATCTGTTCCAGGTTCCCCACTCGTAGAGCATCATACCAGCGCGGTCCCGGCTCATGACGAGGTTGTCAAGCGGGGTCGAGACCCGGACCGAGTCCGAGCCAGCCACCGGTGCAAGACGCCATCGCCAGAATCGGCGGACCACCGCTGGTCCCGACATGAGGCTGATGGAGTGGTCGAGGAGCTTGAAGACGGGCAGGTGCCTTCTCTTGGAGATGCCGAACCTCGGGATTATCAAGCGCGGATACGACCTTGAGAGAAGCATCGGCAATACGTCGCTTTAAGGTTGCGTCAGAAGCGAGTAACGAACTTCAGGTCGAAAGAGCGTACTGGGTCAAACCGATCGGGTGCGCTGCGACCGGGCGAAGGGGTTAACAGCCCCTTG
>JAPCJP010000015.1:0-10470 GCA_027886885.1 Nitrososphaerota archaeon | reverse complement strand
TTCATGGAGACCATAGGGGAGACGTCCTTCATCCTCGTCTACAGAGACAGGAGGAGGAAGTGGCTGGTGAGGCCGGTCGACACCCCCAAGCTCCACACCCACCTTGGGATACTCGATTGCATGGCGCTCGTCGGGCGCCCCTACGGGATCATCGTCAATACAACGATGAACGACGAGCTCTTCATCCTGAAGCCGACCCTCGAGGACATCGTGATGAAGTTCGCAAGGAGTACCCAGGTCATATATCCAAAGGACCTCGCTATGATAGTCATGCGCTGCGGGATACACTCCGGGAGCAGGGTGTTCGAGGCGGGCACCGGGAGCGGAGCCGCGACAGCGACCTTCGCCTACATGGTCGGGCCGAGCGGGATGGTCTACAGCTACGACCTCAATGAGCAGTTCCAGTCGGTAGCCCGAAGGAACCTTGAGAAGTTCGGGCTCATCAATTATGTCACGTTGAAGAACAAGGACGCCAAGCTCGGGATCGAGGAGAATGAGCTCGACGCGGCACTGATCGACATGGGGGACCCCTGGGAGATGGTGCCGCAGGTGAGGTTGGCGCTCTCACCCTCGGCCGTCATGGCCGCCATATGCCCGACGATGAACCAGGCGGAGCGGCTCACTGAGAAGATGAAGGAGGAGGGGTTCATCAATGTGGAGACCATCGAAGTTCTGGTGAGGAACCTTGAGGCGAGGCTGGGCATGACGCGACCGTCCCAGATGATGGTGGGCCACACCACCTACGTGACGTTCGGCAGGAAGACCTCCTGACCGTCCCAAAGAGTTTTAATCCATAAACCAAGGGCCGAGGAGCATTCGTGATGAGTTCCAACGAGAGGATACAGGATGTATCGTTCCTCCTCTTCGTCGTCCCCTTCGCGCTCAGCTTGTTCTACGGTCTGTATCTCTGGGCGGAGGTCGGCTTCTCTTGGTCGCTTCCTCAGCCCGTCTTCCTCCAGGTCGCAGAGAGCCCCTACATCTTCCTCGCGGCATTCGTCGCCGTCATGGCCGGGGTCACGCTCGACGTTACCTCGGAGCCGCTCCCCAAGCGGAGGCAAAAGCTCGCGGTGGAGAGCGGGAGGCTGCAGGTCTTCGCAGTGGTCTTCCTCGTTCTCTCTGGTCTCGCGGCATGGTACGCAGCCGGGTTCGACGTCGGGGGAGGGTTCTCGAACCTGCTAGCCGGGCGTTATCCGATAATCCTGCCGGTCCTCGCCATCGCCGTCAGCTTCCTGATGCTCCCTGCCGTATCACTGAGGAAGGGGAGCGCCAACTACGTCCTCGCCATCGCGTGTGGCCTCGGCAGCCTGGCGGTGGTTGACGAGGTGGGGAAGAGGAACTACTTTGCCGGCCTGGCTCTCGGGGCCGCGCTGGCTTTCATCGCAATCTACCTGTACATCTACGGCCTGGGCGGGAGCAAGGACAGCACGACCCCGGCAGAACGCTCAGCCAAGAGCTGAAAGTAGCCTGCCCAGCTCCGCGTAATCCCGCTCCATCACCTGCTTCAGGCTTGGATTGTAGAGCATGGACGCTGGGTGATATGTGGGGAAGAAGGTCCGCGGGGCGCGGACCACAGCCCTACCGTGAAGCGAAGCGAGAGTACCATCGGGGAAGAAGTGCTTGAGGGCCGTGTCCCCGAGCAGGACTATGAAGGCCGGGTCGATCGCCTCGATCTGGCGCCTAAGGTAGGAGTGGCATGTGTCTGATTCCAGAGTGGTGGGTCGTCTGTTCCCCGGCGGCCTGCACTTCACGATGTTGGTTATGAAGACCGAGTCCCTGGCGAGTCCGGCGAAGCGCAGGAGCTCGTCGAGGTTCGAGCCTGCTGCGCCGACGAAGGGCCTGCCTTCTCTGTCCTCGTTGGAGCCCGGCCCCTCCCCGACTATCATGACCCGGGCTCCCGACGGTCCTTCTCCGGGGACGGCCTTCGTCCTTGTCAAGTGCAACGGGCACTTGGTGCAGACGCCGACCTCGCGGGCTATGGCCGAGAGCGTCTCGTCCGCGCTCATGCTCAGAGCAGTTCGTCCTTGGACTTGGGATAGGACCCCAGCACCTTGAGGAACACAGTCTTGGTCGCGAGCTCGCCTAGGGCCTTTGTGACCTTCCTCTCCTCGCGATGGCCCTCGAAGTCCACGAAGAGGTAGTACTCCCATGGCCTCTGCCGCGTGGGCCTTGACTCGATCTTGGTGAGGTTGATCTTCTCAGTGGCGAAGACCTCCAGGGCGTGGTAGAGCGAGCCCGGCGTGTGTGGTACCGAGAATATTATGGACGTCTTGCTGTCCCGCGTCTTGGGACCCTCGTTCTTGGAGATTATGAGGAACCGGGTGAAGTTGCGGCCGTAGTCCTCGATGCCCTTCTTCAGGACCTTCATGCCGTAAATCTCCGCCGCCTTCTCGCCGGCTATGGCCGCGGCCTGGAGCATCTTCTTCTCCTTGATCATCTTCACCGAACCGGCGGTATCGTAGGTGACCATGGGTTCGACACCGAGCGAGACGATGAAGTTCCTGCACTGTCCCAGCGCCTGGGGGTGGGAGTATACCGATTTGATGTCGGAGAGCCGGGAAGCCGGCAGTGCGATGAGACAGTGCACCACCCGGAGTACCTCTTCGCCGATGATCTTGACGCTCGATGTAAGCAGCATGTCGCTCGTCTCGTAGACGGTGCCCTCGATGGTGTTCTCCGCGGGGACGAGCCCGAGGTCGACGGACCCCACATCTGTCAGGTTGAAGACCTCCCGGACGCTCTTGCAAGGGACGGGCTCAACGGAGGCACCGAAGTGCTTGAAGATGGCCTGCTCGCTGTAGGCGCCGTGCTCTCCCTGGAATCCCACTCTCATCTTCTTCAAGGTCTGGTGCCAACACCACCCAGAGGGCGGAGATATCACCCTTTCCGAAGGTGTCCCAGGCTAGATTCATAAGCCGTGGTCAATCAGGGTGCCTCGCATGTCAGAGGCAAAGCAAGAGGGCGTGACCGCCAAAAAGGCGGAGAACTTCGACGACTGGTACACGCAGATAATACTGAAATCCGAGCTGGCCGACTATAGTCCGGTCTCCGGATGCCTGGTCTATCGACCTGCAGGCTACGCTATCTGGGAGACGATACGCGAGGCGACCGACAAGAGGTTCAAGGCAGCCGGCATCCAGAACGCCTACTTCCCTCTCTTCATCCCCGAACGTCTGCTCAAGAAGGAACAGCAGCACGTTGAGGGTTTCGCGCCCGAGGTGGCGTGGGTCACCGAAGCAGGAAACTCCAAGCTAGAGGAGAGGCTCGCCATCAG
The DNA here is from genome assembly GCA_027886885.1 of Nitrososphaerota archaeon. Lineage (GTDB taxonomy): Archaea > Thermoproteota > Nitrososphaeria > Nitrososphaerales > Gagatemarchaeaceae > Gagatemarchaeum. The sequence goes on along the minus strand of JAPCJP010000015.1, from coordinate 7,199 downwards.
GCCCACTTCTGAGACGATAATCTACGAGGTGGTGAAGAAGTGGATAAGGTCATGGCGCGACCTGCCCTTGCGGCTGAACCTCTGGAACAGCGTCGTGAGGTGGGAGTTCAAGCACCCTACACCGTTCTTGAGGGGGAGGGAGTTCCTCTGGAACGAAGGACACACTATGTTCGCCACGAAGGAGGAGGCCGACGCCGAGAGGGACCAGATACTCGGAATCTACAGGGAGGTGACCGAGAACTACCTCGCTCTCCCGGGCCTCGTCGGCAGGAAGACTGACAGCGAGAAGTTCGCAGGCGCGCTAGCCAGCTTCAGCATAGAGCACCTCATGCCGGACGGAAAGGCGATACAGGGGCCTGACTTCCACTCGGACGGCCAGAACTTCGCAAAGGCGTTTGAGCTCTCGTTCGTCGACCAGAAGGGAGAGAGACAGTTTGTGTGGCAGAACACGTTCGCCATCACCACGAGAGAGATCGGGGTGATGATAGCGACCCACGGCGACGACAAGGGGGTGGTCATCCCACCGCGGGTCGCACCGCTGCAGGTGGTCATCGTCCCCATCTTCAAGGACGAGGACAAGGCGATGGTCATGGAGGAGGCGAAGAAGCTGAGGGATGGCCTCTCGGCCTCCTTCTCGACTCTCCTGGACGACAGAGACTACCTCACACCGGGAAGGAAGTTCAACGAGTGGGAGCTCAAGGGCATCCCTCTGCGCATCGAGCTGGGCCCGAGGGACATCAAACAGGGTCAGGTGGTCCTGGTTAGGAGGGACACCTCGCAAAAGCGCCCTGCGAAGATAGAGGCGGCGGTCGAAGAGGTGAGGAAGGACCTCGACGAAATGCAGGCTTCGCTGTACGCCCGCGCGGCACAATCGCTAAAGTCAAGGACAAACCGGGCAAGCACCCTCGCGGAACTAAAGTCGACCCTCGCGTCGGTCGGGGGCGTGGTTCAAGCTCCGTGGTGCGGCTCGCACGAGTGTGAGGAGAAGGTCAAGGCGGAGACAGGCGCCAAGATAGTCAACATACCCCTCGACCAGCAGAAAGCAGCGCTCACCTGCGTGTCCTGCGGTCAGCCAGCGGAACTCCTGGCGAACTTCGCAAGGTCCTACTGAGCGAGCGTCTCGACCGTGACCGCCGAAGAGAACAGCTTTCGCGCCACCTGGTCGACGCTCCGCGGTAGCTCTACTTTCCCGAGGGCTATGGAGGTCAGGGACATGGAGGAAGCCGCTATTCCGAAGCAGCAGGACCAGAGAAAATCTCTCGACCGAAGGTAGCAGGTGATAAGCCCCCCGGCGAAGATGTCGCCGGCCCCGGTGCTGTCCACCACCTTGACCTTGGGAATCTCGACCCTGGATATCCGGTTTCCGTCCAGTACGAGCGCCGGCTCCCCGCCCATGGTGACCACGGCCTTCCGTATCTTCTTCTGCGCGAGCTTTGCGAGCGCCTCCCGCGCCACCGACTTGCCGGTTATCGCCTCGGCCTCAGCCATGTCCATCTTTAGGGCGTCCACGCTCCCGAGGACCTTCTCGTCGTTCCAGGGGGTGATGTACACCTTACCTGACTCGTCGAAACTCCTCACGTACCCCTGGGGGTCCAGGAAGCAAAAGTCAGAGCGGCGCCTGACCTCGTCGAATACGGCTTGAGGTATCTCGTGCGCCAGGGGGCTGATTAGGGACGCATTGAAGTGCCCGCCCTGGATCTGGTCCATGGAAAGGTCCTCGCAGCGGTCCAGAAGGTACAGGGAGCGCTGGTCGTCCTTTACGACCAGCTTGAAACGCGTGGTCTTCTTGGTGGTGCTGCGGTCGATGGCCTTCAGCTGTAGCCCGTTCCTGGCAAGCCAGACTATCTGGTCGTCGGGAAAGTCGAACCCTATCTTGGTCAGCGGCACCACGTCGAAGCCGAAACGCGAACAGAGGAGCCCCGCGTAGGATGGAGGCCCCCCAACCGACGAGATGGTCCTGAAGGGCATCTCGATGCGGTCAATGGTCATGAACCCCGCAACCAGGACGTTCATCGCGGTCCCCGCTGCATCGGTCCGAGATTATCTAAGAGTTTGTCTGCTTCGATGTTCCCTCAGACCTGCGAGGCGAGCCTCGAGGGTGAGAGGAACGGCTTGTGCCCCTGCGCCTTGGCATCGGCGATTTCCTTCTCATAGGCATGCGGTTTCCTGGCCGGGGGTATCGCTATCACGTTGTCGATTCTCAGCAGCATACAGACCGCCTCTGTGGCCGAAACAATTACCTGCCGCTTGACCGCTAGAGGCTCAAGGACTGACTCGGACCTCAGGTTCTTTATCGTCTTGCCCGTCGCAGGGATTCCGTACCACTTGCCCTCCCCGCCTGCTAGGTGCCGGGCCCTGAGCTCGGCCATCAGGTTGATGGGGTCGAGCCCCGCGTTCTCGGCGAGTGTCCGCGGTACCTCCTCCATGGCCTGTGCGAACTTCTCCGCCGCCAGCTGTTCCCTCCCCTCCACTCCGGTGGCCCACCTCGCGAGCTGCACGGCGACCTCTGCTTCTGTCGCCCCGCCCCCCACCACCAGGGTAGGCTCGTGTATCATGTCCTTGACGACCATCACGGCATCGTGGATTGAGCGCTCGGCCTCTTCGGCCACCTTCTTGTTGGCACCCCTCGTGAGTATGGTTATCGACCTCGGGTTCTTGGCGCCTATCACGAATAGCATCTTGTCTGGTCCCACCTTCCTCTCCTCCACGATGTCAGCGTAGCCCAGGTCCTGCTCCGTCAGGTCGTTCAGATGGGGCACCATCCTCGCGCCTGTCGCCCTGGCGATGTTCGGGGCCTCGTACTCGTAGCTCTTCTCGACCGCGAGTATCCCGGCCTGCGCAAGGAAGTGCTGCCCCATTTCGTCTATCTTCTTCTGGCAGATGACCACGTTGGCGCCGGCGGCCACGACCTTGTCCACCATCCTCCTGTACATCTCGACCTCCTCCCCGAGGAAGTCCTGGAGCTCGGAGGCCTTCGATATCGTCATCATCACGTTCCGAGCCTCCTGGTTGACCTCGAAGGGGAGGTTCAACAGCGCTATCCTGGCCTTCTCGACCCTGCGCGGCATGGCCGGGCCGGCGACCTTCTGGTCCAGGATGATGCCCCTGATTAGCTCGGTGTCGGCCATGGACCCCCCTTCCTTCTTCTCCACCTTGATGGTCTTCTGGTCTACCCTGTAGGTCCCGTCGTCCTGCTTGATGGCCACGCCCAGCGCGGCATCCACCACTATCGAAGCGACCTTGGCTGCGTTCGCAGCGATGATCTTCGATTGCATGCTAGTGGTCGCTACCTTGACCAGGGCGTCCCTGTCCCTGGGCTCGACCCGCTCCCCGAGTGAGTCGAGTATCTCCAAGGCCTTGGCAGCCGCCGCGCGGTAGCCCGAGACGACCACTATGGGGTGGACGCCCCTCACCAGGAGTTCTTCCGCCCCCTCAAGCAGGGCGCCCGCGAGGACGACGACAGAGGTTGTCCCGTCCCCCACGCCGGTGTCTGTAGCCTTGGAGACCTCCACGAGTATCCTCCCCGCCGGGTGCTGGATTGCCATGTCCTTCAGCATGGTCGCGCCGTCATTGGTGATGGTCGCGACGTCTTGATCCGAAACCAGCATCTTGTCCATACCGTGGGGCCCCAGGGAAGTGCGCACGATGGAACAGATCAGCCTGGCCGCCGCGACGTTGTTCTCCATCGCGCCCTGGCCCCTCATCTGGGTCCTGCCCTCCAGGAGAGGTCTCACCTGTCCCGACGGGCCGAGAGCTTGGACTGGTTGTGCCGACATTGGTTTAGCGGCGTCCCATCTGGGTGGTATAGAAGATTTGTGGCGCCGATGGGGCCGGTCTCCCAGGCAAAAACTGGGCTCTTGCACCGTCCGAAGATGGTACGGCGGCGGTCTCAGCCTCCATCCTTTTAAGGAACCGTTCGGGGCGGTGTGTTAGAATGACAAAGAAGCGGAAGAGCCGAGGACGCTCCAAGGGCGGCAAGGGCAGCTCCTCCGTCATCTCTTGCAGCAACTGCGGGGCCCATGTCCCCCGTGACAAGGCGAAGAAGGTAACGACGAGGACTAGCCTGGTCGAGCCGCAGCTGGCGAGAGAACTGAGGGCGGCCGGCGCCTACATCGCAAGTCCGACCCAAGTGAAATACTACTGCGTCTCTTGTGCCGTGCATTACGGCATAGTAAACGTCAGAGCCAAGGCAGAGCGCAGGTTCGGCTAGGCAAATCACCCCTGGCGATTCAGAGAGACTTGATTCTCTCTGGACTTCTCTACCTCTCGGACATTGGCGGATATAAGTTCCGATTGTATGTTTCCTAACGGAAAGAAGTGGAAATCGCTGGTCAGCTTCGAGACAGCCACCGCAGGAAAAATAAATCGCGCAAGAACCGCAACTCCAGACCAGCCCCTGAACAAATCCTAAAAGCATTTCACGATCTAGGGACTCAGACTTCGGTTGCGATATCCTTCGATGTTTCGCGGCGAACTGTCGGGCGTTGGACAAGGAAGTTTGGTCTACATCCAGATTTGCAACCGGAAAAACCAGTCATCCAGCGACTCTCGAGCTTGCTAGCAGACCCTACATCCAGAGTCAGAGTGGCCCAGTGGATAGTTGACGAAGCTTCCATAAGCGTAGGATACCACCGGCGACATGATACAACCTCCCTTTTGGTATCAGGAGCAATGAATGACAATGTAGCAATTAATGAAATCGCAAAATATTTGGGGGTGGCAGTCATTGCGGGGGCATCCCCTGCGGATGGAAGGCTCCCGACTCACATCGCCAAGGTCCAAGGCTCACGAGCATACATCCTTCTTGGCTTGCTGACGAACGAGCTTACAGGCCTGAAGGCTCTCGAAGCTAGAGCCGCACTGTCTTTCTTTCCACCCTCAGGCATCATCAAAGGAAAGGTTACCACTGATGTATACATGCAAAGCGTCTGGCGACAATTCGCCAAAGATTCGGTAGAGGTATGGAACCGCAAGAGGAGAATCAAACTCTCTCCCCTGGAAATGGAGGAAATAGTCGAAGCTTGGATAGCAAACAGAACCGGTCGCGCGAGACGGGGCCTAAAGAAAGATGGTCGCGCGCAGGTAGCAGAGGTTTCTATTTCAGCGACCCGGTGACCCTCGCGACCCTCTCAACGAACGTGACCGCTGCGAGCGCCGCGACCACGATCACGCCCCAGGAGACCAGGCCGAACAACGAAGCCAGTATCAAGACGATAAGTCTCTCGCTCCTCTCTCCGATCCCCACTCCCGCTAGGCTCACCTGTAGAGAGTCTGCCTTGGCCCGCGTGTAGCTCACCAACAGGCTCAATGCGAGGGCGAGAAGGACTAGGAAAGGCGGGGAATAACCTCCGGCCAATATCCCGAAGTAGATAGCCGCCTCACCGATCCTGTCGAGCGTGGAATCCAGGAAGGAGCCGCGCTTCGATACCCGTGCGGTGGCCCTCGCCACCGACCCGTCTACGATATCGAGGAACCCCGAGCCCAGGAGCGCAAGGCCAGCAATCGCCGCGCTGTGAGCAGTGCCTCGGCTGAAGAAGAACGCCGCGACCAAAGAGAGCGCCAGCCCCAGCACCGTCCACGCCGTCGGGGATGGCATCACCCTCGACGCTGCCTTCCCAAGCCTCAGCGAGGCGGAAGCTATGCGCCCCCTCAGCCTGTCTAGCACCCTCCTAGGACCTCCCCCTCCCTTTATGACGTTTCCCCGGAAAAATCGTGAGAAAGGCCTATCCTATCAGAACAAACATTCTAATTAGGCACTGAAAAAACCCGTGGGACGATGGGCAAGATAGACAAGGGAGTCGGGTGCTCCGCATCAGGGTGCAAGAACCCGGGCGAGCGGTCCATAAGCAGGCAGCAGCTCGCGGGGAGCGGGCTATCGGCCGGCGGGGACGACCGGCGGGTCTACCTATGCCGCGAACACTACAAAGAGTGGAAGAAGGCGACCAAGAAAGACAGGTCTGCAGAGCGAGCGAGATGGAGCTAGGCTCGCGGCGAGTTAGATGAGAATCCTTCAGCAGCATCTTGACTTCATCGAGTACGAGCCCAAAGAAAAGGAGATTTCTCTAGCGGAGGAGGCCACCAAGGAGAAGCGGCACTACGACGAGATCGTCGTGCTCTTCACCTCGGTGGAGAAGGGGGACGACGACCAGGTCGCAAAGAAGGCCATCGAGGGGACCAAAGAGTTCCTCGGCAAGCTGAAGGTCAATCGCATCATAATCTACCCGTACGCGCACCTGAGCCAGGACCTCGCCAGGCCGAAGGAGGCGCTCGAGGTGCTCAAGGCCATGGAGAGCTACGCCAAGGAGGCAGGGCTGGAGACCTACAGGGCCCCCTTCGGTTGGAACAAGGCCTTCCAGGTCAAGGTGAAGGGGCACCCGCTGGCTGAGCAGTCGAGGTACTACGGCTCCGTCGAGAAACAGGTCATCGCCCCCCCGCCTGCACCCCGGAAGGCCCAGGAGATGAGCGAGGACCAGGCCTTTGCGCGCATAAAGAAGAGCGACTTTGCTGGCCTCCCCGAGACGGACCACAGGATAATCGGCGAGAGACTTGACCTCTTCAGCTTCCAGGAGCCCTCACCGGGGATGGTCTACTGGCACGACAAGGGCTGGAAGTTGAGGAACCTCCTGGTAGATTTCATCAGGAAGGAGCTCGCGAGGAGAGGCTATCAGGAGATTAGCAACCCGGCCCTCGCCAACACGGTCCTCTGGGGCGTCAGCGGGCACAGCGAGCACTACAAGGACAACATGTTCCTCACCAAGCTCGGGGACGAGGAGATGGGGCTCAAGCCCATGAACTGCCCTTCGTCATTCCTGGTGTACAGGTCGAGGAAGTGGAGCTTCAGGGACCTCCCGGTCAGGTTCGCCATCTTCGACCCTCTGTACCGTAACGAGCTGAGCGGCGTGGCGACGGGCCTCTTCAGGGTCAAGATCCTCACCCAGGACGACGCGCACATCATCGCGACCGAGGAGCAGGCGGAAGCTGAGGTAGCCGACCTGCTCGACCTGATGGCGAAGATGTATGGGGTCTTCAAGCTCGAGTTCAAGGTTAAGATATCGACGAGGCCCGACGAGACCATGGGGACCGACGAGGAGTGGGATAGGGCGACCAAGACACTCACCAGGGTGGTGGAATCCAAGGGACTCCCCTACGAGGTCAAGGCGAAGGAGGGGAATTTCTACGCCCCCAAGATAGACGTGGAC
>JAPCJP010000119.1 GCA_027886885.1 Nitrososphaerota archaeon | reverse complement strand
AGCCTGAGCAAGTGTACACGGCTGTCGAGGTGGCGGTGGTGCTTGGAGTGGAAGAAACGGAGGCCTTTGGAAGGAAGACCAGCTCGACCGCGATTCCTATGGCCACGAAGACCACGACCGCGACGGCGAGAGCAGAGATAGCCAGACGCCCCCGAGGAGTCTGTGCAGAGCGGCTGAAGCTGGTCATGATGCATCCTTCCTTGTGGATGACTTGGCGAGGGGCGATATTAACCCTTGGCCACCGCGGCTAGGATTTGTCATGACTATTGACTCGAAGACTTTGCGCTGACGTAGTTGAGTACGCCCAGCAAGATGCCGAGAAGTGCCACGACTATGAAGGCCGCCTCGACGATGACGGGCATGTCGTTGAAGACCGACGCGGTGTTGTTCGAGAGAGGCGGGAAGATGTCGAGAGAAATCGCCTCCGCAGCTACAGCGGCGCCCCCTCCGGTCGCGATGACGCCTCCGCCGACGTAGCCGACCGCCGCCATGCAGGCCGTCGCGCCCAGGACTCCCACCTCGAACGCGATGACGTGAACGCGGGAGAAGAACGCGTTGATCTCAGACTTGCCCCGAAGCGTGTCGCCGAGATAGTAGAGCGCCGCCCACCCAAAGGCGCCGAGGACCCCGACGATCAGCCAAGTGAAGTATCCTATGAAGAGCCACGTGCCGGGCCAGCTCGTGACCATGTTGTCATGGCACCCGAACTGTCCGGGCGAAACGGAGACACAGAGGAACGGGTCCAGGATGACCGCGGTGAAGACTACCGAGAGGACTACGTTGAAAGTCCCAAGAGCCAGAAACCTCCTGGCCAAGTCGGTAGTTTTCGTCGTTCTTGAGAAAATGTTCATCATTCAGAGCGCCGTCCAAAGCCATTCAAAGGAAGGTTTCTTTCCAATTGCTTAGAGCTACGCTTCCCATGTCAAATTATTAAAGCATTACCTCCGGCCGCTGGTGCGACTGGCTTGGTCGCCTCAGCACAGTAGACCCCCCGCCCCCGGCGCGTCGACCTTCGGCCCAGGCCGTCCCGACCTCGTGTCAGGGTCGCCAAGTCGAACATTCCGTTAAATACGGCTGCCCTTCGGCGAAAGATGTGGCTTCGATAAGCCTAGAAAAGCTCGTCAGGTATTTCGTCTACCTGACGATATTCAACGTCTTCGCGGCGGTCGCGTTCACGACCCCTGTCATCATCCCCCAGCTGGCCTTCCCGTTGAAGCTCACCGTCTGGCCGGGGACGTGGATGTTCATCGCGTACTTCGTGTTCCTCATCGTGGGTGTGCTCGGAACGCTTGGGTGGGCGGTCTTGCTAGACCTGATAAGGCGGATCACGGGTGTCCAGTCCTGCGACAAGTTCCTCGCCATCACGAGCATCGTCCTCATCGAGGTGCCCGTCTACACGCAGACGAGCCTCATGTTCACAGCTGGCTACATCGGGGGGACCTACGCCTTCGCGACACAGGTCGGGTCGTCTTTGATCACATACATCATAGGCCCTCTGGTAATCCCTATCGGAGTGTCCATCTTCATCTATTGCATCGGGACCCTGCTGGGCCTGATGAACGTCGTCTTCATCTTCGGCGACAGGGGGAGGTCTTCCGAAGCGGCCGTATCCCATCTCGCGGCAGAATCCTAAAAAAGGTCCACCCCGGTTTGTTGAGCGTGTCTTCGTCGTTGCTCCGAAATCCGGCCTTGTACTGGGCCGTCGCGGTGGTGACCCTGCTGTCTGGGGCAAGCTTCGTCTACCTGTCTATCAAGGCACCCTTCTTCTGGGGAGTGATATACATCCCAGGCGTCCTCTTGCTGAACGTGTGGGCGCTGAGCACGATCGCCGGGACTTGGGCGTTCCTCGCGAGACGCAGGCAACGGTAAGACCCATTCAGCGCAACCACCCTACGAGGCGAAAGGGGAATCAGCCAGTGACTACGATCTGGCCGGTTATGGAGGGTTGCGCAGCGCTCTTGTACTGAACCGTCCCCGCGGAGGCAAAAGTGTGACCATAGATGCTGTACTGCACAAGGTTGCCTGTGCCTGACGAGAACGACCCGTCCAGGGCTGTGACATCGTGTCCGCCGTTGACTCCGACCTCCCCTCCCGTCGAGTCCAAGTCGAGCCAGTACACTTTGGTTCCTGCCGCGACCGAGATTGAATTCGGCTTGAAGGCGTTGCCCTGAATCAAGACGAGCGCCTGGACGCTCATGATCGGGAACGGCTGGGTGAAAACGCTCGAGCCGGCGGTAGCTTGCACGCTCGCCGTGGAGTTTACCACCGCCGCCCCGCTGGCGGCCGTGAGGGTCATTGTGACCGAGCTGGAAAGCCCGGATGGGAAATCGACGGAGCTTGGCTGGAAGGTGGCCGTGACGCCGCTCGGCAGCGCCGACGCTCCAAGGGTGTAGTTGCCCGAGATGTTCCCAATCGCCGAGAACGTCACCGAGACGCTCTCGTCCTGGCCGGGGGCTACGATGAGTGGCTGGGCGATCTTGAACGTGAGGGTCCCCGTAGAACCAGCGGTAGTGGAAGTGGTGTTCGCGCCCGTAGTGCTCGACGTCGTCCCGACGGACGACGTTGTGGAGGACGAAGACACCATCGG
>JAPCJP010000052.1:5903-10625 GCA_027886885.1 Nitrososphaerota archaeon | reverse complement strand
GCTCAACTCGCAAAACGGGGAAATGGTGTGGTATCATCAAGAGACCAACCCCGCGTACGCCGACTGGGACCAGGGGATGCCGCTTCAGCTTTTCACGACGACGATAAAACACGTCACGACAGAGGTTGTCGGCGCAGGTGGCAAGGCGGGAATCTACTTCGAGCTCAACGCGGCCACTGGTAAGGTAATCCACCAGACGCCTGTCGGAATCCACTTGAACGACAACATTCTAGACACCTCGGTCAATTCTACTGGGTTCTTGCTTTATCCCGGGACGAGCGGAGGCGAGAACACCTTCTCTTCCTACAATCCCAAGACCGACATGGTGTACACGGTAGCCTGGAACGAGCCTTCTCATTGCGACCTCAAGGGAGGGCTCGTACGGTGCCAGGCCACGAGCACAATCGTGACGAACTCCACGCTTTACGCGATCGATGCATCTACCGGGGCGGTGGCGTGGTCCACCCAGCTAGTCGGCAAGGCGGGCGGCGTGTCCAGCGCGGACAACCTGATCTTCTATTCGGACGGGAACCACAACTTCTACGCGGCGAACGCCAAGACGGGTGCAGTCCTCTGGCAGTATAACGACCCGTCGGGCGGGCCTTATCTGTGGAGTTGGGGGCCGCCCTCGATAGTAAGCGGCTTGGTCCTCTGGACGACGTACGGCACCTCCAGCTCCCCAGGACACCTCATCGCATTCAGCCTCGGCGCCGCGTGACGGATCACTTCGGCTGGACCGGAAGGCGCAGTCAGCTTTTGTTCCCTTCAGTCCATAACCTGCCACAGACGCTCCGCAACACGACCCCCGGCGATATGAGTCCGCCAAGATCTTGCCACGCGGAATAGCCTCCTTGGATTCTTCATGGAAATGGAGGGCAATCATCATCATTTTGGATTTGGATTCTCAAGACTGTTTATTACCTCAGCACAGAATCCCGTAGTTCTACTCCGATGAAAAGAAAATCCGTGTCTTTGGCCATCTCCCTTGTGGTCCTACTGCTGTTCGGGACGGCGGGAAGCGTCTTGGCAAGCGAGGTGGTTGGCAGCACGGCGGGGACTACCAGCAACGCCAACGTCCCGTGGGCGTACCAGATGCAGAACCAGCAGAACACGGGGTTCAGCCCGGAAACTAGGATCAACGCCGCAAACGTCGGGACCCTGGCTCCCGCATGGTCGATTCCGTTGAACAACCTCGCAGGTACTCCGGTGGTGGTCAAGGGGATAGTCTATGTTGCGGGTCCGCCGTTCGTGTACGCGGTGAACGAAAAGACCGGCGCGCTAGTGTGGGAGGACGGGCCCTCGACCGGGCTTGCGCCGTTCTCGTATAGGACGGCCGTGGGGGTCGCGGTCAGCGGGGGGAAGGTCTTCGAGGCCACGGACAACAACATTCTCGTCTCGCTCAACGCGAAGACAGGCGCGTTGAACTGGATGGCCAACATCACCAGCACGCTGGTCGGCAACCTGTACCCGTACGAGGGAGCTGAGGCCGCTCCCCTGGTCTACAATGGAATGCTGATTGTGGGAGAAACCCAGGGAGACACAGGTCCCACGAGGGGCGTGGTTCAGGCCTTCTCCGAGAGCAATGGCGCCCATCTTTGGACGTTCTACACAGTTCCCCCAGGACCGATAAACTCGACGAATCAGGCCTTCTATCAGAGTACTTGGGGCACCAACGGGACGGCAGGGTGCTACTGCGGAGGTGGGGCGGTGTGGAACGTTCCAGCGGTGGATCCGACCACGGGGATAATCTACTTCGGCACGGGCAACCCATACGCGACCAACAACCCGTTCGTCCGCCAGCCGTCCCAGGCCGACACGAACCTATACTCGGAGAGCATCATAGCGCTCAACTCGAAGAACGGCCAGCTGGTATGGTATCACCAGGAGACCAACCCCGCTTACACCGACTGGGACCAGGGGATGCCTGTCCAACTCTTCAACGTGACGATACACCATGTCAAGACCGAAATCGTCGGCGTTGGCGGAAAAGCCGGGATTTACTTCGAGCTCAACGCGGCTACGGGCGCGGTGATCCATGACGTTCCGGTGGGCATACACCTCAACGACGACGTCCCGGACACTTCGGTGAATTCCACCGGGTTCACGATGTACCCGGGGGATGACGGGGGCGACAACACGTTCTCTTCTTTCAGTTCGAATACCAACATGATATACACGATGGCCCTAAACGACCCTAGCCATTGTCAGGCGACCAAAGCACTAATCAAATGCTCTACCGACTCAGTAGCGCCGAACTCCACTCTCTACGCCATTAATGCAGCAACAGGTTCGGTTGTATGGTCCACCAATCTGGCCGGGAGAGCTGGTGGCGTATCCAGCGCCGACAACCTGGTCTTTTACTCTGACGGGAACCACACTTTCTACGCGGCGAACGCCAAGACGGGCGCAGTCCTCTGGCAGTATAACGACCCGACTGGCTCCGCGTTCCTGTGGAGTTGGGGGCCCCCGGCAATCGTCGACGGCCTGGCCCTCTGGACGACTTATGGACTTTCAAACACCCCTGGTCACTTGATTGCGTTTTCGCTAGGCGGCACCGACAGCGTCGAACCGTGATCACCTCGAGCAAGCTACTCGTTCTTGCAATAGCCATAATCTTGCTGGTACCGGTCTTTTCTACCGTCCCCGCAGTCCAAGTAGAAAAGGCGTCACCAGGGCAGACGTCCCCGACGTTCGTTTGGCTGTTCGGGTACGTCGGCGGAGAGTTCTATCCCACAACGGAACTTGGAATAACCCGGGCTCAGGTCCTGCACGAGGCGTCAGCCCTCAGCGGCAGCGTCGGTAAAGCCAACCTGAGGCTCGTCACTGCGGTCGACGAAATCCCGGGGAAAACGGTGAACACGTCCATGATCCCTGTCGTCAAGGAATATGTCGATTCTCTCGAAAAGCACGCGTCCGTGGTCTACGGAAGGATAGATCTTCAGATCTTCAACTTGACGAGCACGACCAGTGTCTATCAGAAGGTCAGCGAGTATGTGAATCAGATGGACCTAAACGGGATATGGTTCGACCACGCTATCGTCTACTACAGCGCGGTTGGGAACGCGACTTTCAACTCGATGATGCAGGAGCTGGCCACCACGTTCCCACAACTCAACTACATCCTCAACAACGCTGCGACGGGGTATGGGATCATCACGCCGGCCGCCGGAGACACTTGGCAGAACAACGCCTACATCTCTCCGACCGTCAAGCCGGGGACCTACAACCAGGTCAATCTGGCGACTATCTCTACCATGTTTGCCCTCTATCCGAATCACGTCCTGCTGCATTTCGACGCCTACGCCAACGACACAGAGTCGCCGATGGGAATATTCGCGGACCAAAATGCGGGGACGGAAATCAGTGCCATCTCTGAGCTGGCAACGCAGGGGACCCACCCTGTCACGCAATCTCAGGCTTACTCGTTGCTCTATCCCGTCATGGGATCCTGGACTTGCCTCTGCTCAATATATCAAGGGACGATCTACAACTCGCTTTTGACAGGAGCGTTTCACAGGGGTACTGCGCACAAGTTTACCTCTATTATGGCCGAGCCTTGGCCTCGCATGAAGGTCTGGAGCCAAACCCCGAACGACCTTGATTAGGCCAGCGTCGTTTGGCCCCCGTCATCGTCTCGAGACGCCACATTCTTCTCGTGACTGAAAGTCGCTTGCGTTCATGCTATTTCCAAGAAGACCCACTGCTGAGCGGCTCATCCTAAAATAACCCACTACTGGTTTAGCGGACACGAGGCCTCGAGACGACGGTCCTGTCCTGCGGTACGAATCTGTCATCTCGGCATTGGTAATTGCCCTCCTGGTCATCCCCACGGCGAGCGCAGCGACCGCATCTTCTGGTCACAACGCCGTCACACCGATAAACCACATCGTGATCATCACTCAGGAAAACCACTCGTTCGACAACTACTTCGGCGCTTTCCCGGGACTAGCAGCAGGATACGGTCTCAACTCCACGATATGCGAGCCTCTGGTCCCCGGCGACGCGAACGCTGGCTGCCTTCAACCCTTCGACATGGACAGCTACTCCGGCCAGGCGCAACAACAGGACCTGAACCACGGCTGGAACACGTCCCATATTGCCTACGACAACGGCAATATGGACGGCTTCATCTACGCTCAGAAGCTCATCCCGAAAGAAGCAGCCCTCGCTAACTACTCGATGGGATACTACACGGGCGCTACGCTGCCGGACTATTGGGACTACGCAAGCTACTATGCGCTCGACGCCAACTTCTTTGGAAGCCAACTCAGCTACACATATCCCAATCGTCTGTATGAGGTCTCGGCGCGATCCAACTTCCCCGCGGACCCGTGGACTTCGCCTGACCCTCCCATGTACAATTTGACCTATGCCACGATAATCAATCAGCTTTCTCAGGACAAGATAAGCTGGGGTTACTACACGGGCAATTGGCAGGACCAGTGGGACTGCAAGCCCTTCAATGCCAAGGTCCTGGACGGCCAGCACGTCTACGAGGGGTTCAATACATTCTTCGGCGACCTAGAGGACTTTCCTGCGGTCCAGCAGACCCAGCCCCTTTGCAATAATCTGCGTAACACAAACGACCTTATGGCCCAGATAAAGTCCGGCAGCCTGCCGGCCGTGTCCTGGGTGAACCCCAATATGACGCAGAGCGAGCACCCCGGAAGGGCCGCGACCCTTCCCGCCGACTCGACGGTCGCCCTGCACGGAGACCTCGGC